>NZ_JBYTBO010000004.1:0-375039 GCF_058789255.1 Pseudomonas sp. FW215-R2
TCTGCGTGGGAATGCCTCAAGGGACGCTCCGCGTTCCAGCTCTGGAAGGGACGCGGAGCGTCCCGGGCTGCATTCCCACGCAGAGCGTGGGAACGATCAATCAGGCGGGAAGACCCGAAGGAGTTGATGGTGTAAGCTCTCGGGTTCTTCGGATTCGACCCATTGCGAGCCCTATGCCGTTGCTTTTCAAACGCTCTCTGCTGCCCAAGTTGCGCAGCTTTCCGCTGACCGCCGAGGCCGTGACCATTCTGTCCGGCGCTGCCGAGTTCCGTCGTTGCCTGCTGGAGAAAATCGCCCAGGCGACCCAGCGCATCTACCTCGTCGCGCTCTATCTGCAAAATGACGAAGCCGGTCAGGAAATCCTCGATGCCTTGCACGCCGCCAAACTCAAGCGTCCCGAGCTTGAAATCGTTGTGGTCGTCGACTGGTTGCGCGCCCAGCGCGGCTTGATCGGTGCCGGCAAGCAGCCAGGTAACTCGGCCTGGTATCAGGAAATGACTCGCACTCACCAGAGCGTGGTGCCGGTCTACGGCGTGCCGGTGCAGACTCGTGAGCTGTTCGGCGTGCTGCACCTCAAAGGCTTCGTGATCGACGATTGTGTGGTTTACAGCGGCGCGAGCCTGAACAACGTTTATCTGCACAAGTTCGACAAGTACCGCTTCGACCGTTATCACGTGTTGCAGAGCCGTGAACTGGCGGACTCGATGCACCATCTGGTCAAGCACGGCCTGATCGAATCGAAAGCGGTGCATCGCCTCGACCTGCCGAACCTGCCGACCACCCGCAGCCTGCGCAACGACATCGGCGACCTGCGCAGCCGCCTCAAATACGCGACGTACGACACCAGCGCCGGCAGCACGGCGCATACCGGCCTGTCCGTCAGCCCGTTGCTCGGCGTGGGCAAGAACAACCCGCTGAACCGGGTGATTCTGGAGTTGATCGCCAGCGCCCAGAAGCAACTGACCATCTGCACGCCGTACTTCAACCTGCCACTGGGGGTGATCCGCGAGATCAACCGGGCGCTGGCTCGCGGCGTGAAGATCGACATCGTGGTCGGCGACAAGACGGCCAACGACTTCTACATTCCGCCGACCGAGCCGTTCAAGGTGATCGCCGCGCTGCCGTATCTCTACGAGATCAGCCTGCGCCGTTTCGCCAAGCGCCATCAGCGCAACATCGACAGCGGCCAGTTGAACCTGCATTTGTGGCGTGAGGGCGACAACAGCTATCACCTCAAGGGCATGTGGATCGATCAGCGCTACACCTTGCTGACCGGCAACAACCTCAACCCGCGGGCGTTCCGTCTCGATCTGGAAAACGCGCTGCTGATCGATGACCCGAAAGGCGAGTGGCTGGAGCCTCGGCGTCTGGAGCTGGAAAACATCTTCGAACACACCCAGCGAATCGCACGATTCCAGGATCTGGAAGCCTTGCCGGATTACCCGAGCGGGGTGGCCAAGTTCCTCAAACGCGTGAGCCGGGTACGGGTCGAGCGGTTGCTGTACCGGATTCTGTAAGACCGGAAAACGAAAATCCCCCGAACGCAGGACGCGTCCGGGGGATATTTTTATGCGCCGAACTCAGTTCAGACCGAGCTTGCCACGCAAGGTCGACAGGTCTTCGGCCAGGGTATTGACCGGGCCGACCAGCGCCTTGCGGTCGTTTTCCTTCACTTTGTCATAGGTCTCGAAGCCGCCGTCCTTGGTCTTGTACTTGGCCAGGATCTTGTCCACGGTGGCGAAGTTCTTGTCGACTTTGGCCACGAAGGCTTTGTCCTGTTTTTCGATCTGCGGACGGAACAGGTCGACGATTTTCTTCGCGCCGTCGATGTTGCCCTGGAAGTCATAGAGGTCGGTGTGGCTGTAACGGTCTTCTTCACCGGAGATCTTGGTGGCAGCGACTTCTTCCAGCAGGGCGGCAGCGCCGCCCACGACTTTCTCGGGCGGGAAGGTCAGGCCGGCGACGCGGGTCTGCAGGTCCTGGACGTCTTTATCCAGTTTGTCGGCCAGATCGTTCAGGCCCTGGGTGCTCTTCTCCGAGAACAGCGAGTACTCGAGGCGGTGGAAACCGGTGAAGTCTTCAGCCTTCACACCCTTTTCGTGGTCATCGACGCGGGAGTCGATGGATGCATCGAGGTCACTGAACAGCTCGGCAATCGGCTCGATCGACTCGTAGTAGACGCGAGTCGGTGCATAGAGCTTCTGCGCGGTGGCCAGGTCGCCCTTTTTCACGGCATCGGTGAATTGCTTGGTGTGGGTGCCCAGTTGGTCCAGTTGCTCGGTGACGTAGATCTTGTAGTCCGAAACCGGCCCGACCAGATCCAGCGGTGCGGTCGCCGCGAACGCCGACAGCGGGGTGTTGAGTAGACCGAGGGTCAGCAATAACGCGATGGGCGTCTTTTTCATGGGGGCGGCTCCTGTTGAATGCTATGCAGTTGTTTTTGGTTGGGTAGCGTTGAGCAACGAGCGACCGATGAAATCCTTGTCGCCCGTAACACCCGGCAGGGTGAAGAAGTAACCGCCGCCGACCGGCTTGAGGTATTCCTCCAGCGGCTCGCCATTGAGGCGGGTCTGCACGGTGATGAAGCCTTTTTCCAGATCGGCCTGGTAGCAGATGAACAGCAGGCCCATGTCGAGCTGGCCGTTCTTGTTCACACCGTTGGAATAGTTGAACGGCCGACGCAGGATCAGGTTGGCCTGGCTCGCGGCGGTGCGCGGGTTGGCCAGGCGGATGTGCGCGTCGAGCTTGGTCAGCTTGCCTTCCGGATCCTTGCTGTAGTCCGGGACTTCGGTCTCATGGCTGGCGCCCATCGGCGCGCCGGTGGTTTTGACTCGGCCGATGATGCTTTCCTGCTCCTGCAACGGCGTGCGGTCCCAGCGTTCGACGAAGTTGCGGATGATCCGCACCGCCTGATAACTGCCGTGAACGGCCCAGGCCGGCTCGTCGCTGCCCGGTTGCACCCACACGATGCGATCCATGGCTTTGCCGTCGTTGGAATCCGGGTTGGCCGAACCATCGCGAAAACCCAGGAAGTTACGCGCCGATTGCGCTGGCACACCGGGTTTCGCCGGGGCTTGCGGCGGCACGCTGCCTTCCTGTTTCCAGCGCACCAGCAGCAGGTCCGGCAGGTTCTTCACGATGTCGCGCAGGGCGTGGATGTTGGTGTCGGCGGTGTTGGAGCAGAACTGCAGGCTCAGGTCGCCGTGGCAGCAATCGGGCTCCAGCGCATCGTTGGGGAAACCGACCATGCGGATCAGGCGCTTGGGTTTGGCGGAGGCGAGGCCGAAACGCTCGTCGAACAGCGATTCGCCCACCGACACGGTGATGGTCAGGTTGTCCGGTGTGACCACCGGGCCGAGGATGCCGGAATCCGGTGGCGGCAATTTCGGGTCGATCTGCGCCACCGGGCCGCCCTTCATCAGGAACGCGATGCGCTCGTTGAGGGTGCGGAACAGGCGTTCGAGGTCTTCGCGGTCGCTGGCCAGCACATCGAATGACACCAGCATGCCGGACGCCGGACGCGGGGTAACGATGCCGGTCTGGTGCGCGCCATTAAAGTCGTGGTGATCCTGGGTCTTGTCGCTGCTCGGCGCTTCGGTGACTTGCGCAGGCGCTGCGGCCATCGCCGGGCAGCTCAGGGCGGTACCGGCCAGTGCGACACCGGCGGCGCCCATGCCCATCAGTACGCGGCGACGTTGCAGGTTGAAGTGTTCGGAATCGTTCATCGGTATTCGTCTTCTACTTACAGGCCGGAGAGGCCGAGGGCGGGATCAATGGCGTCGAGGGCGTCGGCCAGAGCCTTGGCCTTGTCGGCGATCTGCTTGCGTTGCTCACCGTTGACGGTGTCGTAACTGGCGTAGCCATCCTTGACCTTGAAACCGTTCAGCGTGGTATCGAAATCAGTCAGCGCGCTGTCGATTTTCGGCAGCAGGTCGACGGCGGATTTGCTCAGCATCGGGCGCAACAGTTCGACGACTTTGTGCGCGGTCTCCAGATTCGCTGCAAAACCGTTGAGGTCGCCGTGGCTGTAGCGTTCCTCTTCGCCGCTGGCGGCGCGCACGTCGGCCAGGGTGTTGAGGTTGCGCACGAGGATTTCCACCAGTTGCTCCGGTGGCAGCGACTGGGCCAGCAACTGTTGTTTCAGCGTGGTGACGTCGCCCAACAGGCGCTCGGCAACCGGCGACAGACCGTCGAAGCTGCGTTGCTGGAACAGCGCGTATTCGATGCGATGGAAGCCGACGAAGGCCGGATCCTGTTCGCGTTTCTCGAAGTAATCGGCGCGGGCGTTGATGCTGTTGTCCAGCTCGGCCAGGCGTTGTGCGGCCGGAGCCAGACGCTGATACGCCGCGCGGGCCGGCAAGTACGCCGCTTGAGCCTGGGCCAGATCGCCGCTGGTGATCGCTTGATTGAGCGCCGTGACGGCTCTGATCAGCGCGCTGCTCTGGGTGGCCAGATAGACACGGAATTCCGACAGCGGCCCGACGAAAGCGACCATCGACGGCTTGGCCTTGGCGGCGGCATCCGAGGCAGCGGTCGGCGTCACATGCAGCACGCCGCGCGGGTTGCTCAGCAGGCCGCAGGTGATGGCGTAGTCGCCGGGTTGCAGGTTGGCGTTGATCACCTGGCTCAGGCCCGGCGCGATGTTTTCGCGTTCTTCGATCACCAGCACGCCGTCGAGGATTTCCCATTCCACTGCCCGGTCGGAGCGGTTGACGATGCGGAAACTGGCACGGCCGGCCGGCACGCTCAGCTCGTTGGGCTCGCAACTGCCGGGGTGGATGTTGACCACCACTTCGTCGTGGTTGTGCTGACGCTTGGCCGCAGCCATTTTCGAGGCGTAGTAGAACAGGCCACCGGCGGCGATCATCACGACCACGGAACCGGCCACCGCCCAGCGCAAGGCGCGGGGAGGGGAGGCCTGAGGAATATTAGGCTTTGACATGGAGGCCCTTATTGGCTGGAAGCGGAATTCGAAGCGGCGGCTTTGGGCGCAGGGGCGGAGGCCGGATAGAAGAACATCACCAGTGCCACCACCAGGTAGATCAGGTAGGCGCCGAGGGTGCTGACGGTCGGGGCATCCTGATAACCGAACATGCCGGCCAGCACCGAGCCCAGCGGGCCGTCCATCGGCAACGTCGCGCTGAAATCGAAGAGCACGGTTTGCAGGTGGTTCCACACCCCGGCCTCATGCAGCGCCTGCACCGAGTTGGAGAGGATCCCGGCAGCGACCACGAGGATGAACAGCCCGGTCCAGCGGAAGAACGCCGACAGATTCAGGCGCATGCTGCCGCTGTAGATCAGGAAACCGACGACGATGGCCAGGATCAGGCCGAGCAGGGCACCGATCGGCGCGCCCGGGCCTTCGCTCTGCTGGAACACGGCGAGCAGGAAGAACACGGTTTCCAGTCCTTCCCGGGCGACGGCGAAAAACACCATGGCGATCAGCGCGATGACCTGATGTTTCGAAGCGGTCAGCGCATGATCGAGGGATGCCTGCAGCGAATGCTTGATCGAACGCGCGACCTTGCGCATCCAGAACACCATGGAGCTGAGGATGCCCACGGCGACGAGGCCGACCACGCCTTCGAACAGTTCCTGCTGTTTCTGCGGGAATTCGGCGCTGACCAGTTCCAGGCCACCACCCACCAGCAGCGCCAGCGCAGCGGCGAGAAATACGCCGATCCACACCGCCGGCATCCATTGGCCACGGCCGGTCTGTTGCAGGTAGCTGGCGATAATGCCAACGATCAGCGCGGCTTCAATGCCTTCACGCAGCATGATCAGAAAGGGAACGAGCATTCGGCATCCACTGTGTAACGAAATGAGGTTACAAGTTGTAACATAATGAAAGTCATTCTCACATGGCACTCATTGACATTTACCTGAACGGTAGCTGAACAAGCTTGAAGATCAACCATTCTCAAATACGCAACGGACATTCCCGGATGGAGCGCGCCGTGCCAGGGCAGCTGCGTTAAGATGCCTGCCACCCGAACAACAACAGGATTTGCCTCGATCCATGTCGGAAAAAGACACCATCGCCATTCAACTGGTGCGCGAAGCACTGCTGCAAAGTTGTGCCCCGGGCGTGGCCACGGAAGAAGTCTTGAACAAGGTCGGCATCGATCCGGCGCTGCTGCCCACCGATGACGCCCGCGTCCCGGCCAGCCAGTACGCACGGTTGTGGCGACTGCTGGCGCGGCGCGGCGATGACGAGTTCTTTGGCATGGACCCGCGCAAGCTGAAGTCCGGCAGCCTGGAATTCCTCTGCCGCAGCGCGATGGCCCAGCCGAATCTGGCTGCCGGTTTGAGCGCCGGTTTGAATTTCCTGTCGCTGATGCTTGAGCGCATGCCGGCGCAACTGGTGCACCAGCAAAGCCTGGCGGAGATCGTCCTGCTGGAGGACGATCCTGAACCGCGCCGCGCCTTCACCTATTTCACCTATTGGATGATCGTCCACGGCGTGGCCTGCTGGCTCGCGGGGCGGCGGATTCCGATCCTGGCCATTGAATTGCGCTGCCCGGCGCCGGACTTCTGCGACGACTACCGGGTGATGTTCTCGGAAAACCTGCGCTTCGATCGGCCACGCACGCGGATGATCTTCGCCGCCGAGGTGCTGGATCTGCCGATCAAGCGCAGTGCCGAGGAGTTGAAGCGTTTCCTCGCCCATGCCCCGGCCAACATTCTGGTGAAGTACCGCGACCCGGAAAGCCTTGCGAGCCGGATCAAGCAGGATCTGCGTCAGTTGCCCGCCGAACAGTGGCCGGAAACCGAAGCCCTGGCCCAGCAGCTGTGCATGTCGGCCTCGACCCTGCGTCGGCGCCTGGCTGAAGAAGGGCAGACGTATCAAGGCCTCAAGGACAGCGTGCGCAAGGAACTGGCGATCATCTGGCTGGCGGAGCCTTCGATCAGTTTTGTCGACATCGCCACACGCCTGGGGTTTGCCGATGCGAGCTCGTTCTACAAGGCGTTTCGCAAGTGGTCAGGGACTAATCCTGGGCATTACCGCAGCCTGATCCTCAACGAAGCGGTCTGACCCGCCCCTGACTCTCGTTCCCACGCTCCGCGTGGGAATGCAGCCCGGGACGCTCCGCGTCCCTTCCAGAGCTGGAACGCGGAGCGTCCCTTGAGGTATTCCCACGCAGAGCGTGGGAACGATCAACGCGGTCGGCGTGGGAGCGATCAAAGTCGGGATTCTTGGCCAAACCAGTCATCCACTTTGAGGGCTTTGACCATTGCCGCCGCCGGCGTGCGGCGCGAGTATTCCTCTGTTGTTTACGGTTCCCCAACCTAATAAAAACACAGAGGGATTCTGGCAATGCGCGATTACTTGTCTGCCACCCAGCAGTTTGATTATCAGCACACCGTGGACGCCGCACTCAGCGGCACGCTCGAGGCGCTCAACGCCTGCGTCGAATGTTGTGACCGTCACGCCTTGCCGGGGCGCATCGCACTGTTCTGGGAAGGCCGCGACGGCGCCAGTGCGACTTACACCTTCAGCGATCTGCAGGACAAAGCCGCGCGTTTCGCCAATTTCCTTCTCGCCCAAGGCGTGCAGAAGGGCGACAAGGTCGCCGGCCTGCTGCCGCGCAATATCGAATTGCTGATCACCGTGTTCGCCACTTGGCGCATCGGCGCGGTGTATCAACCGCTGTTCACCGCGTTTGGCCCCAAAGCCCTCGAACATCGCCTGAACAGTTCCGGTGCCAAAGTGGTGGTGACCGATGCGGTCAACCGGCCGAAGCTCAGTGAAGTCGCCGACTGCCCGACGCTGGTCACCGTCGGCGGCCCGAAAGGCCAGGGCATCGTCCGTGGCGACTTCAGTTTCTGGGCCGAGCTGCCCAACCATTCCAATGTCTGCGAACCGGTCATGCTGACCGGCGAAGACCCGTTCCTGCTGATGTTCACCTCGGGCACCACCGGCCCGTCGAAAGCGCTGTCGGTGCCGCTCAAGGCAGTCGTGGCGTTCCAGAGCTACACCCGCGATGCCGTGGATCTGCGCCCGGAAGATGCGTTCTGGAACGTTGCCGATCCGGGCTGGGCCTATGGCATCTATTTCGGCGTCACCGGCCCGTTGTCGATGGGCCACCCAATCACCTTCTACGATGGCCCGTTCACCCTCGAAAGCACCTGCCGGGTGATCAACAAGTACGGGATCACCAACCTCACCGGTTCGCCTACGGCGTATCGCCTGTTGATTGCCGGCGGCGATGAGTTCGCCAAATCGATCAAGGGCAAGCTGCGCATCGTCAGCAGCGCTGGCGAGCCGTTGAACCCGGAAGTGATTCGCTGGTTCGCTGACAACCTCGGCGTGGTCATTCATGACCACTACGGCCAGACCGAACTGGGCATGGTCCTGTGCAACCATCACGGCCTCGAACACCCGATCCACCTCGGCGCCGCCGGTTTTGCTTCGCCGGGCCATCGCATCGTGGTGCTCGACGAGCAGAACAACGAACTCGGCGTGGGTCAGCCAGGCATTCTCGCCATCGACCGCACGCAATCGCCAATGTGCTGGTTCGCCGGTTACGAAGGTGCACCGACCAAGGCCTTCGTCGGCGATTACTACCTGAGCGGCGACACCGTCGAGTGGAACCCGGACGGCAGCATCAGCTTCGTCGGCCGCAGTGACGACGTGATCACCACTTCCGGCTATCGCGTCGGCCCGTTCGACGTGGAAAGCGCACTGATCGAGCACCCGGCGGTGGTCGAAGCGGCGGTGGTCGGCAAACCCGATCCGGAGCGCACCGAATTGGTGAAGGCTTTCGTCGTGCTCAACCCGCAATACCGCGCCGAACCGGCGTTGGCCGAAGAACTGCGCCAACACGTGCGCAAGCGTCTGGCCGCGCATTCGTACCCCCGTGAAATCGAATTTGTCAGCGAGTTGCCGAAAACCCCGAGCGGCAAATTGCAGCGCTTTATCTTGCGCAACCAGGAAATCGCCAAGGCTCAAGAGGCTGCGGCGCACAACGTTTCAGCTTGAATCCAAGGAAACAGTCATGCAGATCGAGAACAAGGTTTTTATCGTCACCGGCGGTGCGTCCGGGCTGGGTGCAGCCACCGCTGAGCTGTTGGTTGCCGCCGGCGCCAAAGTGATGCTGGTGGACATGAACGCCGAAGCCGTCGCCGCTCAGGCTCAACGCCTCGGTGCGCAAAGCGTAGTGGCCGACATCAGCAACGAAACCGCCGCCGAAGCCGCCGTACAGGCTACGGTAAAAGCTTTCGGTAGCCTGAATGGTCTGGTGAACTGCGCCGGTATCGTCCGGGGCGAGAAGATCCTCGGCAAGAACGGCCCGCATGCGCTGGCGAGCTTCGCGCAGGTGATCAACGTCAACTTGATCGGTAGCTTCAACATGCTGCGCCTCGCAGCGGCAGCGATTGCCGAAAGCGAAGCCAACGCCGATGGCGAACGCGGCGTGATCATCAACACCGCGTCCGTCGCTGCGTTCGACGGCCAGATTGGCCAGGCCGCGTATTCCGCGTCCAAAGGCGCCATCGCCAGCCTGACCCTGCCTGCCGCCCGTGAACTGGCGCGCTTCGGCATCCGCGTGATGACCATCGCCCCAGGCATTTTCGAAACCCCGATGATGGCCGGCATGACCCCGGAAGTGCGCGACTCGCTGGCCGCTGGCGTGCCGTTCCCGCCGCGCCTGGGCAAACCTGCCGAGTACGCCGCGCTGGTGCGGCATATCATTGAAAACAGCATGCTCAACGGCGAGGTGATCCGTCTCGACGGTGCCTTGCGCATGGCCGCCAAATAAGGAGGATTTCTCATGACTATCTCCAACGATCCGATTGTCATTGTCAGTGCCGTTCGTACCCCGATGGGCGGCTTCCAGGGCGAACTGAAAAGCCTGACTGCGCCGCAACTGGGCGCCGCTGCAATCAAGGCTGCGGTTGAGCGTGCCGGTGTCGCCGCCGATGCGGTCGATGAAGTGTTGTTCGGCTGCGTACTACCGGCCGGTCTCGGTCAGGCGCCTGCGCGTCAGGCTGCACTGGGTGCCGGGCTGGACAAATCCACCCGCTGCACCACCGTCAACAAGATGTGCGGGTCAGGCATGGAAACCACCATCCTGGCCCACGACATGCTGCTGGCCGGCAGCGCCGATGTGGTGATCGCCGGCGGCATGGAAAGCATGTCCAACGCGCCGTACCTGCTGGACCGCGCCCGTGCCGGTTACCGCATGGGCCACGGCCGGGTGCTGGATTCGATGTTCCTCGACGGTCTCGAAGACGCCTACGACAAGGGCCGACTGATGGGCACCTTCGCCGAGGATTGCGCTGAAACCAACGACTTCAGCCGCGAGGCTCAGGACGCCTTTGCCATCGCCTCGACCACCCGCGCCCAGCAGGCGATCAAGGACGGCAGCTTCAAGGCCGAAATCGTTCCGCTGACCGTGACCGTCGGCAAGGAACAAGTGGTCATCAGCAACGACGAACAGCCGCCAAAAGCCAAACTGGACAAGATCGCTTCGCTGAAACCGGCGTTCCGCGAGGGCGGCACCGTAACCGCAGCCAACTCCAGTTCGATCTCCGACGGCGCAGCGGCACTGGTGCTGATGCGTCAGTCGCAAGCGCAGAAACAAGGACTGAAACCACTGGCGGTGATTCACGGCCACGCAGCATTCGCCGATACTCCGGGCCTGTTCCCGGTGGCACCGATCGGTGCGATCAAGAAGCTGATGAAGAAAACCGGCTGGTCGCTGGATCAGGTCGATCTGTTCGAAGTCAACGAAGCCTTTGCCGTGGTCGGCATGGCGGCGATGACCCACCTGGAAATCCCCCACGACAAGCTCAACATCCACGGCGGCGCCTGCGCCCTGGGCCACCCGATCGGTGCGTCCGGCGCGCGGATTCTGGTGACCTTGCTCTCGGCCCTGCGCCAGAAAGGCCTGAAACGTGGCGTTGCGGCGATCTGCATCGGCGGCGGCGAAGCCACGGCGATGGCCGTCGAGTGCGTTTGAACCGAGTGAAGGATTTGCCATGATTCCCAATGACGACCAACAACAAATCCGCGATATGGCCCGGCAGTTTGCCGAGGAACGGCTGAAACCGTTCGCCGCCGAGTGGGATCGCGAGCACCGCTTCCCGAAAGAAGCCATTGGCGAAATGGCCGGACTGGGCTTCTTCGGCATGCTGGTGCCGGAGCAGTGGGGCGGTTGCGACACCGGTTACCTGGCCTACGCCATGGCCCTGGAAGAAATCGCCGCTGGCGATGGCGCCTGCTCGACGATCATGAGCGTGCACAACTCAGTGGGCTGCGTGCCGATCCTCAAGTTCGGCAACGACGACCAGCGTGAACGCTTCCTCAAGCCGCTGGCCAGTGGTGCGATGCTCGGTGCATTCGCGTTGACCGAACCGCAGGCCGGCTCTGACGCCAGCAGCCTGAAAACCCGTGCACGGCTGGAAGGCGATCACTACGTGCTCAACGGCTGCAAACAGTTCATCACCTCCGGGCAGAACGCCGGGATTGTGATCGTGTTTGCGGTCACCGACCCGAGCGCCGGCAAACGCGGGATCACGGCGTTCATCGTGCCGACCGACTCGCCGGGCTACAAAGTCGCTCGCGTCGAAGACAAGCTCGGCCAGCATGCCTCGGACACCTGCCAGATTCTGTTCGAAGACGTGAACGTGCCGGTGGCCAACCGTTTGGGTGAGGAGGGCGAGGGCTACAAGATCGCCCTGGCCAACCTCGAAGGCGGCCGCGTCGGCATCGCTTCGCAATCGGTGGGCATGGCCCGCGCCGCGTTCGAAGCGGCGCGCGATTACGCCCGCGAGCGCGACACCTTTGGCAAGTCGATCATCGAGCACCAGGCCGTGGCCTTCCGTCTCGCGGACATGGCGACCCAGATCGCCGTGGCGCGGCAGATGGTGCATTACGCCGCCGCCCTGCGCGACAGCGGTCAGCCGGCGCTGGTCGAAGCGTCGATGGCCAAGCTGTTCGCCTCGGAAATGGCCGAGAAGGTCTGCTCCATGGCGTTGCAAACCCTCGGCGGTTACGGTTACCTGAACGACTTCCCGCTGGAGCGCATCTACCGCGACGTGCGGGTCTGCCAGATTTACGAAGGCACCAGCGACATTCAGCGCATGGTCATTTCGCGCAATCTTTGAGAAGGAATCTGCACATGAGTTACGAAACGATTTTGCTGGAAACCCATGGTCGCGTCGGCGTCATCACCCTGAACCGCCCGCAGGCGCTGAACGCCCTGAACGCGCAACTGGTCAGCGAAGTGAACCGCGCCCTCGATGGCCTGGAAGCCGATGCGAACATTGGCTGCATCGTCATCACCGGTTCGAAAAAAGCTTTCGCCGCCGGCGCCGACATCAAGGAAATGGCGGATCTGACCTATCCGCAGATCTACATGGACGACCTGTTCAGCGACAGCGACCGCGTGGCCAACCGTCGCAAGCCGATCATCGCTGCGGTCAACGGCTTCGCTCTCGGCGGTGGCTGTGAACTGGCGTTGATGTGCGACTTCATCCTGGCCGGCGACAACGCCAAATTCGGCCAGCCGGAAATCAACCTTGGCGTGCTGCCGGGCATGGGCGGCACCCAGCGCCTGACCCGCGCCGTGGGCAAGGCCAAAGCGATGGAGATGTGCCTGAGCGGGCGCTTGATCGACGCGGTGGAAGCCGAGCGTTGCGGCATCGTCGCGCGGATCGTGCCGAGTGATGAACTGCTGGATGAAGCGCTGAAAGTCGCGGCGGTGATCGCCAGCAAGTCGTTGCCGATTGCGATGATGGTCAAGGAAAGCGTCAACCGCGCCTTTGAAGTGAACCTGACTGAAGGCGTGCGATTCGAGCGTCGGGTGTTCCATGCGGCGTTTGCGACGCAGGATCAGAAAGAAGGGATGGCGGCGTTTGTGGCCAAGCGGTCGCCGGAGTTCCAAGGTAAGTAACAAAGCAAAATCAAGAGCCCCCCTCACCCTAGCCCTCTCCCGGAGGGAGAGGGGACTGACCGGGGGATATTGAAGAGATACGCCGACTTGAAAGATCGCCTGTGAATCCATAATCGACTCGATCTTTCAGGTCGATGTATGACGCCAGACACCTCGGTCGGCGCCCTCTCCCTCCGGGAGAGGGCTGGGGTGAGGGGGAGAAGATCTCACACCACACCCGATTCCAGACCTATCACAACTGATAGTTCTTCAACTCCCGAGCAATCACCATCCGCTGTATCTCGCTCGACCCCTCATAAATCTGGGTAATCCGCGCATCCCGGTAGTACTTCTCAACCGGATAATCCTCCAGATACCCGTACCCGCCGTGAATCTGAATCGCTGACGAGCACACCTTCTCGGCCATTTCCGAAGCAAACAGCTTGGCCTGCGAAGCCTCCGACAGACACGGCTTACCCGCCGTCCTCAGCCGCGCCGCGTGCAGGATCATCAAGCGCGCCGCGTTGATCTGCATCTGCATGTCCGCCAGCAGGTTGGCGATGCTCTGGTGCTCGATGATCGCCTTGCCGAACTGCACCCGATCACGGGCGTAACCCAGCGCCGCTTCAAACGCCGCACGGGCGATGCCAAGTGCTTGCGCCGCGATGCCGATGCGTCCGCCTTCCAGGTTGGAAAGGGCAATCGCCAGGCCTTTACCGCGTTCACCCAACAGATTCGCTTCGGGAATGCTGCAATTGTTCAGCGTCACCGCGCAGGTGTCGGAGGCGCGGATGCCCATCTTGTGTTCGGTGCGGTCGACGATGAAACCCGGTGTGTCGGTCGGCACGAGGAACGCCGAGATACCGCGCTTGCCCAGATCCGGATCGGTCACCGCAAACACGATCGCCAGTTTCGCCCGTTTGCCGTTGCTGACAAATTGCTTGGCGCCGTTGATCACCCATTGCCCGTCGCGCAGTTCGGCGCGGGTGCGCAGGTTGTGCGCTTCGGAGCCGGCCTGGGGCTCGGTCAGGCAGAAGCAGCCGATCACCGCGCCACTGGCCAGATCCGCGAGCCAGGTCTGTTTCTGTTCTTCGCTGCCGTAGTTGAGCACCGGCCCGCAGCCCACCGAGTTGTGAATGCTCATGAACGCGCCGGTAGCGCCGTCACCGGCGGAAATCTCTTCCACCGCCAGCGCATAGGCCACGTAGTCGACATAGGTGCCGCCCCATTCTTCCGGCACCACCATGCCCAGCAGGCCGAGTTCGCCCATCTTCGCCACCAGACCGTCATCGATCCAGCCGGCCTTTTCCCAGGCTTGGGCGTGGGGGGCGATTTCGCCACGGGCGAAGTCCCGGGCCATGTCGCGGATCATTACCTGGTCTTCAGTCAATTCGAGATCGTGCATGGCTCAGCTCCCGCTCTCAGCGAAACCGTGGAAGAAACTCGCGATGTGCTCGGCGTGCAGCGCGGCAAGGCTCGGCGGGTTCCAGCGTGGTGATTTGTCTTTGTCGATCAGCAAGGCGCGCACGCCTTCGATCAGGTCGCCGCGTTCGAACCACTGACGATCCAGATGCAGTTCGAGGGCGAAGCAGTGTTCCAGGCTCAGGTGCCGGCCGCGACGCAGCATTTCCAGGGTCACGCCCATGGCCAGCGGCGAGCGGGTTTCCAGCAGGTCGGCGGTAGTGGTCGCCCATTCATGGCTGTCGGCGACGGTCACGGCGCGCAATTGCTCGACGATGCTCGGTACATCTGGCAAGGCGAAGAAGTGATCGATGGCCGGGCGCAAGGCTTCAAGCGGCGCATCCGGCAGGGTTTGCACGGCGTGGCGGGCCAACAGGCTTTGCAGGTCTTTCAACGGCGTGTCGTGCCATTGCAATTGATCGAGTTGCTCGTCGAGGGTGCCGAGTTTGCTGCTGTCCAGATACCAGTCGGCGAGGCCGCAATACAGCGCATCCGCCGCACGAATCTGCACGCCGCTGACGCCCAGGTAAATGCCCAGTTCGCCGGGAATGCGCGGCAGGAAATAACTGCCGCCGACATCCGGGAAATACCCGATGGCCACTTCCGGCATTGCCAGTCGGCTCTTCTCGGTGACCACCCGCAGATCGGCGCCTTGCACCAGGCCCATGCCACCACCGAGGACGAAACCGTCCATCAGCGCGAGCACCGGTTTGCGGTAGTGGTGGATCGTCAGGTCGAGGGCGTATTCCTCGACGAAGAAATCTTCATGCAGCGTGTCACCGCTTTTATGGCTGTCGTACAGGGAACGAATGTCGCCACCGGCACAGAAGGCTTTCTCGCCGGCACCGCGCAGCACGACCGCGTGGATATCGGCATCAGCGGCCCAAGCGTCCAGGTATTGCTGGAGCTGGCGCACCATGTCGAGGGTCAGGGCATTGAGGCCGGCGGGGCGATTGAGGGTCAGATGACCGATGTGATTGCGAACCTCGGCCAGCACTTCGTGTGGCGTGGCATCCATGGACGAAGTCCGCGGGGATGAAGCCTGAGCAGTCATCACTAACTCCCTGCTTTTATTGTCTTTATTCGAGAAGCTCGCGCGCGAGCGTTACCGGATCGTAACAGTGCAAATTTGCCATGTACAACGGGGATATGTGCATGGGGTGTCTGCATTTTTGCCTTGACCACAAAATGAAAAATTGTGGCCGGAGCGCTGGCGCCTGCTAGGCTGCGCGGCGGTTGCGACGAGCCGGCAGACAGACCTTCGCTTCAATAGCGTCTGCAACAGAACCCCAGTGTTTTTTTCACCAGAGCTCAACGCGCAATGGAGGCGCACCATGTCAATAACAAGGTATTCAACAGGCAGACTGATCGTTGTGTTGCTACTGCTGCTGACGGTTATCAATGTCGCAGCGTTGGCGTTTGTCCTGCGTGGCGGGCTTTCCAGGGCGTATGGCATGGAGATGATCAGGACCAAAGAACCCTTGCTGATCGCGGGGCGTGGCGATGATGAACACTATTACGTGCTGCCCGTCAGCACGACGCTTTATTACGACAAAAGCTATCCCGAAGGTTTTAGTCGTTACATGGTCTTTTTCAATCACAAGGGTGTTATTGCCGGCGATCCAGTGCCGATGAAGCCCGAGTATGGAGGATCATTGATTGATCCTCGTTGGTTGTCGAGCGTCGATGCCGATGCGTTGAAAGACATTTTCCAACGTTTTCCTCTCTCGAAAAAAGACATCGCCGCAGCTATCAAAGCCAATGAAATCACCAAAGAGGATCTGACGGACATCATCCGGTCGATGCCGGATTGATCGCTTGCGGGGCGTTGTCGCCATATGTCGCGCTCAGGTGAACACCTGACCAATGCTCCGCCGCTTGGCATGCAGTTCACTGGCATGAATCAACCGCTCCAGATCCTCCGGCGTGACATCGATAAACGCCTCCATGTCCGCCAGCGCCAGTTTCAGGTCGTCAGCCGTGATGGACTGAATATCGACCGGTGCCACGGCCGGCGCGGGCTCGGCGGGACGTTTCGGGTAACGGATCCGAGTCAGGTTGTTGTACGTCAGTGCGGCGAGCAGCAGGCAGGCGGCGCTGAGCATCACCGGTTCCAGGGCTTTCCAGTCCATGGCGATGGTCGTCGGGTCGGCGAGCACCATCGTCAATGCCACCGCGCCGGCCGGTGGGTGCAGGCAGCGCAGCCAGCACATCAGGATCAGTGCCATGCCCGCCGCCAGGCAAGCGCTGCCCAGGGTTCGGCCGAGGACGTGGGCCACCAGCAATGCCACGACACCCGCACACAGGTAGCCGCCGATGATCGACCACGGCTGGGCGAGGGCGCCGGAGGACACGGCGAACAGCAACACCGCCGAGGCGCCCAGCGGGCCGATCAGGTGGTAGGCGACTTCGATGCCGAACACCTGACTGCACGCCCACACACTGAACAACGTGCCCAGCGCCATACCGATGGCGGCGCGGCTCCATTCGGTGGGGCGGGTGTTGATGGCGGCGGGCAACCAGCGAGCGAGCATGAAGAACCGATCCTCTTGGGGAAACTGAAGGCAAAAAAAAGGACTTGTCCGTCAATCCGGAAAGTCCTTCGAAGTGTTCCAACTATTGGGGGAGGAACGTGCACAGTGTGCCAAGCAATCTCGATGCTGACAAATTCATATAAATGCATCTTCAATGCATTATTTATGAAGTAAAGCCACTCGCCGTCCACTCATGAAGCACAGGAATCCGCCCATCGCGGTCAGCGCGCTGAGCGCGTAGAACATGGTCGGCGCCGGCGTGTGCATCAGCAGGAAACCGCAGATCACCGGACTCAACGCACCGCCCAATGCGGCGAGGTTCTGCGCGCCGTAATAACTGCCGCGCAATTCTTCCGGGGCCAGGGTGTCGACGAACAGGAACTCCGACGGATAAATGATCATCTCGCCGAGGGTGAAGATGAACATTGCGATGCACCAGCTCACCAGGCTGTCGGCGAGGCTGAAACCGATCAGGCCGAGGATGAACAGACTGGTGCCGGCGGCAATCCAGTAGCGCAGTTTTTCCCGGTTGAGAAAGCGGCCTATCTGGTACTGCAACAGGATCACCGCGATGGCGTTGCAGGCGAGCAGGGCGGCCATGGTTTGCAGGGCGCGCTGCGAGTCTTCGACCACCAGCAGGTATTGCGACAGGTACAGGGTGAAGCGCCCGTGGACTACGGTGCTGAGCAGACAGCCGCAGGTGAACATGATCAGCGTGCGGTCGTTTTTCAGGGTAATCAGGGTTTTCAGGAAGCTTTGCGGCTGGCCGATGGCGGCGACCGGGCTGGCGTCCTTGGGAATGCCGATCATCAGGAAGATGCTGCCGAAAGCGATACCGGCGGCAATCAGGAACGGCGCAATCGGGTACACCCCGGCGATCACTACACCCAGCATCGGGCCGGTGGCGTAGCCGATGTTGGTCAGGGTGTAGCGCAGGGAAAACGCCTTGGCCCGCTGACCCATGGGCAGGTTTTCACTGAGGATCGCCTTGGAACCGATCAGGAACAACGCCGAGGCGGTTTCGGTGATGACCAGGGTCGCGGTGGTCAGGTACAGGTCTTTGGCGAAGGTCAGCAGCACGAAGCCGACTGCACTGGAGAGCATCGCCAGAATCAGCAACCGACGTTTCTCGAGTCGGTCGATGATGTAGCCGCCGTACAGCGCAAGCAGGGTGGCGATGAACACCGCGATGCCCAGCAACAACCCGACGTCCTGTTGGTTGAGGCCGAGCTTGTTGCTCAAAAACAAGGTGAGCAAAGGACTGGTGATGGCGCGGCTGACGACAATCGTCAGCGAAACGATCATCAGGCGGCGGATAACGAGCGAGTAGGTGGCCACGGAAAATCAAATGTCCTTATTCGGTTAACAGGTGCTCGAGATCGCGCACGGAATCCAGCGTTTGCAGTTGCCGCAACTGCGCCAGCAGCCGTTCAGCCTTGGCTGCTGAACTCACGCGCAACGCCAGACTGAGAAACTTCTCCTCCAGCGCCGGCTCGCTCAGCGGATTGCCCGGCGCGCCCAGCGGCACCTCGACACACAGGCTCGCCTGACGCCCGTCGCGGGTTCGAACAATGACCACCGGCTCGCCATCCTCCGACAGACGCTCATCCACTTCAAGGCGAATGCGCGTCAGCCATTGAGCAATGCGCGGATCGTTGCGTGGCTGCTCATCGTAAGCCTCGAGCCGGCAATGGCCGTGCACCAGTCGCGCGGCGAGGGCGTAGGGCAGACTCATCTGCGCGGCGGCCAGGCTGCGGGTGTCGCGACCGCCGCACATGTCGAGCAGAAAACTGCACAGATTCACCTGGACGTCTTCCACCTGATCGGCGTCGACCTGCAATTGCTCCAGCAACAAGCCGAGCGCATCGATCGCCGAGTGGGTGCCACGGCAGGCGGCGTAGGGTTTGATCGAACAGCGCGCGAGTTTCCAGACCTGTCCCAACTCGGCGTCCAATGCATCCGGTTGCGCGCTACCCGGCGCGAGGGTCTTGAGAAATCCACCCCAGACATCGTCGAACAACACCGATGGCCCGCTGACGCCTTCGCGAGCAAAACGCGCCGCCAGCAGACCACCTTCGGCCGCACGGCCACTGTGCAGTTTCTTGCTTTGCGAACCGTCATGGATGAACGCCCACAACCCGCCGCTGAAACTGCCGGCGATGCCCAGCGCCGATACGGTTTGCCCTGCATCCAGGGCAAAGATCCGCGCACAGGCCGCCGCCGCGCCGAACACGCCGCAGGTGGCGGTGGAGTGCCAACCGGCGCCGTTGTGCGCGGAATAACTGCCGCAGGCTTCCAGAACCCGTCGACCGATTTCGTAGCCGATCACCACGGCGGTGATGAACTCGCGACCGTCCACCGGCCGATCCACCAGTGACAGCGCCGCCATCACCGCCGGCAGCACCACCGCGCCGGAATGATCGCAACCGCCGGTGTCGTCCAGTTCCAGCGCATGGGCGGCGATGCCGTTGAGCAATGCTGCATGCCCGGCGCCGACACGCAGTGATGAACCCCAGACCAGTGCGGTGCCTGGTTCGGCGCCGAACACCTGCCGAGCCTGAAGCGCGACCGCACTGTCCGCCCCGGCCAGCGCGGCACCGAAGGTATCGAGAATGTGTCGCTTGGCCTGTTCCACCAACGCCGGGGGCAGATCTTCAAACCGGGTCTCGACGCAAAACTGCGCCAGCCGCTGCATGCGTTGGGTCATACGAGGTAGTCCCGATAATGGCGCTCATACACGGAGGCCGGGTGATCCTGCGCGACCGGCGCCGCCGTTTGCGACCACCATTGTGCGACTTCGGCGCCGGTGGCGATCCACACGTCGTCGTGCTGCTGAATGCCTTGCAGCAATTCACGCAACACACCGATACGCCCCGGCGTGGCGATGATTTCCGGGTGCAGGCGCAGCACGTAGCACAGGCCGAAGCGGTGGAACCCGGCGAAGTCCATTTGCAGGTTACCGAGCGTGTGGCTGTAGGAAGCGATTCGCGATTGTGCCGGCGGCACGGCCGGGCTCAGGTTGAAGGCGAAGTAGGGTTCGTCTTCCAGTTCGTAATGCAGCGGCAGCTCGACCACGTCGGGCGCGGTCGGGTGACAGAACGGCAGGTCATCGCCACGCCATGAGGAAGACCAGTGAATGCCGTGATCTTTCAAGGCTTCGATGAATCCCGGCGCGCCGTTGCCCGCAGGGATCCGGAAACCGGTCGGACGCACGCTGGTCAGTGCTTCCAGCGCTGCACAACCCTTGGCGACTTCCGCGCTTTGCGCCGTCAGATCCAGCGTGTCGTAATCCTGATGGCGGTAACCGGCGCAGGCGATTTCATGGCCGTCCGCCTGAATCGCGGCGATGTGCTGCGGGTTTTCCTCGGCGACGATGCCGGGCACGAACCAGCTGCTGCGCACCCCGAGTTCCCTGAACAGTCCGAGCAAACGCTCGACGCCCCGTTGCGTGCCGTAGCGCCACACCGACAGCGTCTTGTCGCGCCCGGCAACTTCCGGAGCTTGGGTGAGAATGCCGTGGATGTCGTTGTAATCGACGGTCAGCACCACCGCGCAGCGTTTGCCGGCGGGCCAGAGGTTGTCAGCGTCAGCCATGGTGATGCTCCTTCAGCCACCAGCGAGCGACGTCACGGCAGGTGGCGAACCACACGTCATCGCGCTGGCGCATGTGTTCGAAGAGTTTCTCCAGCAACAGGATGCGCCCCGGTTTGCCGGTGATTTTCGGGTGGAACAGGGTGGTCAGGCACAGGCCCTCGTCCATCGCGCCGTCGTACTCGCGTTGCCAGTTGTCGAGGGTCAGCTCATAGCTGGCGGTGCGGTCGAGCCCGGACGGGAAGTTTGGTGCGCGGGTGTAGGCGAGGGAGGCGTAGTCGTCCATTTCCCAGCGGCCGGGGATCTCCACCAGCGGGGTGTCGTGGCCGGGGACGTTGACCAGATACGGACGATCGTCGCCGCGCATGCTGCTGGAATAGATGACGCCGTTGTCGGCCAGCATCGCCGGGGTTTCGGCACGCCAATCACCGGACGGGGTGCGAAAACCCTCGGCGCGGATGTGCAGGTATTGCCAGAAGACGTCGCGGGATTTGTTCATCACGGCCTGCTGCTGATCCAGCGTCAGGGCGTAGAAGGATTCGTGCTTGTAGCCGTGGTAGGCGACTTCATGGCCGCGCTCGACGATGGCCTGGCATTGTTTCGGCCAGTTTTCCACGACCCAGGCGGGGACGAAGAAGGTGGTCGGGATCTTGAAGGTGTCGAGCAGATCGAGCAGGCGCGGCAAGGCGCGGTAGGGGCCGTAGCCGCCGAAGCCGAAGTACTCGGGTTTGTGCCAGATCGAGCCGTTGAGCATCGCATCGCCGGTCGGGCCGTCGAGGTCGAAGGCCAGGGCGAGGCAGGCTTTGTGCTGGTCGGGCCAGGTGGGTTGTTGAGGGGCGGACATGGTTGTGACGCTCCGGGGTTTGGTCAGTTGGATCCTGGGTGTTGATCAGATCGAGCCCTCACCCCAGCCCTCTCCCGGAGGGAGAGGGAGCCGATCGGGGTGTTCTTCAGAGTTACATCGACCTGAAAAATCGAGTTGAACTCAGCTTCTGAAAAACCAAGCCGAACTCAGGCTTTGAACAGCATGAAGATCGGCTCCCTTTCCCCCTCGCCCCCCTTGGGGGAGAGGGCTGGGGTGAGGGGGAAGCGATCTCGAGGTTTACTTGCCGGCGTTAATGGTCACTTCCTTGATCGCACCCAGCTCCAGATCCCACTTCTTCAGAATCGCGTTGTAGCTGCCGTCATCCACCATGCTTTGCAACGCCACTTTCACCGCTTCACTCAGCTCAGGTTTCTTCTTGCTCACACCCAGCCCGGTGAACTGCACGGAGATCGGCTGGCCGACTGTCTTGTACATGTCCTTTTCCTGGGTCTTGAGGTACGACAGGGTCTCGCTGCCCTGCATCGCCGCATCAATACGGCTCTGACGCAGTTGGGCACGGGCGTCGGCCGAGCCTTCGGTGCCGATCACGTTGATCGCCGGTTTGCCTGCCGCTTCACAGTGCTCCTTGCTCCACTCGGCGATTTCCGCCGGGAACGTGGTGCGGCGGCTGGTGCCGACTTTCTTGCCGCACAGGTCGGTGATTTCGTTGGTCGCGGTGTTCTTCTGCAAGGTGTAGAACTGCGGGCCGCTGGTGAAGTAGTCGACGAAGGTCACGCTGGCCTGACGCTCGGCGGTGTCGGTCATGCCCGACAGCACGATGTCGACGCGGTCGGTGGTCAGGGCGTTGATCATTTGCTCGAAGCCGGTTTCCTGCCACTTGATCTTGATCCCGAGGCGCTCGGCCAAGGCGTTGCCCAGGTCGTAGTCCAGACCGGTGAGCTTGTTGGTGGCCGGGTCCTTGAAATCCATCGGCGGGTAGTTGGGCATGATCGCGACGACGATCTCGCCTTTTTCCTTGATGCCGGCCGGCAATTCGGCGGCGAAGCTGACGCTGGAAGCCATCAGGCCTGCGAGTACTGCTGGGATAACGAAGTTCTTCATGGACGTTCTCTTATGAGTGTTGTGAAGGCCAAAGGGGCCTCAGGTTCGAACGGCAGAAATGAAGCTTTGGGTGCGCGGGTTTTGCGGACTTATTAGTATTTCTTCGGGGCTTCCAGCCTCCACGATCTGCCCGCCGTCCATGAACACCATGCGGTTGGAAACCTCCCGGGCGAAGCCCAGTTCATGGGTGACGACGATCATGGTCATGCCGGTCTGCGCCAGATCGCGCATCACCGACAGCACCTCACCGACCAGTTCCGGGTCGAGTGCCGAAGTGGGTTCATCGAACAGCATCAGCTTGGGTCGCATGGCCAGGGCGCGGGCAATCGCCACCCGTTGCTGCTGACCGCCCGACAACTCGATCGGGTAGCTGTCGCGTTTGTCGGCCAGGCCGACCCGGGCCAAGAGTTCCAGGGCTTCTTCGTGCGCCTCCTTGGGCGAACGCTTGAGCACCTGGCACGGGCCTTCGATGATGTTTTGCAGCACAGTCATGTGCGGAAACAGGTTGAAGCGCTGGAACACCATGCCGGTGGCCAGGCGCTGACGGGCGATCTGCGACTCGTTGAGTTCGTGCAGCTTGTGCCCGACGACGCGGTAGCCCACCAGTTCGCCATCGACCCAGAGGCCGCCCTTGTCGATCTTTTCCAGCTGATTGACGCAGCGCAGCAGGGTGCTCTTGCCCGAGCCGGACGGGCCGATGATGCACAGCACTTCGCCTTGCTCGACCTCGATGTTGATGTCCTTGAGCGCGTGGTACTGGTCGTAATATTTGTTCAGGGCCACAGCCTTGACGATGCTTCTCATGTTCGATTCTCCTGCGCGGCTTACGAGCGCTTGCCGGCGCCGCGAGCGAAACGACGCTCCAGACGGCTTTGACCAAAGGACAGGACGGTAACGGTGGCCAGGTACCAGATACCGGCGACGATCAGCAGCTCCATGACCCGGGCGTTGGCGTAGTAGATGTTCTGGGCGTTGTAGAGCAGTTCCGAGTACTGGATCACGCTCGCCAGCGAGGTCATTTTCACCATGCCGATGAACTCGTTGCCGACCGGCGGAATGATGATCCGCATGGCCTGCGGCAGGATGATCCGGCGCAGCGCTTGCAGGCGCGGCATGCCGATCGACTTGGCCGCTTCGTACTGGCCGGTGTCCACCGACAGCAGGCCGGCGCGCACCACTTCGGCGGTGTAGGCGCCCTGGTTGATGCTCAAGCCGAGCAGGGCGGCCACGAACGGCGTCATCAGGCTCACGGTGTCGAGTTCGAACAGGCCGGGAATGCCGATGGTGGGGAAGATCAGCGCCAGGTTGAACCACAACAGCAGTTGCAGAATCAGCGGCGTACCGCGAAACAGCCAGGTGTAGGTCAGCGCCACGTAGCGCAGGATCGGGTTGGCCGACATGCGCATGATCGCGGTGATCACCCCGAACACGATGCCCAGCGCCATGGCCAGCACGGCCATGATGATCGTGTTGAGCAGGCCCCACATGATCGCTTCGGAAGTCAGGAACTGGCCGATGTACGACCATTCGATCTTGCCTTCGGCGAAGGCCCGCACCAGACCGATGATCGCGATCACAATCAACGTGGCGAAGAAGATCCGCCCGTAATAGCGCCGTGGCACGTGCTGGTATTGGGTGATGTCGAACTGGTTTTCCGCCAGTTTGCGCTCCGCCTGGAGTCGTTCTGCCTGAGTCTGGCTCATGGTGTTTCTCCGTACACTGTACTTTCAGATCAACCCCCTCCCGGTAGGAGGGGGATCCGGCTTAGAGGCGGAAGCCTTGGTAGTTTTCGGTCCACTGTTGCTGCGCAGCGAGGGCGGTTTTCAGTCGGCCGATCTGCTCGCGCACTTGCTGCGGCGCGGTGCCGCCCCAACCGCTGCGGGCAGCGATGGCGGCTTCCAGGGTCAGGCTGTCGCGCACGTCCGCCGTCAGGCGCGGGTCGATTTCGGCCAGCAGCGCCGGCGAGGCTTCCCACAATTCGAGGCTGTGTTTCTCGCAGGCCTGCACCAGCGCCCCGGTGATTTCGTGGGCTTCCTTGAATGGCACGCCGCGCACCGCCAGCCAGTCGGCAACTTCGGTAGCCAGGGTGAAACCCAGCGGCGCCTGACGACGCAGTTCCTCGACGTTGACGGTCATGGTCGCAACCATCCCGGCCATGGCCGGCAGTACCAGCAGCAGGGTGTCGACGCTGTCGAGCACGCCGTTCTTGTCTTCGCTCAGGTCGCGGTTGTACGACAGCGGCAAGGATTTGAGCGTCGACAGCAGGCCGGTCAGGTTGCCGATCAGACGGCCTGCCTTGCCCCGCGCCAGTTCGGCGATGTCCGGGTTCTTCTTCTGCGGCATGATCGAGCTGCCGGTGGCATAGGCGTCATCCAGATCGACCCAGCGGAACTGGCGCGACGACCACAGGCAGAATTCTTCGGCCAGACGCGAGATGTTGATCCCGAGCATGCTGGCGATGAACAGGAATTCGGCGACGTGATCGCGGCTGGCCACGGCGTCGATGGAGTTTTCGCAGACCCCGGCGTAACCCATTTCCTTCGCTGATTGCTGCGGCTGGCGAGCGATGGCGGAACCGGCCATGGCTGCTGCACCGAGGGGCGACAGCGAAGTGCGGTTGTCCCAGTCCACCAGGCGCTGCACGTCACGCAGCATCGATTGGGCGTGGGCCAGCAAGTGATGGGCAAACACGATTGGCTGCGCCTGCTGCAGGTGGGTGAAACCCGGACAGATGCTGTCGACGTGCTGCTCGGCCTGATTCACCAGCGCCGTTTGCAGGGCCAGGACTTCCACAGCCAGGGTGCGCACGTGATCCCGCAGGAACAGGCGCAGGTCGTTGGCGGTCTGGTCGTTGCGCGAACGGCCGGCGCGCAGCTTGCCGCCCAGTGCACCGAGGCGTTCGGTCAGCAGGCGCTCGATGAAGGTGTGAACGTCTTCGTCGTCCAGCGTCGGGGCAATGCGCCCGGCAGCAAAATCGGCACCGATGCCGTCCAGGGCTTCGATCATCGTGCGGGTTTCCTGCTCATCCAGCAGGCCGGCACGTTGCAGTTCCCCGGCGTGGGCCTTGGAGCCGGCCAGATCGTACGGCGTCAGGCGGAAATAGCGCTCGGGGCAACGGGACAGGGCCGCCAGGGCTGCGGACGGGCCGCTTTTGAAACGGGCACCCCAGAGACGGTCGGTGGTTTGAGACATTTGTTGTTTTCCTCGTCGGTAACGCGAACTGAAATCGGTGTGCATGGCCTGTCGAACACGCTGAAAAGTGAGCAGACAGACTCAGAGAACAGAGTCAGGCCAAAGCAGTTTTCAAGAGGGCAGTTGCAAAGAGACAAGAGCTGATCGAAGTGTCAGCTTTTAATGTTTGGCGATCAGTGAGTTGGCACTGATGTTCGGGAATTTTTGGCGGTTGCCAAGGCTTGTTTTCTGTGATCATTATTATTAGCCGGCGATGTTTTTGTTGTTGGACACAGATTGTTGAACATTGCGCCAGAGGTAAATCAGCATTATGGAAACCCCACTTTCCAATTCCGGAAACCCGCCGCTGAAAACGGCTCACCGAGCACCGCTGGCCCTCAGCGGACTGGATTTCAAACTGCTCAAGGTGTTCAAGGCCGTGGTCGAGGCGGGAGGCTTCAGCGCCGCGCAAAACGAGCTGAACGTGGGCCTTGCGGCCATCAGCAAGCAGATCTCCGACCTGGAAATCCGCATCGGCATGCGCCTGTGTACCCGGGGTCGCGAGGGGTTTCACCTGACCGAGGAAGGGCGTCTGGTGTATCAGGCGTCGATTGATCTGTTCGCCTCGGTCGACAACTTTCGGGATAGGCTTAGTTCGGCACAGAACGAACTTATCGGCGATCTTGGGGTGGGGGTGATCGACAATACGATCAGTGACCTTAATTCACCGTTAGTTGCAGCGCTTAAAAGAATAAATGAAGAGTCGCCGAAAGTAAGGTTTCAACTTCAGGCCACTCAGCTGGATGAGGTGGAAAGAGGGGTGGTAGAGGGGCGCCTGGTGGCGGGAATAGTGCCGGTCTATCAAAAGCGCGAAGAGTTTGATTATTACCCGTTATATGAAGAACGTTCGGAGGTTTACTGCGCTGTCGGCCATCCGTTGTTCGACATGCCGGAAGCACAAATGAACAGCGACGTGCTGCAGGATTACGAGTGCATCAACCACCGCTACGCGATCCATCGCGACAAACTCAATTTTGCCCGCTACGACAGTTTTTCCGCCTCGGCGACCCAGGTCGAAGCCGTAGCGCTGCTGATCAAGACCGGGCGCTTCGTAGGCTTCCTGCCCCGGCATTACGCGGCCACGCTGGTGGCGGCGGGGCAGTTTCGTGCAGTGCTGCCGGAGCGAATCAACATCGCCACGCCGTTCAATCTGATCCTGCGTCACAACACCGTGCGCAGTCCGTTGGTGAAGGCGTTCGCTCAGGCGTTGGGCGTTGATCTGAAGGCGCCGCTGTAATTCAGCCGAGCATCAATCGCATCGCGCAACGTCGCTCACCGGGCAAACCGTGGGCGATTTCGTCGTTGAGTACCTCGATCAAACGCGGTCCGGCATCCACTTCGTTCAATGGCACGAAACCCATTCGTTGATAGAACGGCGCATTCCACGGCAGGTCGCGAAAAGTGGTCAACGTGATCGCCTCAAGTTGTTGCCGTCGCGCGTGTTCAATCACGCCCAACAGTAACTTGCGACCGATGCCTTGGCCCTGAAAGTGTTGGCTGACGGACAGTTCTTCGACGTGCAACTGGTTGTCGATTTCAACGGCCCTTAAAAAACCGGCAAGTTGTCCGACAGTATTTTCTGCGACCCATACATGTCCCTGCTCGATGGCCTGCAAATGCTGTGCGGCGTCGGGTACATTGCTGTCGGCGAGCCAGGCCAGTGTCGGGTCGAGGCGGAACAGCTCGGCGGCCGAGCGTTCGATGGCGGGGAGGGTGGCCGCGTCGGCGGGCCGGGCGAGGCGAAGCGTGAATGTCATGCGTTAACTGCCGAAGGCTGTGATCCTGGGAAAGTCCGCAAGATCGCAGCCTTCAACGAGGTCTACAAGGGTTTCAGGTACAACAGCACGTAATCGTTCTTGTCGAAACGCCCGGTCAATACCGGTTGCAGGCCGGCCAGCGGCGTACCTTGCAGCGATTGCAGGTCCTTGCTGTCCATGATCAGCCAGGCCGGGGCATTGAGCGCTTCCAGTTGCTGAACGGTTTCGGTGAACTGCGGTTGCAGGTCCTGTTCGACGTTGACCATGAACTTGATCGCCTTGGCGTCTTTGCCCATGCCGTGCAGCACCAGCGGTGCCGGGTTCTGTTGAACCTGAGCGAACGCAGCGCGACTGAAGGCACGGGTGTCGTAGAGATCACGTTCTACCGGCTCGAACACCGCCGCATAGACCGTCCACAACGCCAGCACCGCGCTCAGGGCCAGCACTTCAGCGCGCCAGCGCGATTTCCACAGTCGGGACAACGCCAGCAGTTGCAGCACGCCCAGCACGATCAGCACCGGCATGACACCGGTCAGCACGCCCGGAAACCTGCGCTGCGCCACCAGCAACGCAACCATCAGCAGCGCCGGCGTCAGCAGCCAAAGCCCCTGAATGATCCCGCGCAACCACGCGAACACCCGACCATGAGCCACCTGAAACGGGTACGCCGCGATGATCGCCGCCATCGGCAACATCGGCAGCAGGTAACGTGCCTTCTTCGCCTGTGGAATCGACAGGCCGACCATCACGATCAACCCGGCCGCCGCGCAATACTGCACCAGCCGCAACGCCGGCCCGCGCTGATGCGGTTTGCTCAGCCATGCCGCCGCCAGGACCACCAGCGCCAGTGGATAGGCCAGCGCGTAGTTGCCCAGCGAACTGGTGAAGTAATACAGCGAGCCGCTGACGCCCTCACTGCCATCCATGCGCCCCATGAACTGCATGCGGATCACGTCTTGCAGAAAGGCCTCGCCACCGCTGAGCTTGGCCAGCCACAACAGCAGTCCGACGCAGGCGGCGAGCAGGATCGACGCCAGTACACCGAACACGAACAGCCGTGCCCATTGGCGGTTGAGCAGGTAATAGCTGCAGAGCATGCCGGTCGGCACCACAAGGCCGATCGGCCCGCGAATGCCGAAGCCCAGCAACAACAGGGCAAAGATCAACGGCCAGCGTCGGCCGGAGCCGAAATGGTCGTGAGCGTAGCCCAGGTAGAACACCGACAGCGCCACGGCAGCCAGCATCAGGTCTTGCGACACCGCCCGGACTTCCGTAACGAAGGTGCTGGTGAGCATCAGCAGCGCAATGCTGATCAACGCCCAGCGTTGCGAATGCACCGCCAGCAAGCGGTACATCAACGTCACGATCACCCCGCCGGCGATGGCGCTGGGCAGCCACGCCGTCAGCGTATTGATCGCGCCGAAGGGCAACGACAACAGCCAGATGAACAGCGTCGAAACCGCCGAATAATCGGCGTACGGCTGGCCATACGTGGTCGGGAATACCGTCGGCCCGTGTCTCAGCATCTCCTGGGCAAACAGTACAAAACGTGAATCGAAGCCAATGGGTGCCTGTCCGTAAACCCCGGCGATAAACAACAACAGTGCCAGCAGCCCTGCGATCAGGGACTGCTGGCGGATGGCAGGCGACAACGGGATCAAGCGACGTCCGCAGTGTTAGGCCATTGTTGCAGCGGGATCGGCAATTTGCGCGAATCCCCACGGCCGATCGGGAAGTACTTGAAGCCATTGCGTGCCAGGCGATCGGCGTCGTACAGGTTACGGCCGTCGAAAATCACCGGGTCCTTGAGGCGTTGCTGGATCAGGTCGAAGTCCGGAGCCTTGAACTGCTGCCATTCGGTGCAGATGATCAGCGCGTCGGAACCGGACAGTACCGATTCCGGGGTGCCCATCAGCATCAGTTTTTCTTCGTTCGGGTACAGATGCTGGGTTTCCTGCATCGCTTCCGGGTCGAAGGCGCGAACGCTGGCGCCGGCGGCAAACAGCGAATCGAGCAGTACGCGGCTAGGCGCGTCGCGCATGTCGTCGGTGTTCGGCTTGAACGCCAGGCCCCACAGGGCGAAGGTCTTGCCGCGCAGATCACCTTTGTAGAACGCATTGATGCGGTCGAACAGTTTGTGCTTCTGACGCTCGTTGATCGCTTCGACCGCTTGCAGCAGGTCGCTGGAGCAATGTGCCTGTTCGGCACTGTGGATCAGCGCGCGCATGTCTTTGGGGAAGCACGAGCCACCGTAACCGCAGCCCGGGTAGATGAAGTGGTAACCGATGCGCGTGTCGGCGCCGATGCCCTGGCGTACCGACTCGATGTCTGCGCCCAGGTGTTCGGCCAGCTCGGCGATCTGGTTGATGAAGCTGATCTTGGTCGCCAGCATGCAGTTGGCGGCGTATTTGGTCAGTTCGGCGCTGCGCAGGTCCATGAACATGATGCGGTCATGGTTGCGGTTGAACGGCGAGTACAGGTCGCGCATCACGTCGCGCACGTCATCGCCTTCGCAGCCGATGACGATGCGGTCCGGACGACGGCAGTCGGAGACCGCCGAACCTTCCTTGAGGAATTCCGGGTTGGAGACGATATCGAACTGCAGTGCACGCCCGGCCTTGTCCAGCGCGGCCTGAATGTGCGCACGCAAGGTGTCGCCAGTGCCGACCGGTACGGTGGATTTCTCGACCAGGATCAGCGGCTGCTCACGATGACGAGCGACGGCATCGCCCACCGACAGGACGTATTTCAAATCGGCCGAGCCATCCTCGCTGGACGGAGTGCCGACGGCAATGAACGCTACGCGACCGTGCTGTACGGCAAACTTTTCATCGGACGTGAAGTGCAGGCGGCTGGAATCCAGGCCTTCACGCACCAGGCTCGACAGCCCCGGTTCGAAGATGCTGACGTGACCCTGGCTGAGCAGTTCGACCTTCTTCTGATCGATATCCATGCACACGACATCATGGCCGACCTCGGCCAGAACCGCGGCTTGCACCAGGCCGACGTAACCGCTTCCAAATACTGTGATTTTCATGGAGCACTCCTCAAATCGGGCGCTTTTGCCGGACGAGTGTTGATAGTGATGACGCCGAGCATGACCAGTGCCACGCCCAGTGATTTGGTAAAACTGAAGGATTCGTTGAACAGCGGCAGACTGGCCGCCAGCAGATACACCAGCGCGTAGCTGATGCTCAGCAGTGAATAGGCCCGGCCCAGCGGCAGGTCGCGCAGGGCGGCGAGCCAGCAGAGCATCGACAGCGCATAGGCGAGAATGGCCGTGAACACCACCGCCAGCGCCGTCAGATCGACGTTGCCGGTGGTCAGCGCGGACAACCATTGTTCAGGCTGCGGCAGGCGCGTCATGCTCCAGCGCATGCCCAGTTGGGCGCCGCTGACCAGCAACACGCTGCCAAGGGCGAAGCCGATGCCGCGTCCCTGGCTCATGACTGTTGCCCCAGCAGTGCCACGCCGCCGATCACCAGTGCCACACCGATCCAGTGCTGGCGATCGATCGGTTCGCGAAACACGAAACGCGCGATCAGCGTAATCAGCACAAAGTTGAGGCTGAGCATCGGGTAAGCGATGCCCACTTCAAGGCGTTGCAGCACCAACAGCCAGACCAGCAGGCCCGAGCCCAGTGCGAACAGGGCCAGCCACAGCCACGGCGAACGCAGTTTGTCGGCCCAGGACGAGTCGACCCCGCGCCAGCTCTCCACCGCATACTTTTGCGCGACCTGGCCCAGGCACGTCAGCAGACACGCGGTCAGCAACAGCAACCAGCTCATGACGGATCCTTGGGCAGGACCATGATCACCAGGTTGCCCTGCTCATAACGAGTGCCGTCCTTGGGCAGCAGGTCGACTTCGTGCAGCTCGTCGTCGCCCTTGACCCGCATGACCACGCCGACCGAGCCGGTGCGGCGGGCATCACGCACCCACTGCTGGACTTCATCAGTGGTGATCCGCTGTTCGGCGCCTTCAGGATAGGACAGGCCATATTTCAGCTCGCCCACGGTGTTGTACAACGCCACCTTGGGTTGCTTCAGGCGCCAGGCCAGTGCCGAGGCGGCCCCCAGATCGTTACTCAACAGGTGAGTGGTGCCGGACAGTTCGTCGAGGTGATGCAGGATGAACTGGTCCGGGGTCTTGTTGGCCACCACGGACTTCGGCAACGCGGCCGGCAGCACACCGATCAGCAGCAGGCTGCCGAGGGCCGGAGCCGCCCAGCATTGCAGCGGCAGAAACGCCTGCGCCAGGTTGGCGATGATCCAGCCGATCAGGGCAATGAACACCAGCACCATGCTGTGCAGTTCGTGGTCGTACACCGGTTTTTTCAATTGCAGGTAAACCAGTGCGATCAGCGTGATGACGCCCAGCACCAGGTTCAGCAGGCCATTGACGCTCAGTGCCCGACCTTGTTCCAGACGCAGACGATCGGCCAGTGCATGACCCAGCAACAGCGCCAGCGGCAGCAGGCACGGCAGGATGTAGGTCGGCAGCTTGCCGTTGGCCAGGCTGAAAAACGCCAGCGGCATCACCAGCCACAGCAGCAGGAAGGCAATGCCCGGTTGAGCACGAGTCTGCCAGGCCTGCTTGAAGGCCGGCGGCAGCATGCCGACCCATGGCAGGCTGAACGCGACCAGCAACGGCAGGTAGAACCACCACGGCGCATCGTGTTGAGCGTCGTCACCGGCAAAGCGGCGGATGTGTTCGTGCCAGAAGAAGAACCGCCAGTAGTCCGGCTCCTGCGCATGAACCGCGAGGACCCAGGGCAGGCTGACGATGATCGCGACGGCAATCGCCACCGGACCGTAGATCAGCAGCTCACGCCAGCGCTTCTGCCAGAGCATCCACGGCAGGGCGATCAGCACCGGCAGCAGCCAGGCGAGAAAACCCTTGGTCATGAACCCCATGCCACAGGCCAGCCCCAACACCGCCCAACTGGCCAGACGTTGCCCGGTACTGCGGCTGTCGACGGCAAACCACAGCGCTACGAGGCTCAGGTTGACCCAGAAGGTGAACTGCGGATCGAGGTTGGCGTAACCGGCCTGGCCGGCAACGACGGTAAAGCTCATGTAGAGGAGGGCGCAGATGAAGCTTTTGCGCGGCTCGTTCCACAACCGGCGGGCGATCAGGAAGCACAACAGCACACTCAATCCGGTGCTGAGGGCCGAGGCGAAACGCACACCGAACAGATTCTGCCCGAACAATTCCTGGCCGAGCGCGATCATCCAGTAACCGGCAATCGGTTTCTCGAAATAGCGCAGGCCCATGAAATGCGGGGACACCCAGTTGCCGCTCAGCAGCATGTCCTGGCTGATCTGTGCGTAACGGGTTTCATCGGGAATCCACAAGCCATGCGTGCCGAGCGGCAGCAGGTAGGCCAGCAGAAAAAGTCCGATCAGCAGCGGTAATGCCCAGCGTTTGCTCATGCGCCTTGCACTCCCAGCCAGCCTTCACGGCCTTCGAGGGCGCCACGTTGCACACGGCCGACAGGCAATGTGTTGAGAAACTCGGGCAACAGGTCGCCCAAAGGTTTGAACTCGATGTGTCGCTGGCGTGCATCGGCCAGCAAACGGCGAAACTCTTCGGCCATCAGAATCCCTTCTACTTCGGCATGAATGGTGTAGTTGTTGAGGTTGTCCGGGCGGAACCGGTCAAGGATGAAGGCGTTGAAGTCCTTCGCCGCTACGGTCGGGCCGACCACCTCGTCGAAGGTCGGCATGTCCACCGGAATCTGCGGCGCACCCACCGAACCATCGGCCAACAGTGGTCGAAACACCTGTTGCCCGCGGCAGTCGCTGTTGTAGCGAAAACCGAAGGTTTCCTTGGCTTCGATCACGCGTTCGTCCGCACGCCAGCCGGCGGCGGCCGAGCACTGGATCTTCTCGCCGATGATGTCGCTGAGGGTGTCGACGCCGCGACGGATCTGCTCGATCAGTTGCGCGTCGCTCCAGGTGCCGGCATTGGCCTGCCAGCCATGGTGATCCCAGGCGTGCAGGCCGACTTCATGACCGGCGTCCCGGGCCTGACGCATCAGGTGCCCGAGATCGCGACCAATCGGCTTGCCCGGCCAGGCGGTGCCGGCCAGCAGAATGTCCCAGCCGTAAAGGCCGGCAGCATTGGAACGGAGCATTTTCCAGAGGAATTGCGGGCGGATCAGGCGCCACAGATGTCGGCCCATGTTGTCCGGGCCGACACTGAAGAAAAACGTTGCCTTGACCTGCGCTTCGTCGAGGATTTCCAGCAGCCGGGGCACCCCTTCACGGGTGCCTCGGTAGGTGTCGACATCGATACGAAGACCTGCCTGCATTAACGCTTGTCCGCGATTTCGAGCATGGCTTCACGCAGGAAGAAGTCGAGCGTGTTGCCGATGGTCTCGCGCATTTCCACGGTCGGCTCCCAGTTCAGCAGGCGCTTGGCGTTGGCGATGCTTGGCTTGCGGTGTTCCACGTCCTGGTAACCGGCACCGTAGAACGCCTTGCTTTCCACGTCGCGGAAACCGGCGAACGGAGGGAAGTTGGAGCGCAGCGGGTGAGCTTCGAACTGACGCAGCAGTTCTTCGCCCAGTTGACGGATGCTGGCTTCGTTTTCCGGGTTGCCGATGTTGATGATCTGGCCGTTGCAGACATCGTTGTCGTTATCGATGATGCGTGCCAGGGCTTCGACGCCGTCAGCGATGTCGGTGAAGCAGCGTTTCTGCTCGCCACCGTCGAACAGGCGGATCGGCGTGCCTTCCACCAGGTTCAGGATCAGCTGGGTGATGGCGCGGGAGCTGCCGATACGGGCCGAATCCAGACGGTCGAGGCGCGGGCCCATCCAGTTGAACGGACGGAACAGGGTGAAGTTCAGGCCTTTGGCACCGTAAGCCCAGATCACGCGGTCCAGCAGTTGCTTGGAGACCGAGTAGATCCAGCGCTGTTTGTTGATCGGGCCGACGATCAGGTTGGAGCTGTCTTCGTCGAAATTCTTGTCCTGGCACATGCCATAGACTTCGGAGGTCGACGGGAAGATCACGCGCTTGTTGTACTTGACGCAGTAGCGAACCAGTTTCAGGTTCTCTTCGAAGTCCAGTTCGAACACGCGCAGCGGGTTGCGGGTGTATTCGATCGGGGTGGCGATGGCCACCAGCGGCAGGACCACGTCGCACTTCTTGATGTGGTACTCGATCCACTCGGAGTGAATGCTGATGTCGCCTTCGACGAAGTGGAAGTTCGGGTGGTCGCGCAGACGGGAGATGGCGTCGGAACCGATGTCCAGGCCATAGACTTCGTAGCGGTCGTCACGCAGCAGGCGCTCGGACAAGTGGTTGCCGATGAAACCGTTGACGCCCAGGATCAGCACGCGGGTGCGGCGTGGTGCACGGCCGGACTCGGCGCCGCGCAGCAGCGAACCGTCTACCAGACCAAGCTCGTTGGCCAGTTGCGGGCCGCTCAGGTACAGGCCGTTGTCGTTGCGCTGACCGGCGTTGATCACCAGCGAGTCTTCACCGCAGGCAATGCGCAGCGGATCGACGCTGATCACGCGGCCAGGGGCCTGACCTTCGTTGCCCTTGACGACTTCGGCGCTCCAGACGATCAGCTTGTGCTCGCCCACGGCGCAGAAGGCGCCCGGGTATGGACGGGTCACGGCGCGAACCAGGTTGAACAGCTCTTCGGCCGGTTTTGCCCAGACCAGCTTGCCGTCAGCCGGGGTACGGCGACCAAACACGGTGGCTTTGGATTCGTCTTGCGGGGTTTCGGTGATCTTGCCTTGCAGCATGTTCGGCAGGGTGTCACGCAGCAGATCGCTGGCCGCGGTGCGCAGCTTGGCGTGCAGGCTCAGACCGGTATCGCTGCGCTCGATGGCCACGCGTTGCTGGGCGACGATGGCGCCGGCATCAGCGCGTTTGACCATGCGGTGCAGGGTCACGCCGGTTTCGGTTTCGCCGTTGACCAGCACCCAGTTGGCCGGTGCGCGACCACGGTAGCGTGGCAGCAGCGAGCCGTGCAGGTTGAACGCACCTTTTTTGGCGAGGGCCAGCAGCGGCTCGCTCAGCAGGTTGCGGTAGTAGAACGAGAAAATGTAATCCGGGTCGAGCTTGGCGATGCGCTCGATCCACAGCGGGTGGTTGGCGTCTTCCGGCGCGTGCACCGGGATGCCCTTGTTGGCGCACAGTTGCGCAACCGAGGCGTAGAAGGCGTTTTCCTTCGGATCATCGGCGTGAGTGAACACTGCTGCAATGTCGTAGCCGCTGTTCAACAGGGCTTCAATGCCGGCGCAGCCAATATCGTGGTAAGCGAAGACAACGGTTTTTGCACTCATGAGAGAACCTGATCGGAAGAAGTGGAAGTAGAAGAGAGACCATCAACGGTGACCGCAGGTGCCGGGGAGGCCGGCTGACTGCGCAACACCTTTTCAATGAAGAAACGCGGGCGAGCTCGCACGTCGCTGTACATGCGCCCCAGGTATTCACCCAGCAGGCCCATACCGATGAACTGGCCACCGGTAAACACGAACAGCACCGCAAACAGTACGAAAGTGCCGTCACCGGCCCAGCCCGCGCCGAACGCCAGGCGCAGGATGATCAGCGCAACGGCGAACAGCACACCCAGACCGGCCATGGCGAAGCCGACGATGCTCAACAGACGCAACGGCGTGGTGGTCATGCAGGTCACCAGATCGAACATCAGGTTGATCAGGCGCATCGGGCTGTATTTAGAATCACCGTGTTCACGCTCGGCGTGGGCCACGACGATTTCGGTGGTGTGACGGGCGAAGCTGTTGGCCAGGATCGGAATGAACGTGCTGCGTTCGCGGCAGGCGAGCATCGCGTCGATGATGGTGCGGCGATAGGCGCGCAGCATGCAGCCGTAGTCGCTCATGGCCACGCCGGTGGAGCGTTGCACGGCGAGGTTGATCAGCTTCGACGGATAGCGGCGCAGGGCCGAATCCTGACGGTTACCGCGCACGGTGCCGACCACGTCGTAGCCTTTTTCGGCTTCGGCCACCAGACGCGGGATTTCTTCCGGCGGGTTTTGCAGGTCGGCGTCGAGGGTAATCACCACGTCGCCCTTGCATTGTTCGAAGCCGGCCATGATCGCCGCGTGCTGACCGTAGTTGCGGTTGAGAATGACGGCTACGAACGGGCTGTTTTCACGTCCGGCGGCTTCCTCGAGCATGTTGGCTGACTCATCGCGACTGCCGTCGTCGACCAGCACGATTTCGTAGTCATGTTTGAGTTGGGCGCAGGCCGCCTCTGTGCGCCGAAGCAGCTCAGGCAGACTGTCCTCTTCGTTGTAGACCGGGATGACGATCGACACGCATTTTATCGGGTAAGGTCTCACGAGCGTTTGTCCATAAGGGTGGCGATGGCACCGACAACACGATCCAGATCCTGGTCGGTCATGTCGGGGAACAGCGGAATCGAGCACAGCCGCGCCGAGTTCCATTCGGTGTTGGGCAGATACAAATCAGGGTCACGCTGGCGATACCAGGTGTGCAGGTGGGTGGCAATGAAATGGATACCGGTGCCGATGCCTTGCTCCTGCAAACCTTTCATGAAGGCTTCGCGATCCATCCCGCAGCGCTCGCTGTCGATGCGCAGGATGAACAGGTGCCAGGCGTGCTGCTGGGCGTACTGCGGCACGGCCAGCGGTTGCACCGGCAGACCTTCGAGTTTTTGCAGGTATTGGGTGGCCAGTTCAGTACGGCGGGCGTTGATGGCGTCCAGACGCTGCAGTTGCACCAGGGCAATCGCGGCGTTGATGTCGGACAGGTTGTACTTGAAGCCTGGCTCAATGACTTGGGCCTGCGGTTTGCGGCCACCAGTCAGGCGGTCGTAGGCATCGACGCCCAGACCGTGAAACTTGAGCATGCGTACACGGGCGGCCAGGGCTTCATCGTCGGTGACGAACATCGCGCCTTCGGCGCAGGTCATGTTCTTGATCGCGTGGAACGAGAAGATCGCCGTGCCGTGGGAGCCGACGTGGCGGCCCTTGTAGCGGGTGCCGGCAGCGTGGGCGGCGTCTTCGATGACTGCGATGCCATGCTTGTCGGCCAGGGCATACAGCGGATCGAGATCGAACGCGGCGCCGGCGTAATGCACGGGAATGATGGCTTTGGTGCGCGGCGTGATGGCCGCTTCGATGCGGGCCGCGTCGGTCATCAGGGTGTCGCGGTCGACATCGACGAACACCGGCGTGGCACCGAGCAGGGAAATCATGTTGCCGGTGGAGACCCAGGTCTGCGAAGGCGTGATGACTTCATCGCCAGGGCCAATGCCCAGGGCCAGCAGGGTGATGTGCATCCCGCCGGTGGCAGACGACAGTGCAACGGCGTGCTTGCAACCCACGTACTGCGCGAACTGTTCTTCAAGTGCCTGGTTTTTCGGCCCGGTGGTGATCCAGCCTGAACGCAGTACCTGTTCGACGGCCGCAATTTCCTCATCGCCAATACTCGGGCGGGAGAAGGGGAGAAACGCCTGACTCATGGACACCTCATTGCGATAAAAATGGACAGATCCATCTGTTCATCGGATCCAATCCCAGCGTAGACACAAAAAACGGGTTTTGCATCAACGAGTTGCTGGAGCAGCAAGACGTCGGGGGTTGGTTGACTTTTCAGGCGTTGCCCGGCAGGTTGGGCGGTACCGACTGAGGACCTATCCACCTAAGGTTATTCCCGATTTTGTGAAAGGAATATGAAAAACCGGTCGGTGAATCGTTTATCTGGAATTCATACAGCCGCTGTTCAGACTTCTGCGGTTTTATCGGAAAAGTCCTACTACAAGACTCTTCTTTACATCAAGTTCATTGCAGTTGTTAGTTGTTGTGCTGGACTGTTTTTACTCAAGGCCTTTCGTTTGAGCAGCTTATCCGTTACCCCTTCAGAATCCATCAGAAGTAACCCTTTGTCCTTGTATCTGGCGCGTCTGGCACCCTCCAGCCAACTCACCATGCGTTACGTTTTGCAGGATGCCGCCGACCGTCTCGGCTTTGAAGACATGAATGTCGAGGACATTCCGTGGCACGCCTTACAACCCGAAGATGTTGTGGCGTTAGTCGCGGCATTGCGTGCAGACAACTATGCCCCCAACACCTCTTCACTTTATGTAAATGCCATTCGCGGCGTGATGAACGAAGCCTGGCGCATGAGCCTGATCTCTCAGGATCATCTTTTGAAGATGCGTTCGGTCAAGGGCATCGCCGGCACGCGACTGTCTCAGGGGCGCAATCTGAAGCGCACGCTGATTCACGAACTGATGGAAGTCTGCGCCGCCGACCCGCGCCCGCAGGGGCTGCGTGACGCTGCCGTGATTGCGCTGTTGTACGGCACCGGAATGCGTAAATCCGAGTCAGTGGACCTGGATTTGAACCAGGTGGATTTCACTGAACGCAGCCTGTGCGTCAACGCCAAGGGCAACAAGCAACTGATCAAGTACGCACCGGCCTGGGCGTTCGCCAAACTCAATACCTGGCTGGAATTTCGCCGTTCCGAGCTCAAGGAAGGTGAAAGCGACGATGCGTTTCTGTTCAACCGCATCCGCCGTGGCAGCCACATCACCCGCGAGCGCATCACCAAACATGCGATCTATTACATCGCCCGCCAGCGCGGCACGCAGGTCGGGGTGAAGATCATGCCCCACGATTTCCGCCGTTCATTCATCACCCGGGTGATCGAGGAGCACGACCTGTCGATTGCCCAGAAACTGGCGCACCACAGCAATATCCAGACGACCGCCAACTACGACGTGCGCGACGACAACGAGCGGCGCCGCGCCGTGGATCGTTTCGATCTGTAGCTGAACGTCAGGACGCTTCGAAGACGTGGGCGGCCCCAAGTATCGACAGTTGCACGGCGCTGCCGGCCGGTGGCGCGTGCATGCCCGTGCTGCGAACCAGTAGCGAGCGGCCAGCTTCTTCGTTGACGCTGGCGCAAAGTTCGACCGTCAGGGTGCAGGTATTGCCGCCGAAGTCGCGTTCGGTGACGACGGCATTGCAGCCCTCCGAGTCGGCGGGAAGGTCGGACAGCTGAAGCTGTTCCGGGCGCAGCATGATCTGCGCCGGGCCGGAGAAACCGTTGCTGTTCACCGCGATCCGTCCCAGATCGCAATGGGCCCAGCCGGCCTCGATCCGCGCCGGCATGACCACCGCTTCGCCGAGAAAACGTGCGGTCTGCTCGTCGTCCGGATAGCGGTAGAGGTCCATCGGATGCCCCGATTGCACCAGTCGTCCGTCACGCATGACGGCCAATTGGTCGGCAAACGACAGCGCTTCGCTTTGGTCGTGGGTGACCAGAATCGTGGTCACACCGGCCTCTTCGAGCAGGCGGGCGACCATTTTGCGCATGGCGCCGCGCAGGCCGGTGTCGAGGGCGGAAAAGGGTTCATCCAACAGCATCAGGCGTGGTTGCTGGGCCAGTGCCCGGGCGAGTGACACCCGTTGCTGCTGGCCACCGGACAGTTCGTGGGGCCAGCGCGCGGCCATGTTGGCGTTCAGGGCCACACTGTCCATCAGCGCCTGAATGCGCTCGGTTCTGGCGCTGCCGGTCTCGCTGAGCCCGAAACCGATGTTGTCCGCCACGGTCATGTGCGGAAACAGCGCGCCATCCTGCGGTACATAGCCGATCTGCCGTTGGTAGGCGGGCACGGCGTGGGTGCTGTCGACCAGCGTCTGGCCGTTGAGCGTCAGGCTGCCGGCATCGGGAAATTCGAACCCGGCGATCATTCGCAGCAGCGTGGTCTTGCCGGAGCCTGACGGGCCGACGATCACGGTGCGGCTGCCCGTCGGGACGGACAGGTTGATGGTGTCCAGCGCCGTTTGCGCGCCGAAGGATTTGCTGAGATTGATGATGTCGAGAGCGTTCATCGGCCGGCACTGCGCCTGGATTGGTGATAGAGGATGGCCGTGAGCGGCAGCGAAAGCACCACCATCAGCAGCGCGTAAGGCGCTGCGGCGGCGTAGTCGATTTCGCTGGTCATGGCCCAGAAACCGGTGGCCAGGGTGCGCGTGCCATTGGGCGCGAGCAACAGGGTTGCGGTCAATTCATTGGTGATCGCCAGGAACACCAGCGCTGCACCCGCTGCCGCACCGGGCGCGGCCAGGCGCAGGGTGATCAGCCACAAGGCGCGCAGGGGCGAGCGACCGAGGCTTTGCGCGATGTTTTCCAGCTCCACCGGCGCCTGGGCGAAACCGGCACGCAGGCTGACCAGCGCTCGCGGCAGGAACATCAGCAGGTACGCCAGCAGCACGGTGATGGTGGTCTGGTAGATCGGCCGGGCGAAGTGGATCGTCACGGTGACCAGCGCCAGTGCCACGACAATCCCCGGCAGAGAACTGGTGATGTAGTTACAGCCTTCAAGCAGACGCTGCAGCTTGCCGGGCGCGCGGATCGACAGCCAGGCAATCGGAATCGCGGCAAGGCTGGTCAACAACGCCCCGGCCACGCCGAACGACAGGGTCTGAATCAGCGCCGGCAACAACTCTTCGCCTTGCCAGACCTCGGCGCCGCCCGCGATCAGCCACTTGCCCAGCGTCAGCATCGGCACGCCGAGCGCCAGCAGGCAGGTCAGGACTTGCAGGCACAGGCCCAGCGCGGCGGTGCCACGTTTGAGGCGCACGGTCCGCTGTTCGCGGGCGCTGCCGGAACCGACCCGGGCATAACGTGCCTGGCCTCGGGCGCTGGATTCAACGGTCAGCATCGCCAGACAGCACAGCGCCAACACACTGGCGAGCATATTGGCGGCCGGACCGTTAAAGGTGGATTTGAACTGATCGAAAATGGCGGTGGTGAACGTATCGAAGCGGATCATTGCGTACAGGCCGTACTCGGCCAGCAGGTGCAGACCCACCAACAGCGCACCGCCACAGATCGCCAGCCGTAATTGCGGCAAGACCACCCGGAAGAACACGGCCCACGGTTTCAGACCGAGGGATTCGGCAACGTCTTCAATCGCCGGGTCGAGGCGACGCAATGTCGCCGCAATCGGCAGATAGAGGAACGGAAAATAGGCGATCACCGACACCAGCACGCCGGCCGGCAATCCATTGATCGACGGAATCAGGCTGACCCACGCGTAACTGTGCACGAACGCCGGCACCGCCAGCGGCGCGACCGCCAGCAGTGACCACAATCGCCGACCCGGCAGATTGGTGCGTTCGGTCAACCAGGCGAGAGTTGTGCCCAGCACAATGCAGATTGGCAGGGTGATCAATACCAGCAATACGGTGTTGATCAGCAGTTCGGCCACCCGGGGGCGGAAGATCAACGCTTCGATGGTCGCCCAACCGGTGTACCACGACACGCCGATGACAAAACCGATCGGCAGTAACGACAGCAGTGACACACCGATCGCCAGCACGACCACCCAAGGGCTCCCGCGACCGTTGAGGGCGCGGGTCCTGCGTGAAAGGTTGGCGGGGGAGGCCGCAGCGATCCCCGCCGGTAAAGTTTCAGGCATCAATTACAGCAGTCCTGCCTGGGTCATCAGTTCGACGGCTTTCTTGCTGTCGAGCTTCGATGCGTCGACTTTTGGCGCGTCCAGATCCTTCAACGGCACCAGTTTGGCGTTGGATGCTGCGTCCTTGCCCACGGCGTATTCAAAGGAGTTGCCGGTGCGCAAAACTTCCTGGCCCTGCTTGCCAGTGATGTACTGGAGGAATTTCTGAGCCTCGTCCTTGTGCTTGCTGGACGCCAGCACGCCACCGCCGGAAATGCTCACGAACGCGCCCGGGTCCTGATGCTTGAAGTAGTGCAGGGCGGTGTTCTTGCTGTTTTCGCCGGTCTTGGACTGATCGACGAAGTAGTAATAGTGATAGATCACGCCGCTGTCGATCTGCCCGGCATTGACCGCTTTGAGCACGGAGCTGTTGCCACGGTAGGCGGTGAAGTTGGCTTTCATGCCCTTGAGCCATTCAAGGGTGGCGGCTTCGCCTTTCTGTTCCAGCACGGCGGCAACGATGGCCTGGAAATCCGCACCGGCAGGCGAGGCGGCCCAGCGGCCTTTCCAGGCAGGGGAGGCGAGGTCCGTCAGGGATTTTGGCAGGTCTTTTTCCGCCAGTTTCGCCGGGTTATAGACGAATACGGTGGAGCGAGCGGCGATGCCGACCCATTGGCCGTGCGCCGGACGATAGGCTGCGCCCACTTGTTCAAGGGTGGCCGGTGCTACCGGGGCGAACAGCTTGGCATTGTCCACCAGCACCATCGCCGGGGAGTTTTCCGTCAGGAACACGTCTGCCGGAGAAGACGCACCTTCCTGCACGATCTGGTTGCCCATTTCCGTGTCGTCGCCGTTACGGATCGTGACCGGGATCCCGGTTTCTTCGGTGAAGCCGGCGACCCACGCCTTGGTCAGGGTTTCATGCTGGGCGTTGTAGACCACGATACCAACCGAGTCGGCGGCAAACACCTGGCCGGCAGCCAGCAGCGCCGTCGCCAGAGCAGCGTGCTTCAGAAAGGACGGAATGGATGAACTCATGACGGGGCAGCTCCTGTTTTTTAGACGTTATGGGCAACCGTTCGCGAGGAAATTTCAATGCGAATGATTTGCATATGTTGGCTGGCTGGCAATGTAGAGAGGCAAATGAGAAAAAAACGTCAAACAAACCGTTAATACATGTCATTGCCATTCAGGTTAGCAGTCACTTGGCGGGGACGCCGGGCGAACCCGGCGTTGTCTTTCAGGAGCCTTGGGGGAGGTAGGCGACGCTTTGATCTTCGCGTCCGTGGAACACTTGTTCGCCGCGGGTCGGGGTGGTGGTGATGACTTGATGGTCGCGACCGAGCTGCTCGAGTGGCACCGGATCGCCGGTGCGGTACTGGGCGACAAAGATGGTCCGTTGCGGATCCCAATGCCGGCCGCTGGTGCGCTCCAGCCACTCGAACATCGCGGCGGCATCACCATCACGAGGGAAGTCCCGGGTTTCCGGCACGTAGTAGAACGGTGCACCGCCAGTCTGCAGGTACATCGGCACTTTGTTGTCCACCTCGACCATGACCATGTGCCACTGACTCAATGGCGCCTTTTGGCTGGCTTGCAGGCGCACGGTCTCGCCGAAACGGATCGCGCCGCCGCCGCTGTTGGTCCACGGGTAAAGCACGCCGAGAATACCGAGCAGCAGGACGGTAGCCACGCCGAAACCGATTTTCAGGCCACGCCCGCCGAACGGGCTTTCGGCATTGCGCGCAGCCATGCGCCGGGTGATCCACCAGGCCCCGAGCAGTTGTGCGAACGGTACCAGCGGCAGCACGTAGTAACTGCGCCGACTGCCGCTGGCGGTGAAGAACAGCATCAACAACCCCAGGCCCTGAATCAGCCAGCGGGTGTCCGGTTCGATGTGTTTCCAGTTCCGCGCGGCAACCCACAGGGCGATGATCCAGCACGGCGCCCAGGGCAGGGTATACACCGGCAGGTACAACAAATAGGTGTAGATCGGGCCGATGTTGTCGAACGGCTGGAAGAACCGCACGACGTTTTCCCTCAGCACCAATCCCAGGCCGCTTTCCCCGTAGTTCGGCGCACCGTAGAGATGGGACAGCAGGAATGGCGTCATATAGAACGCCCCGGCCACCAGCAGCGCCCCGAGCAGGCGCAGGTTGAGATGACGCTTCCAGCGGCCTTCATTCAGCAGGTGTGGCAACAGCACCAGCCCCGGCAGGATGAAGCCGATCAGGCCTTTGAACAGCGAGGTCAGGGCCAGCAAGCCGCAAAACACCACGTAGCGCGAAAACCGGGTGTCTTCCGGCCCGCGCCAGTACCACCAGACTGCCGCCAACACGCCGCACACGGTCAGGATGTCAGCCGTGGCGACCCGTGCCCAGAACACGAAATAGAACGTGGTCGCCAGCATCCACCCGGCGATCAGGCCGGTGCCTTTTCGAAACAGGCGCTCGCCCAGCAGGTACACCAGCCAGACGCTCAACCACGCGGACACCACCGAAGACAGGCGCAACGACCAGTGATCCAGGCCACCGGTCAGCCAGGCGGTTGCGGTGATCAGCCAATACGACAACAACGGTTTGTCGTAGTAGGGATCGCCCTTGAGGTACGGGTCGAAGTAATCGCCGCTTTGCAGCATCTGCAACGCGATGTTGGCCCAGCGGGTTTCTGCGCCCCAGAGCTCGCGGCTGCCCAGGCCGAGCAGCAACATCAGGGCGCTGGCGGCCAGCAGGAGCAGCAGGGCGCCCCGTTCATTGTTGCGCAAGGTCATGGCTGGCTCTGCGCAAAGATGAAGATCTGCAGATTGCCGCGACGGTAGTGCTTGCCGTCCACCGGCAGCAATTCGACTTCCTGCTCTTCCTGGGTACTGTTGACGCGTAAGACCACACCGACCGCGCCTTTTTTCCGCGCATCGGTCATCCATTGGCCGACGTTTTCCATGGTGACTTTACGCGCCGCCATGGCCGGGTCTTCGAGGCCGTACTTGAGTTCACCGATCGTGTTGAACAGATCCACTTGCGGCCGCTTCAAACGCCACGACAGCGCCGAGGCCGCGCCCAGGTCGTTGCTCAGCAAGGATGAGGTTTCACCCAGTTCCTGTTGATGCTCGGCAATGAACTGGTCAGGCATCTTGCTGTTGACGATCTGTGCCGGCATGGCCGCAGGCAGCAGCGCCACCAGCAGACCGATGCCCAGCGCCGGCATCGCCCATAACGTCAGTGGTCGCAACACCTGCAAGGCGTTGGCGATGATCCAGCCCACCAGCACGATGTACACCAGCGACAGGCTGAACATCTCGGTGTTTTCGTAGATTTCCTTGGTCGCTTGCAGATAAAGCAGCGCCACCAGCGCAGCGCTGGCGATGACGGTATTGATCACGCCGTTCAGGCGCAGGACGCGGCCACTGTGCTGATCCAGCCAGTTGATCACGGTCTGTCCCATCAAGAGTGCGATTGGAAGCAGGCACGGCATGATGTAGGTCGGCAGTTTGCCGCTGCTCAGGCTGAAAAAGGCCAGCGGCAACAGGAACCACAGCGCCAGGTAAGCGGTTTTCGCCTCACGCTTTTCACGCCAGGTGCGCAGGAGCGTCGAAGGCAGCAGCACGGCCCACGGCAGGGTGGAGGCAAACAGCAACGGCAGGTAGAACCACCACGGGCGAGCATGTTGCGCGGCATCGCCGGCGGCAAAGCGACGGATGTGTTCGTGCCAGAAGAAGAACCGCCAGAAGTCAGGTTCCCGGTAATGAACAGCCAACACCCACGGCAGGCTGATCAGCACGCAAACCACCACGGCGACCAGTCCGTAGCGCACCAGTTCGCCGAAGCGACGTTGCCAGATCATGTAGGGCAGGGCGATCAGTACCGGCAGCAGCAAGGCCAGAAAGCCCTTGGTCATCAGGCCCATGCCGCACGCCACACCCAGCAGCGCCCAGCCACCCAGGCGAGCGCGGGGCGTGCGGCTGTCGATGGCAAACCACACGGCAACCATGCTCAGGTTGACCCACAAGGTGAACTGCGGATCGAGGTTGGCATAACCGGCCTGACCGGCAATCAGCCCGAAACTCATATAAAGCAGGGCGCTCGCGGCGCTGATGCGCGGGTTGTTCCAGAGCCGGCGGGCCATCAGGTAAGTCAGCCAGACGCTGGCACCGGTACTCAGCGCCGAAGCGATACGCACGCCGAACAGGTTGTCACCGAAAATCGCCTGACCGATCGCAATCATCCAGTAACCGGCGATCGGCTTCTCGAAATAGCGGATGCCCATGAAGTGCGGGGCCACCCAGTTGCCGCTGAGCAGCATTTCCTGGCTGATCTGGCCGTAGCGGGTTTCATCGGGGATCCACAGGCCGTGAGTCATCAACGGCAGCAGGTAAAACACCACGAAAGCCAGAATCAGGCCGGGGATGGCCAAGCGGTCGAAAGTCGTGGTTGGGGGAAAATGACGGGCAGCGTGTCGCAGCGGGTTGTTTTCAGACGTCATGACAGAGCCTTGGTACCGAACGAAGTTCTTGTGTCGATGACCTGCCCGGCGCGTTCCTGAGCGGGCGTGTCATCGTGTTGAATGAATGCAGGTGTCGGGCGTTTCCTGTATCCAGAGAACTGTCGTACCTCCAGGCCGAAGTTCTCGCGATAAAGCCAAGCTTAAAAAAAACAGTTGTCCAGTAAGTCGGGGGCAGATACATGTCTCATTACAAATTAATGAAATCAGCGCTGGTTAGTTGAAAAAAAGTTCAGCTTTGCCGGCCCGATCCAACTAAAGCATTAATGATTTTTGAGTTGGGACCAGGCGTCGGCATTCATGATGCCCAGCACTTTAAGTTGCCCCTTGTCATCGATGCGTACGAACAGGGTGCTGCCGTAATCGGCGGCGATTGCGTGGGGGAAACCGGTCTGTTTTTCAAAGTCGCTGATGCAGCCGCTGTGGGTGACCAGTACCAGATTGTGTTGCGCCATCTTGTGCGCCACCACGTCGTTGCGCAGTGAAGAACCACAGGACTCAAGCCAGATCTGGGCTGTGGCGTCCTGCCCGAACATGGCACGCGCCGTTTGCACGGTACGCGTCAGCGGGCTGGTGAACACCTGAGCCTGCTGCATGCCCAGTGCCACGAAGCCTTTGCCCACCAGCGCTGCAGAGTCGTTGCCGGCCTTGGTGATGCCGTCGGCCGGGCCCAGGCAAAGATTGTCGGAACGGTCGCAACGTTCGGCATGACGCACCAGAGCAACGACTTCGCCGGCCTGCCAGGCCTTGGTCAAATCAGCCTTGGCCGCATGGCCGGCCTGGCCCAGATCGATGGGCGAGCGGGTCATCCAGACGAAGCCGCTGACCAACGCAATGACCAGCAACGAACCGATGATGGTCAGCAGTCTTCCAAGTCGCAGCGTCCGGCGTTGTTTATATGTCGCTGTTAATTGCATCTGTCGCTCCACGGCATGCCCCTTGACGTCGCAGGCGAGATCGGCCGGCGATTTAACCAACTTTTATAGTTGTGAACTTGAATATTGGCTGAACATTACGTTTGTGCACGTTGGGGGGCAGTGAAGAACATGTGAAAAATTTGCGAGAGTTGAAACTGCACAATTAATCGGGTGTTTGATAACCAGACTCAAATACCCTTTTTTTACCGGCCTGGCTTAACAAATGTTTATGTTTGCGGTGAAGCTGCGCAGGTTCGGTCAATGTCGCGGCGCTCGCCTGTTTTTGACCGCGAAGTCTGAAATCAGCAGTGGAGTCATCGACCCGAATGGACCTCAAGCAAAGCCTGACGAAACGGATCGTCATCGTGTTCGCTTTGATGAGCGCCCTGGTCGCCGGGGTGTTTGCGCTGGGCATCGTTGCCGCCGTGCATGTGGTCGAACACAAACTGGCCACCAGCACCCTGAGTGGCGGCCTGCACCGGTTGCTGGCGATGGATGACATCAATCGCTGGAGTCATCAGCCGGAAAAGAGTGAGTTGTTTTTCTTCGAAGGCGGGCCCGGGCCCATGGCACTGATTCCGTCACTGGCCGCGCTGTCACCCGGATTCCAGGAAATCATGTTCAACGGCGACGATTTTTTCGCGATGGTCGAGGTGGTCGGCGGGCGCAAATACGTGCTGCTGCGTGATCAGGAAAGCCTCGAACAACGTGAGCGGTTGCTGTTCATCGTGGTCACGGTCGGGTTTCTCCTGAGCATCCTGCTGGCGATCATGCTCGGTCGGCTGTTGGCGCGGCGCGTGATGGCGCCGGTCATTCGTCTGGCTCGCCAGGTTCGCCACCGCGATCAGCTGTTGGTGCTGGCGCCCCCGCTGCACCCGGACTATGCGGCGGATGAAGTGGGAGAGCTGGCGTTGTCGTTCGATCAGACACTGGGGCGTTTGCGCGAAACCCTGAGCCGCGAAAAACTGTTCACCAGCGATGTCAGCCATGAACTGCGCACGCCGTTGATGGTGCTGGGCGGCTCCTGCGAATTGTTGCTCGCCAATCCGTCGCTGGATCCCCGTTCGACAGCACAGGTCAATCGTATCGCCCGGGCCAGCCACGAGATGCGCCAACTGGTCGATACCTTCCTGATGCTGGCTCGCGCCGAGGATGATGCCGGCAATGATATTTGCGTCACGCTCAAGGAAGTTGCCGATGCTCAGTGCGAGATCTGGGGCCGACTGATTCGCGAAAAAGGGCTGGAGTTTTTCTACGACGTGGATCAGCCCTGCATGGAACGCTTCAACCTGACGTTTCTGCAATCGGTGATGGGTAACCTGCTGCGCAATGCCTGGCATTACACCGATCGGGGTTTTGTCCGATTGACCGTGACGGCAAACGGTTTTGTCGTGGAAGACAGTGGCATCGGCATTCCGGAAGAACAGCGCCAGGCCGTATTTCAGCCCTTCGTGCGCGGTGACGAAGGTCGGGGAGAGGGGCTTGGATTGGGGTTGTCGCTGGTGCAGCGGATCTGCAAGCGACAGCAATGGCAGGTGAACCTGAGTACGGGCGAATCCAACGGTTGCCGCTTCAGCGTGAAGTTGAGCCCTGCCTCTCAGGACGCCGGCGGACAGCCCCGTCCATTGCCCGCCGCCTGAGTGATCTGCGCAGCCAGTCGCTTGACGTTGTTCTGTTGTGCAATCACCAGTTCATTGATGCTCGGCCCGGACGGCATTTGCAGGACTGAACGGCAGGTGAGCAGCCCATTGTCGGATTCACCGGTTGCGCGCAGTCGCCATTTGGCGTCGATCAGCGCGTATTGCCCGGGAAGCGAATCAAAACGTTGCACGTCGATGCGCACCGAGACTTTGCGTGACCCGCCGGCATTGCTCAGTTGATCCACCAGCGCACTGCGCAACTCATCGGCCAGGCTGGCGCCCCACCATTCGGTTTCCAGAATCGCCAGGCCACTGTTGCCCTGGCGGATGACGATCTGCGGCCGGTCGACCTGCGGCGGCACGCTGATGCCTTCAATGGCAATGTCCGAGCCCGATCTGCCGGCCGCCGGTTGTGCCGGGGTCAGGGTATGAAAGCTGATCGGGTCGCTGCGACAGGCACCCAGCAGCAGGCACGCAGCGAGCACGGTGAACTTCAGCGGTAAAGCCATGGGACAGCTCCTGTGCTCAATTGCGCGGCGGTCCTTTGAGATCCAGCGGCGCGGCGTTGTCGGGGCGACCGCGAATCAGCGATTCCGGATGACGGCCCAGGTAATCCGACAGTTCACGCAACGAGCGCGACATGCGCCCGAGTTCGTCGAGGGTCTGGGTCAGTTGCTCGCGTTGCGGCGAGTCTTCGGCCAGGGTCGAGCTGGCCGATTGCAGGGTCTTGCTCACGTCCGCCAGGGTGCTCTGAACACCGGGCAGGGTCTTGGCGTTGAATTGGGTCAGGCCTTTGCGCAGCTCCACCAGATTGCTGTCGAGATTGCCGGCGATGCGCTCCACCGGCAGCTTGTTGAGTTTGTCGACCATGGCTTCGAGTTTTTCCTGCAACTGTTCGAGGCTGCCGGGGACGGTCGGAACGCTGATCGGGCGAGCGGTGGGGTCAAACGCGACTTTTTCGGCTTTGGGGAAGAAGTCCAAAGCGATGTACAGCTGACCCGTGAGAAGGTTGCCGCTGCGGGCCTGGGCGCGCAGGCCGTTGTCGATGAAGGTGCCGATCAGACGCACGCCGGCGGCTTCGTCGTCCGGGTTGTGGTTGAGCACCTTGAGCATCTTTTCGTGGGCCCGTCCCAGACGTTGCGGGTAGATCACGATGCCGACGTTGAGCGGGAAGCTGCGTTTTTTCTCGTCGAAGTCGAGGTTGATGCTGACCACCCGGCCGATCTCCATACCGAGGAATTCCACCGGAGCATCGACCTTGAGACCGCGCAGCGACTGATCGAAACGCAGGCTCAGGTACTGCGGTTTGCCGTTGGGCGGGGCGAGGGCGGTCATCTGGTCTTCGAACAGATCGAAGGACTTTTCATCCGCCGCGGCGACATCGTTGGGGCTGTAATCGGGTGCGCGGAAGGCGATGCCACCGACCAGCAAGGTCGACAACGATTCGGTTTTCACCGCAAAACCATTGGCACCGACGTTCACGTCAATGCCGCTGGCGTTCCAGAAACGGGTGTTTTCCGTGACGTAGGCATCGTTCGGCGCGTGAATGAACACTTCGATATTCACCCCTTTGCCGTCGGGGTCCAGGGCATAGGCCACCACCTGGCCGACCGGGATCTTGCGGTAGTAGACGGGGGAGCCGATGTCCAGCGAACCCAGATCCGAGGCGTGCAGGTTGAAGCGCCTGCCCGGTTCGCCATAGGTGATCGGGGGCGGGTTTTCCAGGCCTTTGAAATACTTGGCGCGATCGTTCGATTGGCCGATATCGGCACCAATGTAATCGCCAGACAGCAGGGTATCGATGCCCGACACGCCACCCGCGCCGATACGCGGGCGTACCACCCAGAATTGCGAGTCTTCGCGGGTGAAAGTTTCGGCCTGTTTGGACAGCTTGATCGTGGCGTTGACGCTCTTCTGGTCGTCGCTCAGTTCGACATCCGAGACCTGGCCGACCACCACGTTGCGGTATTTGACTTCGGTCTTGTTGGCGGTCAGACCGCTGCCGGTCTTGAAGGTGACGACGATCGTCGGGCCTTCCTGCATCAGGTTGTGCACCACCAGCGAAATGCCCACCAGCACGGCGACAATCGGCACGATCCACACCAGCGAAATGCTGAAACGCCGGGTCTTGATCGGTGCCTGGCCGGGTGCTCGCGGTTGATCGGCGGCTGACGACTCCATCCATGACCTCCAGAGTGTGTTGGGCACTGAGCGTCAGGAACGCAAAAGCACTTCATCAATATAGAAGTGCTTTGCGATAGAGCAAATGTGCAGGTCGCTTCAAGCCGCGAGGTTCAGCCGAGCATTTCCCGCAGGCGATACCAGAACATGCCCAATGCCAACAACGGCGAGCGCAGCGCCGGGCCGCCGGGGAAGGTCATGTGCGGCACGCCGCTGAACACGTCCATGCCCTGGCTGTGGCCGGCGTGAATCGCTTCGCCCAGCAATTTGGCGCACCAGTGCGTGACGTTCAGGCCATGGCCGGAATAGCCCTGGGCGTAGAACACGTTCGGGTGCTGCTTGAGGCGTCCGACCTGCGGGAAGCGGTTGGCGGTGATGCCGATCTTGCCGCCCCATTGATAGTCGATGCGCACATCCGCCAGTTGCGGGAACACCTTGAGCATCTTCGGTCGCATGTACGCGGCAATATCCGCCGGATCCTTCCCGGAGTAATGGCAGGCACCGCCAAACAGCAGACGCCGATCCGCCGAAAGCCGGTAATAGTCGAGGCCGACCTTCTGGTCGCAGAGCGCCAGATTCTGCGGGATCAGTTCGGCGGCGCGTTCCTTGGACAAGGGTTCGGTGGCGATGATGTAGCTGCCGGCGGGCAGGACCTTACCGCTGAGTTGTTGCTCGAGTTCGTCCAGATGCGCGTTGCAACCGAGCACCAGGCTGCCGGCGCGTACCGTGCCCGAAGCGCAGCGCACTTGTACCGTCGCACCGTGGATGATTTCCAGCACCGGGCTCTGCTCGAAGATCCGCACCCCGAGCGAAGCTGCCAGCCGCGCTTCGCCCTGAACCAGATCGAGCGGGTGCAGATGGCCCGATCCCATGTCGATCAGGCCACCCTTGTAGACACCGGCGTTGACCACTTGCCGACGAATATCTTCGGGGCCGACCAGACGTGTTTCGTGGGCATAACCCGAGGCTGCGAGACTGTCCTGTTCGGCCTTGAACGCCTCGAATTGCGCCGTGGTGTTGGCCAGTTCGCAGAAGCCCCAGCGCAGGTCGCACTCGATGGCGTTGTCGCCGATGCGCCGGCGCACCAGTTCCACCGAGTCGACGCCGGCCTGTTGCAGGTAGCGCACGCCTTCTGCGCCGACATGGCGGGCGAAGCCCTCGACTTCATGGCCGATGCCACGGATCAACTGGCCGCCGTTGCGCCCGCTGGCGCCCCAACCGATGCGCCGGCCTTCGAGCAGCACCACCGAGAGACCGCGCTGGGCCAGCTCGATGGCGGTGTTGACGCCGGTGAAGCCGCCGCCGATCACGCAGACATCGGCGTTCAGGTCTGCTTCAAGCGTTGGGTAGGGTGTGCTCGCCCGGGCCGATGCAGCGTAATAGGAGCGGGCGTGTTCCTGGGTGTACTGATTCATTTGTTCGACTTCACTTTGCTCCAGGAACGGGTCATCAGACGCATGATCGACTGGGGCGGGGTGGTGGAAATGTAGAGTTTGTCGAGCACGTCCTGGGGCGGATAAACCTCAGGATTGCTGACCAGTGCGACGTCCATGTATTGCTTGGCCGGCGGGTTCGGGTTGGCATAGCCGACCGAGGCGCTGACCTTGGCGATCACTTGCGGATCAAGCAGGTAATTGATGAAGGCGTGGGCTTCTTTGGTGTTGCCGGCATCGGCGGGAATCGCCAGCAGGTCGAACCACAGGTTCGCGCCTTCCTTGGGAATCGCATAGGCGATGTTCACGCCGTTGTTTGCTTCCTTGGCGCGGTTGGCGGCCTGGAACACGTCGCCGGAGTAACCAAAGGCCACGCAGATGTCGCCGTTGGCCAGGTCCGACACATACTTCGAAGAGTGGAAGTAGGTGATGTACGGGCGGATGCTCAGCAGCTTGGCTTCGGCTTTCTTGAAGTCCTCAGGGTTTTCGCTGCGCGGGTCCATGCCCATGTAATTGAGGATCGCCGGGAACACTTCGTCGGCCGAGTCCATCATCGACACGCCGCACTGGGTGAGTTTTTTCAGGTTCTCCGGCTCGAACAGCACGGCCCAGGAATCGATGTGGTCGATGCCCAGCACCTGTTTGACCTTGTCGACGTTGTAGCCGATGCCGTTGGTGCCCCACAGGTACGGCACCGAGTGCTCGTTACCCGGATCGTTTTTCTCGAGCAGGGCCAGCAGTTTCGGGTCGAGGTTCTTCCAGTTCGGCAATTGCGAACGATCCAGCTTGAGGAACGCCCCGGCCTTCACCTGACGGGCCAGGAAGTGGTTGGACGGTACCACCACGTCGTAACCGGTGCGACCGGCGAGCAGTTTGCCTTCGAGGGTTTCGTTGGAGTCGAAGACGTCGTAGATCACCTTGATTCCGCTGCCGGCCTGGAAGTCGGCGAGGGTGGTCGGGCCGATGTAATCGGTCCAGTTGTAGACGCTGACCTGGGGTTGGGCCTGGGCACCTGCGCTGCACGCCAATGCCAGGGCGGCGGGGATCAGGGATTTCAACAGACGCATATCGACACCTCTTCGAATTATTGGATTTTTCAGGCGACTCTTGCTGATCGTTCCCACGCTCCGCGTGGGAATGCCTCAATGGACGCTCCGCGTCCGCTGCGTGGGAACGATCGTGGGTTTGGTTTTTGTCGTTTAAATCAGACGCTCAGCAACAGGAACTCACGCTCCCAGGAGCTGATCACGCGCTTGAAGTTTTCATGCTCGGCACGTTTCACCGCCACGTAGCCGCGCACGAACTTGCTGCCCAGATACTCGGCGACGGTGTCGCACTCTTCCATCTGGGTCAGGGCTTCTTCGATGGTGATCGGCAGGCGCAGGTTGCGGCGCTCATAGGCGCGGCCTTCGACGGCGGCACTTGGCTCGATGCCCTCGACCATGCCGATGTAACCGCACAGCAGGCTCGCGGCAATCGCCAGGTACGGGTTGGCGTCAGCGCCGGGCAGGCGGTTTTCCACGCGCATCGCTTCAGGGCCGGAGGTTGGAACCCGCAGGCCGACGGTGCGGTTTTCTTCGCCCCATTCGACGTTGACCGGTGCCGAGGTGTCCGGCAGGAAGCGACGGAACGAGTTCACGTTGGGCGCGAACATTGGCAGCACTTTCGGGATGAATTTCTGCAGACCGCCGATGTGATGGCGGAACAGATCGCTCATGGTGCCGTCGGCATTGGCGAAAATCGGTTTGCCGGTGGCGATTTCCACCACGCTCTGGTGCAAGTGCATGGCGCTGCCAGGCTCATCGCCAATCGGTTTGGCCATGAACGTTGCGGTGACGTTGTGCTTGAGCGCGGCTTCGCGCAGGGTGCGCTTGAACACGGTGATCTGGTCGGCCAGATCCAGGGCGTCGCCGTGACGGAAGTTGATTTCCATCTGCGCCGGGCCGTCTTCGTGGATCAGCGTGTCCAGGTCCAGGCCTTGCAGTTCGCACCAGTCGTAGACGTCTTCGAACAGCGGATCGAATTCGTTGGCCGCATCGATGGAGAACGACTGCCGACCGCTTTCGGCGCGACCGGAACGGCCCAGCGGTGCCTTCAACGGCAAGTCCGGGTCTTCGCAACGCTGGGTCAGGTAGAACTCCATTTCCGGCGCGACAATCGGCTTCCAGCCCTTGTCGGTGTACAGCTGCAAGACTTTCTTCAGCACGTTGCGCGGCGACAGTTCGATCGGGTTGCCGAACTTGTCGAAGGTGTCGTGGATCACAATGGCCGTCGGTTCGATGGCCCATGGCACCACGTACACCGCATCGCTCACCGGTTTGCAGACCATGTCGATGTCGGCCGGGTCGAGCAGGTCGTAGTAGATGTCGTCGTCGACAAAATCCCCGGTTACCGTTTGCAGCAGCACACTTTCCGGCAGGCGCATGCCTCGCTCATGCAGGAACTTGTTGGTCGGTGCAATTTTGCCGCGGGCGATGCCGGTCAGGTCGCTGACCACGCATTCCACTTCGGTAATCTTGTGATCTTTCAGCCACGTGAACAGCTGATCGAAAGGGGCATTCATAAAGACCTCGTCGTTGGTTTTATTGACGCGGGGGAAGTGCGATTTCATCTTTCGCAGGCTTCCCCTGTGGCGCGTTGACGACTATCTTGGGCGGGCCTTGCCGTTCCATCTATCCACTTTAAGCAGCACCAAAGCGCACCAAAAGAGTGCGCAAGGTCTCCCATGACAACGTGTAATCCGCTACAGGTTCAAGCTTTCAACACCGCCGATGTCGCCGAACAGGTTCGCGCCACACCGGGCTGGGTCCAGCATTACCAACAGATGTCGCCGGGGCATTTCGCCGGGCGAATCCGCTATCTGGACTTGCAAGGCGTGGAGGTCTACGAAGAACAGATGAACACCCGGGTCGAGCAGAATTTCAGTGCGCCTTCGGGGTCTTTGGCGTTCTGTTTCGATCGCAGTGACAACGCGCTGTATCTGCTGAACGAAGAGAGCCGCAACATCTGGATCACCCCGGAGAACTACCAGGAAATCGCCGTGGTGTTCGGCCCCGAATTCGTGCGCCGCAACGGCCTGGACGTGGCCCGGCTGGAAGGTTTGTTCATGGCGCCGCTCAACGGCGCGCAGAACGCGCTGTTCAGTCGCTGGTTAAGCTCGACCCTCACGAAGTTGTCGCAAACCCTTGATCAACCAAGCAAAGAAGCACTGACCCAACAGTTGCTGGAGGACTGCCTGTTCATCCTCGACAACGCTTGCGTGTGCCTCGACAGCGGCGGTTTGCAGCGCCGCGCGGAAGAGCGCACGACCATGAAACGGGTGGGGGAATGGGCGGCGGATTCGCCGGAGGAAACCCTCAATCTGCTGGAACTGTCCCAGGTCGCCGGCGTTTCGTTGCGGCAACTGCAGCAGACCTTCAAGGCCTACACGGGGATGTCACCGACCCAGTGGTTGCGCCTGCGCCGGCTCAACAGTGCCCGCCGGGAGTTACTCAAGGGAGCGGCTTCAGGCACCACGGTGGCCGAAGTGGCGATGAACTGGTCGTTCTGGCATCTGGGGCGGTTTTCCAACAGCTATCGGGCGCTGTTCAATGAACTTCCCAGTGAGACGCTCAAGCGATCGAGCAAATAAAGCGCACTATGAAATGTGCGCTTTATTGCGTTGAGTACGGATTGCCGTGTGTTTAACGGCCCGAAAGTAACCGTTGTCTGTAAGACCCTTCCGGCGTCTGTTGCTCGATGTTTCATGTGTACGATTATTCTGATTTAAATCAATGAAAATCAAAGACTTGCGAAGGTTTTATCGAATCGTTCTGTTTCTCCTGCTCCTTCAGAAAAGTCATCTAGCGTTCTGCGGACCGGTGCAATGGTTGCACCGGCCGTATGAATAGAGGCATTCAAGATGGCTGTTCCATTGAAAGAGTCGGAAAGCAGTAACAACCTGCCGCAAGCGGTACTTCATCTTATCTCCGGGCAATATCCGGGCGTTGCACGCGATGCCGGGTTATTGACCCGAGAAGATGTGATCAAGATCAAGCAGTACGTGAAAAAGGGCCTGTCGCTGCCCGGCGACCTGCCGGAAGTCGAGTCGTACCTCAAGTACAAGAAGATCGATGTCGCAGGTCTGGAGCCGGCCGACATCCAGGTGCTGTTCAAAAAGATCCGCATTCACGCCGCCAGTTGGGATGCGGTTGAAACCAAGATCCTTCAGCAGAGCAGCGATCTGGCGGCGGCGGCGAAAAACATCGTCAGCAGCGGCGGGGAAATCATATCCGTGATCAAGGAAATGCCGATCATGGAGCGCGTCAGGACCACCTTCGGACAAATGACCGGGAATGATCTGGCCGGTATCACGTACACGTCGGACGACGGCGAAGTGGCCTCGGCAGTGACTGAAATCATCAAGCTGATGAAGGTCGACATTCAGCGCCAGCAAGGTGCGACGCGGGAACTCAAGGATCGCATCTCCAACTTCAAGATCGAACTGTCCGGTGGTGATTTGTCGACCGGCAAGCGGGTGTTCGGCCTGCAGTCGGAAGTGAAGGGCAAATACGACCTGATGGAACGCAACAACCTGGTGGAGTCGATCGCCAGCACCCAACAGACCATCAAGGAAAAGAAGGAGCGGATCACCCAGCTGGACAAGGACTACGACTATTACGTCGGCATGTCGTTCTCCGGCGTGCTGCCGATCTTCTGGCCGATTTCCGGTTCGATCTTCGGCCCCAAGGCCGAGACCGCGCGCAAGGAGCGCAATGCTCTGAAGGCCGAGGTCGATGCGCTGGAAGAGAGCGTTAGCGGCAAGCAAAGCCTGCAGAGCGCCATCGAGAGTTCGATGTCGAATTTCGGTGATATCGGCATTCGCATGGCCGGCGCGGAAGCCGCGCTGAACATCCTCAACACCATGTGGCAAACCATGCTCAGCAAGATCGATGCCTCGGCGCAGCAGTTCGAGCGCATCAACGATGCCTTGCGCCTGACCACGTTCGTGGCCGAGTTCGCGCTGGTGATCGACCCGTGGCGTGATGTGAAAAGCACCGCCGGGGAGTTGCTGGCAACTTTCAATGCCGCCCTGGATGAATACAAGAAATCATTCAACTGATTGCCCATTCGCTTTGAGGATTATTGCCATGAACGGCGTTACACCCATCAATACCCCGCATATCCCGACGGTCGACGTGAAGAGCATCGTGCAGACCATTCGCGACATTTCGACCCTGGCGCGTTTTCGCAATGTTCATTCCGACGTGCTGCAAGAGCGCGCGCAACAAGTCGCCGCGTATTTGAACAACACCGATCAGACCCTGCGCGAAGCGTTTCCGGTTCTGTTGACCGCATTGAGCAACGCGTCCGGGGACAGCTATTTCTCGGCGCTCGAAGAATTGCGCGACACCCTCGGCCGGGATGACCTGACGACCGAAGACCGGACCTTGCTCAACGCTGAAATCCGCAATATCAAAGGGATCGTCGAGGCGATGTTCGAACGTGTGGAGGCTCGGTTTACAGAGTGCGCGCAGCGTCTGGACAACGATGTGCGCAGTGTCTACAGCGTCGAAATCGGTGAGCGCGCCAATGAGCCGTTGAGCGTTGCCAAACAGCGCAAGGCACGGATCCTGGCGCATCTGGATGAACACTGCCGGAGCAAGGCGACCTGTGTGGAGCAACGCGACACCCTGGTCAAGGCTCAGGAGGTGATTCGCGAGTTCAATCTGGCCGAGATGTACAAGAATGCGATCCCGTCGGGCAAGGTGCTCGACAGCATCGACATGGCCAACCCGAAGAAAGAGGCGGTGAAGCAGGGCATCGAACTGGTGCGCAAAGTGCTGGGCGTGGTGTCCGAGGGCATCAAGTACAGCGAGTTGGCGACTGCGCGCAACAATCTGGACAAGGAAATCCAGAGCATTTCCCAGGCAATGAATGCGCTCAATACCGATCTGCAAGCGGCAGAGGATGTGCTGTCGGATGCCAGTGCGATCGTCGAGATCAGCCGTCAGCGGCGGGTCGCGGGTGAAGAGATCACCGCAGTGGCCAATGTCTGGAAAGGCTTTGCCTTGGCACTTGAGCGCCTGAAGAACAGCGACTACTCGCGCAGCGATCTGTCTTCGCTGATCAATCGGTACAAGACGCACCTGGTCACGCTGAGTGCGGATTACAACGCCCTCATGATCAACTGAGGGCCGGGCGCAGTCGGTCAAGCGACGGGCTGCGCCTGCTTCAGACCCCATTTCTGAGCAGTTGGCTGAACGCCTCCAGCTCACTTTTCTCGACATCGGAAACCAGCACGAAACGCATGTGACCGGCCTGCCAGGAAATCACGTTGAAGCCGCGAATCGTCTGGCTCTGCGACGGTTTGTCGGCGTCCGTTGTCGGCAGGATAAACACATTGATGATGTGTTTGGCGCGGCCGTAACTCAGGGCAGCGGTGGTCTGGTGTTGCAGGTAATCGAGCCGTCCGCCGAGCAGTGGAAAGCCTTGCGCCGAGTAGTCGACGACGGGTGGTGAGAAGTCGAGTTTACCGGTGAACCAGGGTTTTACGGTGTGGCGATCCGACGACACCACATCGTTCAGGTGCTGGCCCATCAACGAGCGCACGTGGCTGGAGACGGCTTCGTCCATCAACGGTTGTTCGCTGCCCGGCGTTGTCACGTAAAGCACCATCGCCAAGGCCAGGGCCGCTGCGGAAAATGCCGGGGCGAACCATTTTCGCCAGCGTTCGAACGGGCTCGGCGATGCAGGCGCAACGGCGGCCAACACGCTGGCCGCCAGTGATGGCGGCGCGGAGTAATACGGCGCATGGCGTTTCACGCTGACCTTCAGTAATTTGGCCTCATCATGCAGCCGCGCACAGTCAGCGCATGTGGCCAGATGCGTAGCGACATCCGCAGCCATCGCCGGATCAAGTTCCTGATCCAGGTAGCCATGCAGTTGTGTCTGGCAAACCGTGCAGTGGAGTTCATTCATGATCGTGCAACTTCAGTAGTTCCAGCTTGAGCATGGCACGCGCCCGGGCCAGTCTCGACATGACGGTGCCGATGGGAATATCGACCACCAGGGCGATGTCCTTGTAGGGCATGTCTTCGAGTTCCTTGAGCACAATGACCTCGCGAAACGCCGGCGGCAAGGCGCTCAGTGCCTGCTGGAGCAACGCCGCGTTTTCCGTGTGAATGGCCAGCAGTTCCGGGCTCTGGCTGTGGCTCAGTGCGCCGCCGCTATCGCTGCTATCGCCGGTTTCGTCATCGATAGCGACCCAGTGGCGTCCGGCCGAGGCTTTGAGCCAGGTGTAGCTTTCGTTGCGCACGATGGTCAGGAACCAGGCCTTGGCGTTGCCATCGGCAAAACGCTGCAAAAACCTGAAGGCGCGCAGGGCGCTTTCCTGCACGACGTCCCGTGCAGCGCTGTCGTTGCCTGTGATCCAGCGCGCGAGGTTGTAAGCCGCGTCCAGGTGCGGCGCAATCAGTTCCTCAAATCGATTCATAGTGGTTTCCGCACCGTCACACCCCTATAACCGTGATGCGTCGTGTTTTATTCCCTGAAAAGAATTTGTTTTGCAGCGTGGAATAAACGTTCGCCCCGCGTGGTTCTACCTGGTGTCAGCTACATCACTGTAGTCCGCCAGCGAGGACATCCCCATGGACAATCAAGCAAAACATCCACTGCGCACCGACGGCTTGCTGCACAACCCCGACCGGCGAACGCTGCTCAAATGCTCGGCGTGGGCCGGGGCCGGGGTCCTCTGGGCATTGAGCGGCGGCATTCCCAGAGCGTTTGCGATGGATGAGGCGGGTAACGTCACCGACCCCAAGGCGTTGGCCAGCACCTTTCATTTCGTGCAGATCAGCGATTCGCACATCGGCTTCAACAAGGAAGCCAATCCGGAACCGGTGAAAACGCTGCAAGTGGCGATCGACAAGGTCATCGCACTGCCGAAACGGCCGTCGCTGATCCTGCACACCGGCGACATCACGCACCTGTCCAAGGCCGAGGAGTTCGATACGGCGGCGCAGGTGCTCAAAGGCCTGCCGTCTACCGTGCATTACATCCCCGGTGAACACGACACCCTCGACGAGGGCGGCGGCAAGCTCTATCTGGAACGTTACGGCAAGGGCACCAAAGGCAACGGCTGGTACAGCTTCGATGATCATGGCGTGCATTTCATCGCGCTGGTCAATGTCTTCAACTTTCAGGCCGGCCATGAAGCCACGCTCGGCGCCGATCAACTGGCGTGGCTGGCTGATGATCTGCGCGCGGTTTCGACCAGTACGCCCGTCGTCGTGTTCACCCACATTCCGCTGTGGACGATCTATCAGCCATGGGGCTGGGGCACCGAGGATGGCGATCAGGCGATTGCGATGTTGCGCAAATACGGCTCGGTGACGGTGTTGAACGGCCACATCCATCAGGTCATCCAGAAGGTCGAAGGCAACATCACCTTCCACACCGCCCGTGGCACGGCGTATCCACAACCGGCACCGGGCGCGGCGCCGTCTCCGGGGCCGATGACCGTGGCAGCCGATCAGTTGCGCAACTATCTGGGGATCACCGATGTGCGTGCGACACAAGGCGATCATCCGCTGGCGCTGATCGATTCGACACTGGTCTAGGGGAGGGCAGCCAGATGAAAACGCGATTTTTGGCGGTGGTGTGCCTGATGCTGTCGATGCCGGCGTGGGCGCAGGAGGTGAAGGTCGATATCAAGGAGTTCATGTTCGGCCCCAAGGACCTGACCGTGGCCGTGGGCACCAAGGTGACGTGGGTGAATGACGATCAGATCCCGCATACGGTGGCAGAGACCCACAAGGTGTTTCGCTCGGGGGCGCTGGACACCAATGACAGTTTTTCCTGGGTGTTCAACACGCCGGGCGAGTTCGAGTATTTCTGCGTGCTGCATCCGCAGATGATCGGGAAGATAGTGGTGACTCAGTAAACAGAGGGCGCGGCTTCAATGAGGCCGCGCCCTTTTTTCTGTTTTCAGAGCTGCACCCGACGCAGTCTGCCGCTCAACGCAACTACCTTGTTATCCGGCGTGGGCAGCGGGCGCCCCGTCAAACCCATCCCTTCGCTCACCAGCACCGCGTCCTGCACCAGACAGAGGTTGGACGGAGTATCCAGGTCGCGGGCGAGTACGGTTACTTCGCTCGTTTGCAGATCGCAGCTCAACAGTCGCCCGCTGAACCGGGTGAACCCGCCATGCAGGGTTTCGCCATTCCAGTCAGGCGGCAAAGGTTGTTGAAGACGACTGCAAAGCTCCAGCACCAAGACGTTTCCTTGCGGACACAGCGCGAGTCCGGTGGGCAGTTGCAGGCCGCGAATCAGCACTTCGATCCGGCCGGTGTCGGGCCAGACCCGGATCACCTGGCCGGCCTGATCATCAAAGTCGATGCCTTTGCGGCTCGGGTCGCTTTGCAGCTCTCCGGAGAACAGGCTGATCAGCACGGCGTCCGTCGCCGGTTCGTGCACCAGCGTGACGGGGACGGCTTCCTGGCCCATGTCCAGATCGGGCAACTGCACCAGCACCTGTTCATCCTCACCGGTGCTGAACTCCACCAACTGATTGGTATCGGGTTTGACGGCCAGCCAACTGCGGCGAGTCGGGTGATAACACAGCGCATTCAGATTGCCCCGGCTGTGAAACACCGGCTCGGGCGGGGTGTATTGCAGGTCCAGCAGTTTCGAGCCCTCGACATAGTCGGTCTGGCTGACCAGGCAGCGCCCGTCACCGCAGGCGATGTCCGACAGCCCCATGATTTCATCGCGCAGCATGCGGGCCTGCATGTTCATGGCGCGGAAACCTTGCGCCAGTGTTTCAGGGGCGAGATACGCGCCGGGCTTGAGCAGGTTAGGTCGCAGTCGGCTGATGCGACCGCTGAATGTCTGGTCCGGCAGGCCTGAACCGGCTTCGACCAGCAGCAGGCTGCCGTCGGCTTGCACGCAGGCGCCGCGAGGGTTCAGCAGGCCTTCGGCGATGATGGTGCTCGGGCGCAGGGTCTCGCGGGGGCGCGCAGGAATATGAACAGTCATAGGTTTCTCTCCATGGGCTGATGGACGCGATTACTGCGGCGGTTGCCACGGCTCGCCCGTGAGATAGGCCCGCAGCAGTGCCCGCTGACAGGGCGACATCGAGCGCACCACGGGCATGAACAGCGTGGTGCCTTTGTAGGCATCCGAGGTTCGGGCGAGGATCGGGTTCTTCGCGCCCATGATCGCGTCGGGCTGGTTCAGCGGGATGTAGCGAGACATGGCCGGGAATGCCAGGTAGTGAAAGCGCAGAACGTTCGGATACATCAGTTGCCAGGTGATGGTGGTGCCCCTGGGGATGCCGAAGTCGGTCTGGGCGTATTTGCGGAAGTTGGTGAAATACGTGCCGCTTTCCTGACCGTTGACGGTGTAGGTCAGGGCGACGAAACCGGCGAAGGGAGCTGCTGCGGGTTTTACGTTGACGGAGAAAGTGACGGCCAATTGACCGGGGCTCACCGTCAACGCCGGGGGGAAATAAAGGAAGTCGCAGTACCGCTGTTGCGTGTAATACGGTCCCGAGGGCGCGGCGGTGAGATCGATTTCAGTTGTCCTGGTCACCGCAGCACCCAGATACCGGACCTGCAGCGTAATCGACAGGCCCTGTGGGTAGTCCTCGGTATAGACACTGCGTTGATCGGCATAGATCCGATAGACGGACTCTGTTGCCTGCAACGTAGTCCCGGCGACCGTGCCGGGGGCATTGATGGCCAGCGCTGAGGATCTGACCGCAGACTGCTGAGTTGTATTGAGAGGCACATCGACAATGCCGCCATACACGTAATAATCGAGCAGGGGACTGCTGGTCGGATCGAGTGTAGTCAGGGTGGTCTCACCGGCTGCCAGGGTCACAGGACCGTAATTCCCGTTAGGTCCGATAGGGCTGGTGATGTCATCCCTGACGACTCTGAACGTCTCTTTCGGAATGATGTTGACCATGTCGACGCTCAGCATTTGCGCGTTGCTCAGGTCGGCGTAGCCGGTGCCGCCGGTGTCCTGATTGACAATCTGACGGCCCGCCTGGCAGTTCAGCGGCTCATTGGCGAACGCCGGAGCCAATGTACCGATGACCCGGCCAATGCTCGGGTTCGGGGTGTCTCTGCCGGCGGCATAATCGGCTTGCAGCTGGGGCGTGGTCATCGTCGGGCACATTTCGAACATCACGAAGCGCAGGACGATACCGGTGGCCCCCGGCGCCTGGATGATCGATCGCAAGCCGCTGCTGTTCTGGTTCCAGCTGACAATACTGCTCAGGGGAAAGGTCAGCTGGAAGGTGCCACTGATACGGCAAGAGCCGGGTGAATCCATCTCACTCGGCAGTGGCTGCAGCACCCGCATGCCGAGATCCAGACTGCTGCAAACCGTATTGGCGCGAATCAGCAATTGGATGTTGTTACTGCCACCGATTTGCAGACCACCGACAAATATCTGGGTGGTGGTGGTCGAGGTGGGGTCGAGATCCACCATCATCGGGCCCGATACCGGCCCTTGTCCGGTCACCGGGTCCACAGAACCCAGCAGATAGACCGGCTGGCCCACCATATCCCCGGTGGTACTGACGCTGCCGGGGCTGCCCTGGGAACTGATCAGCGCGTTTTGCATGTCGACGACATGCTGCCCGTAATGATTCCAGCCGCCGGCGGTGTAGTAGTCGCCCGTGGGCGCATTGATCATGTTGTTCAACTGATCGTCGGTGTAAGACTGGGCCCCCGCTGCGAGGGTCGAGGTGGTCAGGTCGAAGATCGGCCAGTTGTCATCGCCGTTATAAGGAATGGTGGGTGAATTGTTCGGCAGGCTGACATCCGTGCGGATACCACCCCAGAAATTCAGTCGCGGGCCATTGAGGATGCTCATGATTTATTTCCCGTCCTTGATGGTTTTGCCGAGTGGCGAATTGGCGAATTTGAACAGATAGGAGTAATCGGACTTGTAAGGACTCTTGACTGGTGTCGCCATGGAGTGACAGTTCATGCAACTGCTGTTGGGCTGGATGTAGCTTTCCATGGTCACGTTGGCCGACAGTGCCGGCGTCGGCTGACCCAGCGGGTTGCCGGGGTTGTCGGGCATCAGCGGGCGTTGGGTGGTGATGAGCTGGTAGTACTTCAACACGCTTTTTTGCAGCCCCGGGTCGGCCTGGTAACTGGCGTTGATCTGGTTGGTGATGTCGGCGATCGGGGTGACCCGGTTCAGCGGATTCGGGGTCTGGAACGTGGTGCCGGGTTTGGGCACGCAGACCTGATGCGGGCCCTGAGTCTGCCAGTCGCACGGCGACTGGTTGAGCGTCGCGGCGGGCGCAGCAGCGTTGAAGTAGGAATAGGCCGTGCCAGACGCGGGCTGATCGACCCACTGACCGTTCACCTGCACCTTCGGCGGAACGTTGTCGACCTGTTCGAAGGTCGACCAGATCCACTGCGGATAACCGTTCGCCTTGGTGATGATGTGCAGACCCACCAGCCCCAGAAACGCCTCGCTGACCCCGATCTTCTCGCCTTGGTCATTGAACCTGGCCACGCGCGCGATCATGGTCAGGTAACGGCGGGCGTTGTCACGAGGCGTGAGAATGCGCCAGCTCGATTTGATCTCGATGACGCCCCAGGGGAATTGGATGTTGTTGGCTTTGGAAACGACGTCGGCGTTATAGAAGTTGTTGCCCACGATGTAGTTGTACGAAGTCTCGTTGGCCGAGATGTCGTAGTAGGTCGGGTTCCGGGCCTGATCGATCAACCAGCCGCCGACCGCCTGATCGACGGCGTTCACCTGAGCGCTGTTTTTCAACGAGGCGATGTTGATGATGTTGAAGCTTTTTGCGATTTGCGGGGAATTCCACGGCCCGGGATTGGCGGCATTCGGCAGAAAGATTTCGCCGACGGTCTTGTAGGTCTGCCAGACGGTGTAGCCGGCCGCACCGGGCTGTTTGGTGCAGTCGGGATTGCCGCGCTGCCCGTTCTTTGCCGGCCAGCTCAAGGCGATGAACATCTGCCAGCTGTACTGATCGAATTGATCCTGTCCAGCCGTAGCGGCCGGTGCAGTACTGGGCGGCTGGCAGTTCAACTGGCTGGCCTGCGTCGATGTCATGGCTTGTTCCCTGGCCAGCACCGGCAGGCTGGCCAGACCCAGCAATATCACGGAATAACGGAATGTGGTTTTCATGGCGATCCTTCGTCGTTGATCACGGTTTACGCTGCATGAGTTTGTTCCACTGCGCTTTGTGGCCATTGCTCTGCGATTCCGGTGGCTCGAACAACTGGCAGGGCGGCGGGTTCGACGGGCACATGGCGGCGACCTGCGCCCAGGTCTTTGCCGGGTCCGGTTTGGCGATGTGAAAGTCGGTGTAGTTCTGGCTGACGATCGGCGCGTTGGCGACGCTGCTATCGCCGGAAAAGAAGAACGATTGCGGCGGCCGGTAGGGCGGTTGTCCCGACATTTTTTTGTAGAAGGCATAGCCGAACAGGATCGGACCTTGCGGCGAATCGAGATCCAGGGCGTAAGCCTGCACGCTGCCGTTGAGGTTTTTGCTGCGCTCGGCGCTGTAAGGAAGGTGTTCGATGAAGTCCTGCCGTGGCGGATGATTCATCGGGGAAAACATGCAGCAGGCCGGCATGTCTTTCGGGCGGTCTTGCGGGTAGGTCAGGAAGTACGCCTTGTTGCCCAGGGACACGAACGAGCAGGTGTAGTTGTTGTTCTTGATCGGGAAGATCGGCAGACAGTATTTCTCGTAGTGCTCCATCATCGCGCCGAAGCCGTCGCCATCCGGCGGGATGTACGTTGTGTCGTAGTAGCTGGTTCCGCGAGAGACGGTGTAGTCCGCAGGCGTCAGGGTCGAAGGTGGGTTGCTGTAGGGTGGCGGGTTCTTTTCGTAGTTGTGCATCACCCGGTACATGGTCCAGTTGCTGATCCAGAACGCCGGGAAGAACGGATCGGAGGGCTCGCCGGGAAGACGCGTGGCGATGCAGTTGCCATTCTGCTCATTACACCCTTCGGTGTTGTGCACCCCCATGGTGAAGTACACGGCGCCGGTGTCCTGGGCAAATACAGGCGGACTGAACAGCAGGATCAGCAGCAACAGACGATTCAAGAGGCTGACTTTCATGGGTCACTCCTTGGCAAAGCGCACGGCGGGAGCGAACTCCCGCAGTGGCTCATCTTTCCTGATTGAGCAGCGTGGGTCAGAGGTTGTCGTAATCACTCATATGGAGTGGCATGGGCGGGAAGTTGCGCTTGACCAGTTTCTGCGCCCACAACTCCAGCACGGCGCGACGGCTTTGCGACAGGTCGCGGGTGATGGGCATCGCGAGGGTGCTTTCTTCCTGGTACTCCTTGCTGATCAGCCGGATCAACTGATCGACAGCGCCTTCCACCCGCGTGCGGGAGTTGAGCGGCATGAACTTGTTCATGATCGGGTACAGGTAATAGAACGTCTTGAGAACCCGTGGGTAGATGAAGTCATCCCAGATCGCTTCGGGCGCATTCTTGTCCTTGTAGATGTCGTTCCAGTAATTGACGAAGTCCTGTTGCAACTGCATGTCCAGAGGCAGGACGCGTAGTGGGGTGAGGAAGTCGATCTGAGCCTTGTTGAGCGCGAAGCTGAACGGGATGACCGGGTCGCTGGTGCCTTCCTTGACGATGAAGCGCAGCGTAGGGAAACCCGGAGCCAGAGCCTTGAAACTCACCTGGGCGATGCCGTTGGCGTCGGTGGTGGTGGCGACGTAGGAGTAATCCACCGTCTGATCGTTATCCAGCGTTCCACTGACGTAGACGCCGGCGTCGAACTCCAGGCAAGGGGTCAGGGGGACCGTGATCGGTTTGCTCGGTCCATTCATGAATGACTGATAACTGACCGGAACGCCCACCGGTTTGTCTTTGGTTTCCAGATTGACCAGTCGACGACCGCTGCCGGTGGCCAGGTAGTTCGCTACAGGCGCCGCGCCCTTGAACTGTGGCAGGTGGGCGGTGTTTTTGTTGCGGTCTGCGTTGTCGTAGAACAGCGTGAAGTCGGGGTTGTTTCTGAACGTCAGGTAATAGTCGCTGGTGGTCACGTTGTAAGGGTTGCCGTATTCCACCACCCAGAGCGTGGTGTTGGCGGCCGGTTGACCATTTTTCTGCACCATGATGTTCAGCGTCTTGCGATCGTTCACGTCGACGAAGGTGCCGCTTTCTACCACCTCGGCGGTCCAGACTTGCTGAACGGCGGCCTTCACGGATCCTGTCGAGTTCTGTTGCTGCAACTCCAGCGGACCGGATTGCAAGGTGGCCGTTTGCGTGGCGTTGAGAGGGATATCCAGCAGGCCCGAGCGCTTGTCGAATGCCGACTGTCGGTACTGATCGAAACCGATGTCGACCACCGGCACGAAATTCCCGTTCTGCGATACGCCCAGCTTATAGTCGCCGGCCTGGAACTTCTCGGCAGTCAGGACATCGGCGTTCTTGTCCAGCGGATAGAACGGAAACGTGTTCGCCAGATCCAGCGACAGCGTGTTGTTGGTGATCTGCGCCGATGTCACACCCAGATTGGTGCTTGTCGGCTGAGACATGCCGGGGCGAGTGACCATGATCTTCTGGTCGGTGACCAGACGCGGGCCGGCGGGCGCCGTGGGGTATTCGTGGTCGAACCACAGACCCAGGGTCGCTACGGTACGGTTGTAGGCGGGGTTGAAGAAAATATCGGAAACGTTGTCCAGCCCCTTTTGATACATCGCCGTCATACGGGCCAGCGCCGATGGATCATTGTTGCGGGTGTTGATGTACGGGAAGTCGTTGAACACACCGTTCCTGTCGTAACAGGTGAGGTACGTGGCGAACCTGAACATCAGGCCCTGAGCGTTTTGAGCCTCCATCTGTTGCTGGAGATTGCTCAGCAGGACGGAATCGCCGATGACCCATTCCAGATTGTCCCGGGGAAAACAGGTCTGCCAGGTGGTGGTGACATACGCCAGACCGCCAAAGTCACCGGCCCAATTGAACGTCAGGAAGCGGTCGAGCATCCGGTATTGACGATTCAGGGTCAGGCCACAGGTGGCATCCCCCAGCTGCAGCTTGTCGAAGTACAGCGCCGTGAAGGTGTTCTGCCACGGGCTGATATCGACGAAGCGGGCGGCCGTCGGGCTCTGACTGCCAAAGGGATTGCCGAGCAGCTGGAAGTCCCTGCCGACCAGCGCGTCCTGAGCAATGTAGGTGTTGGCCTGCAACTCGCCGCCAATAATGGTCGAGCGGGTACTCTGGTAACTCACCGTCCCGCAGGCGTTGTCGCCAAACAGGTCCCATTCGGCGGGTATGAACGGGAAGGTGTTTGGGCTTCCGTTGGTCGGAACCTGCTGCACATAGGGCGGCAGATCATTCTGCTGCACGGGTGAAATGATCCAGGGCATCAGGGTGGTGGGCGCGTTCTCCTGCGTGATGTCGTAGTAGCTGGTAAACGGCCAGTTGATATCCATCTTCACCGCGTCATAGAGCGGCAGCACATCGTTGTTGTTGGCCGTCGGCGGGTTCCAGAACATATGGCCGTTGAGGTAGATGCGGGGGAAGTTCAATACGCTCATGTCATGCTCCTTAGCGTTGCCACTGGGCGCGTTTCAGCGACCAGACAAAGTCCAGTTTTTTGTAGCCTGCGAAGTCGGAGGCCGGCAGCGGAGTGGTCGGGTAGACGATGCCGCCACCTTGCTTGAGGGCGAAATTGAAGTAGCCCTTGTCGTTCGAGTAGGCGGCGGTGCCATGGCAGGCCAGGCAGGACGAGGTGTTCTGGAACGCCGATTCCAGCTGCGAGTTGGCCAGCACCTGAGTGACGGGCTGGTACTCGACCCCGATCAGTTCGTACTTCGACAGGGTCGGGTTGCTGGCCTGGAAGCTGACGTTCACCGGTTTGGCGGCCGGGGTCGGCCCGGTGGTGTTGGTCATCGGCGTCGGTGTCGGCGCGTTGGTCACCGTGTATTTGCTGTTGTTGATGTTTTCGAAGGTGGTCCAGACCCAGTTGTCATCCAGTTTGTTGACCACGTGCAGCCCGCTCAACGCCGCATAACCGACCTGATAGGTGCCGTCGTCCTGCTGGAAATAGGCCTGGCCAATGTAGTAACCGTCGTTGGCCAGGGTTTGGCGATAGGTCGTATCCGAACCGATCCAGAGCCACGCCGCCTTCAACTCCCACGAGGTGGCCGGGAAGTCCAGGTTATCCGGCAGCGCGGCCTGACCGTTCATGTTGTAGACCTGACGCTGCACGATGTAATCGAAGGTGTCCTGACCCATCAGCAGTTGAAAGCGTACCGGGTTGCCTTTTTGCGCCGCCGGCACGGAGCCGCCCATGTGCAGCGCCAGCCCATCGACCTGTTGCGTGGCATTGATGTTGTGGAAGGTCCGGTTCAGGTCCATCCCCAGCGTTCGGGCCTGTGTTATCACCTCGGTCGGAGGCGGCACGGGACTGGCGTAGGCGCCGGGCGCAGCGCCATCGGGCAGGTAAACCTGGTCCGAAGGCTTCATGGTTTCCCACACCCGGTTGCTGGCCTGGGTGGGGCTGAATTGGTTCAGACAGACGAACCAGTTCCAGGCCATGGTCTCGGGGTTCTTTTCGAACGCTGCTTTGGTCGTGGGGATGTCATTCCCAAACTTCAGGAACTGGCTGCAATCGAAAGGGGTGGTGTCCTGTGCCTGAGCCAAACCGGCCAGTGCACTGAGAACAGTTATAGAAATGGCTCGCCGCATGGAAGCTCCTTGGCATTGGCCGAGTGGGTGTATGAGTGCCCCAGAAAATGCTGAAGGAGCAGTTGTTTCACTGCCGTTGCCGCCAGGGTTTGCGGCAATGGCAGATCGCAATTGGTGATGAGCAGCGGGCCGGTTTCCTCGCGCTCGGGCAGGCGACCGTGACTGCCACGGACCAGTCCGGTGTCCAGTGGAATCAGGTCCATGTAGTAGCGAAAGCCGAGTTTCTTCTGCAGCAGGCGCCGCGCCACTTTCAATTTCGGGAAACGAATGGCCGGGTCGATGAACAGTTCCAGTGGGTCGTAGCCCGGCTTGCGATGGATATCCACGGTGCGGGCAAAGTCGGGCGCCTTGCGATCGTCGAACCAGTAGTAGTAATCGAACCAGTAACCGGCTGCGGCCACGGCCACCAGCTCGCCGCTGCGCGGGTGATCCAGCTGAAACGCCCGCTGTTCGGCCTTGTCCAGCACCTGCTCGATGCCGGGCTGGCGCTGCAACAGTGCTTTGACGCGAGGAATGTCTTGGGCCCGCTTCACGTAAACATGCGCGATCTGATGATCGGCCACGGCAAACGCGGCACTGGCGCCGGGGTCGAGCAGTTCCCAGGTCAGCGATTGGCGGACTTCCAGCAAACCTTCCGAACGAAGCACGCGGTTGATAGACACCGATTGATTGACCGCTTCGATCCCGTATTCCGACAACAGCATCACCGCCGCGCCCTGTTCTTCGGCGAAGGCCAGCAGGCGGCCGACTTCTTTGTCGATGGCCCGCACTTCGTCGGCAATCGACGGATGATCGGGCCCCACGCGCTGAAGGCTGTAATCGAGGTGCGGCAGGTAGATCAATTGCAGGTCAGGCCGATTGAGCTGGAATTCAGCGATGGCGCAATCGACGATCCAGCGGCTTGACGCAATGCCCGCCGCCGGCCCCCAGAACCCCGGAAAAGGAAACTCGCCAATCTGCCGTTCGATCGTTTCGTGCAACGAAGCCGGTGACGAATACAGACCGAACATCTTGCGGCCATCGGCCGGGTAGTGAGGGCGCGGGGTGATGGCGGCATCCACGTCCGCGAACATGTTGAACCACCAGAACAACTGGCTGCAGCGAAACCCTGGCAGCTCGCGCTTGAGCGTCTCCCAGACCTTTTCACCCTGGATCAGCGCGTTGGGTTGCAGCCAGAAACGCACTTCGGCCTGATCGCGAAAATACCAGCCGTTGCCGACGATGCCGTGCTCGGACGGCGGGCGCCCGGTAAGGATCGAAGCCTGCACCGACGACGTGACGGCCGGAAACACCGGTTGCAGGCTGGCCATTTTGGCGGTTTTCAGCAGGGCATTGATGTGCGGCGTCGCGTCACCCAGCAGCGATGGCGTCAGCCCGACCACATTGATCAGCAGCAGCGGTTGACGTGCATGATCAGAGCGCATCGGCGTACGCCTCCTGCGCTTGTGGTTGCAGCAATTGCCGTTGCCGCAACTGGTCCTCGACCCATTTCAGCTCTGCGGCGATTCCCTGAAGCTGGGCGGACTCGGTCGTCGGCCGCAGTTGCGCGGGCAGGACGCCCCAACTGTAGGTTTCCACTTCCAGCACCGGCCTGAAATCCTCATAGCTGGCGAGAAAATCGAAGGTCTGCGACAGGGCGATCTGGCTGCCGCTCAGCTCGGGCAACAACAGCTGTTCGCTGAACAACGGGATGTGGAAATGAATCCTCAGCTCGGGGTATCGCTGCGGGTGTTTGGCGCATTCGACGAGGGCCGCGGGCAGATCCGCCCAGGCCTGCAGCTGACCCAGTGCATCGCGCGCCTTCACTTGATGCAGGTAGGTGGTTTCGCAGAAGTCGCTCAAGGTCTTGAGGACCTGTTCGCGGCGCTTGTCGTCATCGCAAGGCAGACGACAGATCAAGGCATTGGACAACTGGATCTTGCCAATGGGCACCCGCGCCTGACGCAGCTTTTCCAGCGACTGATAGCAGTCTTCGAACATCACCGCCTGATGGCAGACGTCAAAACACAGCGCCAGGTAGGCATGGTTCGGGTCCGTGGTTTGCCAGCGGCGGAAGAAGGCGATGGCCTGGGCAGTGGTTTCCAGCACGCAGTCCGGTTCCATTTCCAGGCAGAACACGATCTTCTTGCCGGTTTCCCGATGCAGCTGGGCCAGTGAAGCCGTGAGTTCGCGAAGTTGATACTCGGCCCGTTGTTGCAGCGTTGGATTCCAGGTGGCGGCATAGCCCAGCGGCACGCTGGAAATCACGCCCTGATGACAATCCGGCGGCAAGGCCTGCGCGAGGATGTGCGCCAGATTGAGGCTGTACGCCAGGCGTTTCGGCTCGGCCCAGCTCGGCAGGTAGACCTCGGCTTTCACCGCACGGTCATGAAACTGACCGTAGGGAAACCCGTTCAGCGACGTCAGCCGTAGCCCGCTGTGTTGCAGCAGGCTGAGGAACGCCGAACGCGCCGACTTCTGTTGCAGCTTGGACTCGGCGAGGGCACTGATCCACAGCCCGCTGTCCTGCGCCGGCAGCCCGCGCAGGGTCCGCACGCCCTGAAAGTGCTGCTCGATCGAAGACTGCAACCCGGCCAGGTCGCGAGTCGGGTGCACATTGCTGCAATAGCCGATCTGCCCGGGCGTCCAGCCCATGCCGGCATTCATTTGATCACCGGTTCCTGGCCCCGCAGGGCGGAGTTTTCCTGCCACTGCCGGCGCTGATCGATGGGCAGCGGGGTGCTGATCAGGGTTTTGTCCAGTTGACCGCTCTGGGCGAAAAAATCCACCGGGTTGTGGAACAGCACTTGCTCGACCTGAGCCTCGCTGAAGCCGGCCGCCAACATCGCCTGACCGGTTTTCGGCACTTTGAGCGGGTCGCTGATGCCCCAGTCGGCGGCGCTGTTGACCACCATTTTTTCGGTGCCGTACTGCTGGAGCAGGGCGACCATGCGCTGTTCCGACATTTTGGTATTGGGGTAGATCGAGTGGCCGCGCCAGCAGTCGCTGTCGAGTACCAACGGCAGGGTCAGTTCATTGAGGTGGTCGATGATCACCAGGTTCTCATTGATCCCCACCTCGCGAATCACTGCCAACGTCCGTTTGGTGCCGCCGATCTTGTCGCGGTGCGGCGTGTGCACCAGCACCGGCAGGTTGAACTGTCTGGCCAGTTCCAGTTGCGCGGCGAGAAAGCGGTCTTCCTCGGGCGTGATGTCGTCGTAGCCGATTTCGCCTACCGCCACCACGCCGTCCTTCACCAGATACCGCGGCAGAATCTCCAGCACCTCGTTGGCCACCGACAAGTCATTGGCCTCCTTGGGATTGAGGCCGATGGTGCAGAAGTGATGGATGCCGAACATGCTGGCGCGAAAGCGCTCCCAGCCCAACAGGGTGTCGAAGTAATCGATGAAACTGCCGACACTGGTCCGGGCCTGGCCCTGCCAGAAGGCCGGTTCGATCACCCCAGTGATCCCGGCCGCGGCCATGTTCTGGTAGTCGTCGGTGGTGCGGCTGACCATATGAATATGCGGATCAAAGTACTTGGGCATGGTGAATCCTCGTCAAGGGAAAGGAATCGTTGGGCATCAGTTCAGATGGCTGCGCCATTCCGGCGGCAGGCGCTGCTGTTGGTTCAGGTCGGCCAGTCGCTGGTGTTGCGCCTGGCTGAGCTGGTCGAAGGCAATCGCCAGGGGCAATCCGGCGGACACGGTTCGATCAGCGGCGAGCTGTTCTTCCAGCAGGTCGAGGGCCAATTGATTGAGGGTGACGCTGCGTCGCTGTGGCAGATCGATCAGGCGTCGGACAGCGAGCCCCATGCCCAGCGCTTTCAGCACCAGTTGGTGGAAGGCCCGTTCCGGGTAATGACGCGACGGGTAGGGCGTGTCGAGGGCGAGGGCAGCAAACACCTGGCTGTTGCTGGTGCGTCCGGCCTGCAACGCCAGTTCGACGCACACCCCGTGGCTGTCGAGCCAGTCGAAGGCTTTGAGGGTGGCGATCTTTTCCTGATCGTCGCCCCAGAGAAAAAGCTGGCGCAGCAGGGACAATTGTCCGCCCTCAGAGGACAGTTCAAGGACCTGCGCCAGCAACAACGCGCGAGCCAGTTGGATCAGGCTCCAGTGGCTGTCGGGCAGTGCACGGTCACGCAGATGCCGCTTGCACTGGCCGCTCAAGAGCGCCGCAGTATTGGCGTCCGGCTGCCGGGCCAGTTGCGCCTGTGCCTGACGCCACCAGTGCAGCTCGGTGTCATCGAGTTGCCGGGTCAAGACCTGAAGGTGTTCGGCGAGGCAATCGTGGCGCATGCCGAGGGCCGCCGTTGGCGGCGCAGTGACGTCCATGTTCATGTCGGTTTGATCCAGCGCTGAAAGTGTGGGAGCAGGAAAAACACCAGGACACACAGCAGGCTGCCCAACGGCTGGTTGGCCACGGCCATCACCAACGCATCGAACAGAGGCAGCGCTGCCAGGCCGGCGCCGATAAAAGCGCGGACCTTTCGATGCTGCGGATTGGCGAGGTGATGCCAGTAATGCCAGCCCAGCCAGCCGAGCCAGAGCAGCAGTACCGGCCAGAACCACAGGTTGTCGGAGTAGATCGCCAACGCAAGCGGGCTCAGCATCAGGATCAGGGGCAAGCGACTGAGCAACTCATTGTTGTGCTCATTGCGGGCCAGGTAGGTCAGCCCGCTGATATAAACGCCCAGCAACATCGCACAGAGCCAGATCGGCTCCGGTGGCACCGCCAGACTGGCCGCCGCCGTGAGGTACAGCGCCGAGCGGCAGGCGCCCATCAACCACACGCTGTGGGCGTATTTTTTGTGCAGCACGTTGTAGCCGATGATGCAGCCCACCAAGAGGGTGACGCTGGCCAGCAACCAATGCGGCTGATCGATCAATTGGCTCAGGCCCAGCACCGAGGCGGCCGCCAGTGTCAGCAACAACACGGTGGCGAGGCGCACTTGCTGGCGGCTGACCAGACCCAGGGTGATGGGCCGGGGATTTTGGTGTTGCTGGTCCCAGTCGGCGTCCAGCAGATCGTTGAGCAACATGCCGGCCAGATACAGCAGCGACAGGGTGAACAGCAGCAGAATCCACACCAGCCACGAGGGCGGCGCCAGGGCCCCGGCGCTGCTGGCCAACAGGGCGGCGGCCAGGGTGTTGGTCCACACCGTGGGCAGGTTGGAGACACGGCCAAGCGTCAACCAGGTTTTGAGGCTTTGCGGGGTCTGGCTCATTTCGCAAAGCCCTCGCTCAGGTCGAGCGCCGGAGCGTTGCGGGCGGACAACTTCTGCAGCGCCTGTTCCATTTGCACGTCGTCGATTTCATGCAGGTCCACCGATTGGCCGATTCCGCTGAGCATCGGGATCGAGAGTTGTCCGCCGAGGTGTTGGCGGAACTCCTCCAGCCCGAGCAACACCGGTGAGCGACCTTGCGCATCTTTCAGGGTCAATTCCGGCGGGCACAGGTTGAAACCGAGCTTGGTCAACAGGCTCATCACCCGCTCACTGTCGGCGTCGCTCAACAGCCCGAGGGCATTGGCGTAGAGCCCGTCGAGGGCCATGCCCACCGCGACCGCTTCGCCATGGCGCAACCGGTGATGGCTGAGGTTTTCCAGTTTATGCGCGGCCCAGTGCCCGTAATCCAGAGGCCGCCCGTTGCCGCGCTCAAAGGGATCGCCGGCGCCGGTGATGTGCGCCAGGTGCAGTTCGGCGCAGCGGCGAATCGCATAACGGCTGGCCGGGTGATCGAAGCGGGCGAGGGCGTCGGCCTGTTGCTCCATCCATTCGAAGAACGCCTGGTCCTTGATCAGCGCGACCTTCACCGCCTCGGCCAGCCCGGCGATCTGGTCGCGGCGGGTCAGGCTGGTCAACAACTGGAAGTCATTGATCACGGCCGTGGCAGGGTAGAAGGCCCCGAGCAGGTTTTTCTGGCCGAAGGCATTGATGCCGTTTTTCACCCCGATGCCGGCGTCGTTCTGGGCCAGCACGGTGCTTGGCACGCGGATCAGCCGGATGCCACGGTGGAAGGTAGCGCAGGCGTAGCCCACGGAATCCAGTACCGCACCGCCGCCAAGGGCCAGGACATAACAATGCCGATCCAGTCCATGTTTCAGCATGTCGGTGTAGAGCTGCTGCAACACCTGTGAATCCTTGCTCAGCTCCCCGGCTGGAACGGCAATCGGCGGCGCCTGCAAATGCAGGTCCGACGCATGGGCGGCAAAGTAACTATCGATCTGTTCCAGCAGTTGCGGAGCGCTTTTCAGCAGTTGTTCATCGGCGAACACCATCACCGTCACCCGGCCGTTTTGCCGGGCGGTGAGTTGTTGATGCAGACACGGGTTGAGCGGATCGAACAGGTGATCAGTGAACACCACCGGGTAGTCATAACTGACCTCGAAACGCCCGTGCAGTGCTTGCTCGGCGCCGCGTTTGCGCAAGGTCTTGAACAGGCTGTAGCCGGCGATGAAAAGCCCCGGCAACACCATGCTGGCGAGGATGGTCACCAGCAGCGCGTTCTCTTCGACGAGGACCGTGCCGATGGCGCTGTAGGCCAGTGCCAGACCGGCGTTGGCCAGGGTAGTCACCAGCAGAAACGCTCGTAGCGGATAGCGTTGCATGCCGGCGGCCACCACAGAGGTTTCAGCCAATACCGGCACGCCGCGCAGGCAGATCAACGACAGCGTACCCAGCCGATACGCCAGTTGCCCAGGCTTGCGCTGATGCAGACCGAGGCGACTGGACAGCATCCGGAAATAACCGGCGCCCAATGCATAACCCAACCCGGCACCCAGACACAGGCCAACGAAAATCACCAGATAACCGCCGACACTGCCCAGCATGGCCACGGCCAGAAGCGCGACCACGCTGGAAGGCACGGGCAGCACAACGTCCAGCGCCAACAGGGCGATCAGCAAAAGCGCCAGGTTGAGTTGCTGGGTGGGGGAAGACGGAAGGTACAGGTCGAGATGAGTGAGGAAGTCCTGGATCTGCTGTTCGAACAACACGAAGCTGGCGATCACAAGACCCGCAAAGCAAAACAGTGACAGCCAAAAATGTTCGGCTGGCGCCTTTTTCGAGAGCGCACGATACCAACGGCTGTGCTTCATCAAGCATCCCTCTTGAATTGTTATGACTGAGTTCCGTTCAGCAACTAAAGCAGAGTCTGAATTATTTCAGGGGAATGAAATCTCCGGTCAGGTAGGCTGTTTTTATTGTTCAGTTGATCGTGCCTTTGAAGATATTCATGAACCTAGACGGTTGTTGTGGTTTTGCAAGTCGATTGAGAGAGGGGCTTTTTCAGGAGGTGTTTAGTGGGTGTGGGAGTTTCGGGAGCCGGCGGTTGTTTACTGAAAAAATATCTAATGCATTCAGGGTGATGAGTGAGTTTGTTGCAGTCGCTTAAATGCTGTTTATTCAGCGTAATGAGAAGAGTTTTCAACGGGATTAATTAGCAAGCTATTGAGATGGTGGCGATGTGGCATTATTTTTTGTTATTTGAGTTATTGCCGCTGGCTATAAGAACTTACGTTGATTGATTCGTTGGGTGAATGGGTGCGTGTCAGGGCTTTTAAGTTTTGACGAATGATTGAATGAAAGTTGCGGTACGAACAACCGATTCATTCAAACATTCGGCATCCCCATTCAGACCAGCCAAGCCTGACGATTGCGCCATGCATCGCCCAGACCAGACTCGCTATTCAAGAGGCCAACAGTTCAAGCCATTGCTGTGCCGCGATCGACAGTTGCGCGTTCTTGCGCCAGATGGCGACGAGTTGCCACTCCAGTTCCGCGCATTCGAGCGGGACGATTTCCACACCGGGCGGGATGTGGTGTTGCGCCAATAGTCGGGGCAATACCAGCAGGCCTGCGTTCGCGGCCACCAATGACAAGCAAAAAGCCAGGTTGTCGCTTTTGGCTGCCTGTAGACGACTGACGTCCACAGCAGGGCAGCAGAGCTTGATGCGGTGATTGAGAATCGAGGCGCCCTGCAACTGCACCCATGGGTGATGCGCCAAATCCGGCAGTGTCAGTCGATGGCGGTTGGCGAGTGGGTGGCGAGGTGGCAGGACGACAACCAGTGGTTCCTCACAAATCGGCAGCCAGGCCAGGTCGTCTCCGTCGGGTCGCAGACTGATCGCCAGTTCTATCTCGCCCTTGCGAACGGCCTCTTCCAGAGCCTGGCCTCCTTGCTCACGCAATTGCAGTTCCACTTGGGGAAAGCGCCGCCGAAACTCGGTCAACACGGCCGCTACTTGATCGGTACTGCCCAAGGGTGGCAGCCCCAGCTGAAGGACACCGGTGACGAGGCTGTTGAGCAAGTTCACGTCCGTCAGCATTTGCTTGCTGCGACTCAGCAATCCCTTGGCGTGGTGGAAGACCACTTCGCCCGACGGGGTCAAGCGTGACGGCACGCCCGGACGGCTGCGAACCAATAGCGTCGCGCCCAGTTCCTCTTCGAGTAATTGAACGGCTTTGCTCAGTGCCGATTGGGTGACGTGAAGGGTGCGGGATGCCTTCGAGAAACTTCCATGCTCTGTCACTTCCACGAAATAGCGCAAGTTCTTCAGGTCCATCTTGTATTCCATTTCCGCATACGGTTCAGAAAAATTGTTCGCTCACTCCGGCTGGAGAAATGCTTCTACCATCGCCCCCGAAAAACGTCCGGATACAAGGACGGGGAACATTAAATCAGAAGTGGAGGCCAGCCTTGTTCGGAGATCGTATTTGGCGTCTGCGTCGATTCAAGAGGTCCTTCCTTTAACGCTGTTTTCGCGAGGAGCTCACGTCATGAGTACCGCAGTCAATGAAACCCGCCGTCTGACCGTACCCGACATCAGGGCTTGCAAGGGCAAACGCAAGATCGTGTCGTTGACCGCGCACAATCGATCGCTTGCCGAGATCGTTGACGAATTTGTCGACGTTATCCTGATGGGGGATTCGACCGCGATGGTTGCCTACGGGCAGCCCAACACACTGGATTTCACACTGGATCAGACGATTCAGCACAGTCGTGCGGTGGTGCGTGCCACACAGCGCGCGTGCGTGGTGGCTGATCTGCCATTCGCCTCTTATCAGGAGTCACCGGCTCAGGCTTTTCGCAGTGCCGCGCGGTTGATGATGGAGGCCAATATCGCTGCCGTGAAGCTGGAAGGCAGTGCGGTCATGGCGCCCACTGTGCAGTTTCTGGTGGAGCGGGGCATTCCCGTGATGGCGCATATCGGGTTGATGCCCCAGTTCGTCAACACCATGGGTGGCTTCAAGGCCCAGGGCATGGACGAACGATCGGCAGACGCTATCCGTGAGGCCGCCCTGGCGATGGAAGCGGCCGGTGCGTTTTGCATTGTGCTGGAGGGCGTAGCAGAGCCGCTGGCCCGCGAGTTGACCGAAGCCTTGCGCGTGCCAACCATCGGAATCGGCGCCTCGCCTGCGTGCGATGGCCAGGTGCTGGTGATCGAAGACATTCTCGGGCTGGGTGGTGAGTTTGTACCGCGCTTCGCTAAACGTTATGCCGACGTGCATGCGGTGATCCGCGATGCCGTGGGGCAGTACGCTTCGGATGTTCGTGAGGGAAGTTTCCCTGAGCTTTCGCACTGCTTTGGCGTGAAGCGCTGATTGGCACTGCGCAATGTCTCATTTCACTCGCCTGCTGCGTTGGCAGGCGAGTGGGTGCCGACCGAATTGTTTTCAAGAGGTGTTACTCAGCTACCGTTCTGCACCTTTCCGGGTCTCGCAATGAGCCATTAGGTAGCAAATCTCCAGTGTCGCACCGGCAGATCTGATCGCTGTGCGCGCTGCTATTTTTCCTTAATTCATTCGAATCAATCGCTTGGCGGGAAGATGCGGGTTTTGGCATGCATTCTGCTTTTATGTATCCGTGGATAATTGGATACAAAATGACAAAAGGTGCCGCCATGCAATTCGCTCCCGCCTATGACCAGCGCCAACCGATGACCGCCGAGGAGGAGGCCTACAACTTTCTTCTGGAAGGCATCTGCGGCGGTCGTTATCGCAAAGGTGACCGGCTGATCGCCGAGGACATTGCCAGTGAAATCGGCATGAGCCGGATGCCCGTGCGCGAAGCCTTTCGCCGTCTAGACGCCCAAGGTCTGGTGACGCTCAGGCCTAATCGCGGCGCGATTGTCAGCGGTCTGGATGTCGAGGAAATGCACGAAGTCTTCGAGATGCGCAGCGCCCTTGAGGGACTGGCGATTCGAGTCGCGGTGCCGAAGATCAGTGAACGTCAGTTGACTGCCCTGGAACGCCTGCTCGATGAAATGGATGACTACCGCGACGAGAGTGCGGCCTGGGTCAGTCGCCACCGCAAGTTCCATGAGTACCTGTGCAGCCTCAGCGGACGACCTCGTCTGGTGAAACAGATCAGCGCGCTCTACTCGCTGATCGAAGCCCCCATGCGTCTTTGGCTGCAGCACGTTGAAAAGCCGCTGAGTGCACGCCAGGAACACGTGGTGATCCTCGATGCAATTCGTGCCGGTGATGCCGCGAAGGCAGAGGCCGTGGTGCGCGAGCACATCGAAGGCACGGTCCCTGAGCTCATCAAGTTTCTGCAATCGGAACGATAACCACAGAGCGGGCACCGAGCCCGCCGATGTTTTGACTTTGAGAACTGCCCCGTTACTAACCGAACTGGAGTGTCTGGTCATGCATACGTCTCGCCTGCTGTTGGCTGCAATTTCCCTGGGGCTCTGTACGCAGTGGGCGGTTGCCGCACCCACTGTGCCGGAGCGCTTGCTCAAGGTCGACAAACTCACCTATTGCTCGGGCATGGACTCGCCGCCCCTGGTGTCCTTCGATGAAGCACAAAAACCAAAAGGCCTGACCGTCGACCTGGGCCTGGAAGTCGCCAAACGTCTGGGAGACAAGAAGGTTGAGTGGCGGGTGATCCCGTTTTCCGGCTTGCTGCCGGCCTTGCTGGCCAAGCAATGCGACATGATCGTCGACCAGTTGTTCGACAAGCCCGAGCGCCGCGAGGTGATCGACATCGTCAACTACATGTATTCCAGCCAGGCGGTGGTGGTGCCCAAGGGCAACCCGAAGGGGCTCAAGACGCTGGCTGATCTCAGCGCGCACAAGATCGCGGTGCTCAACGGTTCGACCATCAAGACCTTGCTCGATACCGAGAATGAAAGCCTGGCCAAGGCCGGCAAGCCACCGATGAAACTGGTGGTCTACAACACCGACACCGATGCATTCCAGGCGCTGCGCATCAGTCAGGTCGATGCTTACGGCACCACGGTGGAAACCGCCGGGTATTACGCCGCCATGGCACCGGACCTGTTCGAGGAAGGCGTTCCAGCCTTCAGCCGGATCCTCACCGGTCTGGGTATTCGCAAGGACGATCCGCAACTGAGTGCCGCGGTGCAGCAAGTGATCACCGACATGCGCAGCGATGGCAGCTACAACCAGCTCCTGAGTAAATGGCACGTCTCCAGCGACACTCTCGATTGAGGTAAGCGTTGATGAACTTCAATTGGGATGTGTTCTGGCAGTACCTGTTGCAGCCCAGCGGGGTCTACCTCACCGGGCTCTGGCTGACGTGCCTGATCAGTGTGCTGGCCATGTTGCTGGGCTGTGTCCTGGGATTGGCGGCGGCGCTGCTGCGATTGTCGAAGAACCCTTTGCTGCATCTGCCGGTGCGTTTTTATGTGTGGCTGATGCGCGGGACGCCCTTGCTGGTGCAGATCGTCTTCCTCTATACGGCGTTGGCGGCGGGCGGGATTTTCCGCTTCGAAGACATTGATCTTTTTGGCTTGGTGGTTCCGGGCAACATCCAGGCCGCGATCATTGCGTTGGGCCTTAACGAAGGCGCGTACATGGCCGAGATCATTCGCGCCGGTATCGGTGCCGTCGACAAGGGGCAATACGAGGCGGGGCGCTCCCTGGGCATGACTTTCGCCAAGTTGATGCGCCGTATCGTCTTGCCACAGGCGTTTCGGGTCATCGTGCCGCCGCTGGGTAACGAGTTCAACGTGATGCTTAAAAACACCACGCTGGTCAGTGTGATCGGTGTTCAAGAACTGTTGCTCAGCACGCAGATGGTGACTTCGGCGACCTTTCGGGTATTCGAGTTGTACCTCGTGGTGGCGATCTATTTCCTGTTGCTCACGACGCTGTGGGGTTTCTTCCAGCGCTGGCTGGAGACACGTTTCGGCCAGTCGGATCGGCCTTCGTCGCCGCCGCCGGCATCCAGCCGGATGTTCGGTCGCAGCACGCTGAAACTGCTGAGGGGACGTTAATCATGGCGCACCAAAGTGACGAACTGATCATCGAAGCGCTGGACATTCACAAGTCGTTCGGCAACCTCGAAATTCTCAAAGGGATTTCCCTGCAAGTCCGGCGCGGTGAAGTGGTGGTGCTGATCGGCGCCTCGGGGTCCGGTAAAACCACGTTTATCCGCTGCATCAATTTGCTGGAAGACATTCAGTCCGGGCAAATTCGGGTCAACGGCCAGTCCATGGGCTATCGCACGAAGGCCGATGGCAGCCTGGTGCGGGATTCGGAGCGCAACATTGCACGTCAGCGGCGGGACATCGGCATGGTGTTCCAGCGCTTCAATCTCTTCCCGCACATGACCGCGCTGGAAAACATCATCGAAGCACCGATTCAGGTGTTGGGTGTGCCGCGCAAAGCAGCGGAGGAACAAGCGCGGGCACTGCTCAAACGTGTCGGGCTGGCGGAGAAGGCCAACCATTACCCCTCGATGCTTTCCGGTGGCCAACAACAGCGGGTGGCGATAGCCCGGGCCTTGGCGATGAAACCGCAGGCGATGCTGTTCGACGAACCCACCAGTGCCCTGGACCCGGAAACCGTCGGCGAGGTTCTGCAGGTGATGAAGGAACTGGCGGAGGAGGGCATGACGATGGTGGTGGTCACCCATGAAATGGGTTTTGCCCGTGAAGTAGCGGATCGTGTGGTGGTGCTCGATCAGGGTGAACTGATCGAGCAGGGACCGCCGGAACAGATATTCAGTCGGCCCTCTCATCCCCGTACCCAAGCCTTTCTCAGCCGCGTGCTGTGAGACTCACAAGGATAATGACGATGCGTTTATCGAGCGTGTTTGCGGCCCTGTGCTGCGCTGCCATGGTGCCCATGATTCAGGCTGCCGACTCGGTGGTGAAGGTCTACAACTGGTCCGACTACATCGGCCCCGATACCCTGAAGAACTTCGAAAAAGACAGTGCCATCAAGGTTCAGTACGACATCTTCGACACCAATGAAATGCTCGAGGCCAAGTTGCTTTCCGGACACTCGGGGTATGACGTGGTGGTGCCGTCCAGCCAATTCCTGTCGAAACAGATCCGGGCTGGTGCCTATCAACCGCTGCAACGGTCGCTGCTGGATAACTGGAAGCACCTCGACCCGCGTTTGATGCAGCGTCTGGAAGCGGCCGATCCGGGCAACCGCTATGCCGTGCCTTATATGTGGGGCACCGTGGGCATCGGCTACAACGAGGAGAAGGTGCGCGCGGTGCTGGGCAAGGACGTGCCGCTGGACTCTTGGTCGATGGTGTTCGATCCGCAAAATCTTTCCAGACTTAAAAGCTGCGGCGTGGCCTTTCTCGATGCGCCGGTGAAGATCATTCCTCAAGCGATGCTTTATCTCGGGCTCGACCCCAACAGCGTCAAACCGGACGACTACAAGCAGGCGTCGAAACTGCTGATGACCTTGCGGCCCTCGGTGACTTACTTCAACTCATCGAAGTACACCGCCGACCTGGCCAATGGCGACATTTGCGTGGCGATCGGTTATTCCGGCGATGTGATGCAGGCCCAGACCCGGGCTCGCGAGGCCGGGAAAAACATCGATATCCGCTACCTGATTCCCAAGGAAGGCGTGAACCTGTGGTTCGACATGCTGGCGATTCCCAAGGATGCCGGCAACGTGGCCAACGCCCATGCGGTGATCAACTATCTGCTGCGGCCCGAGGTCATTGCGTCGGTCAGTGACTATGTGGGGTATGCGAATCCGAACAAGGACGCCACGCCCTTGATGGATCCCAAGGTCAGCGGCAACCCGGGAATCTACCCGGGTGACGAGGTGATCGGTCACACCTTTGTCTCCGCCGATCTGCCGGAAAACATCCAGCGCTTGATGACCCGCGAATGGAACCGGATCAAGTCCGGTCAATGAATCCTTGTTTTGAAGAGTCTTTGCCATGCTGAAATTTTCTGCTCACGAGTATCCGTATCCGTCGCAACGCCAGAGTGTTTTTGCCCGTCGTGGCATGGTGGCGGCGTCCCAGCCTTTAGCCGCTCAGGCCGGCATCGAGATGATGCAAAAGGGCGGCAATGCGATCGACGCCGCCATCGCTACCGCGGCTGCGCTGACCGTAGTCGAGCCTACAGGTTGTGGTCTTGGCGGCGATGCTTTTGCTCTGGTCTGGTTCAAGGATCAGTTGCATGGGCTCAACGCCAACGGCCATGCACCGGCTGCTTTGAGCATCGAAGCGGTCAAGGCGGCCGGCCATGAACAGATGCCGCTGTATGGCTGGACGCCGGTGACGGTGCCCGGTTGCCCTTCGGCCTGGGCCGAACTTTCGCAACGCTTTGGCGTGCTGCCGTTCGCGGATTTGTTGCAGCCGGCCATCAGCCTGGCACGGGATGGTTTTCCGCTGTCGCCCGTGGTTGCCCATCAGTGGCAAGTCGCTTTGGATGAGTTCAGTCCCCATCGCGACGAGGTGCTGGACGCCTGGTTCGATACTTTCCTGATTGAGGGGAGGGCGCCGAGGGCAGGGGAGCTGTTTCGCAATCCAGCGCAAGCGCGGACGCTTGAAGAGTTGGCGCAGAGCCGTTGCGAGAGTTTGTATCGCGGCGCTTTGGCCCAACGACTGGATGCGCATTCGCGCGCTACTGGCGGGTATCTGCGAGCTACGGATCTGGAACATTACCGTGCGCAATGGGTGGAGCCGATCCACGTCAATTATCGCGGTGTGGATGTCTGGGAAATCCCGCCAAGCGGCCAGGGTCTGATTGCGCTGATGGCGCTGAAGATTCTCGAGGGTTTCGACTTTGATCATCGTGACAGCCAACAGACCTGGCACCGTCAGCTGGAGGCCATGAAACTGGCGTACAGCGATGGTTTGCACTACATCACCGATCCATTGCACATGCGCGTGGCGGTGGCCGATCTGTTGAGTGATGGCTACAGCGCTCGGCGCCGTGGGCAGATCGGTGAGAAGGCTCAGCCACCCAAGCCAGGTGATCCTCATGCCAGCGGTACTGTGTATCTGGCCACGGCCGATGGACAAGGCAATATGGTGTCGTTCATCCAGAGCAATTACCACGGCTTTGGTTCGGGTGTGGTGCTACCTGACAGCGGCATTGCGCTGCAGAACAGAGGGCAAGAATTCAGCCTTGATCCGGAACATGCCAACTGTCTGGCGCCGGGCAAGAAGACGTTCCATACGATTATTCCGGGCTTCCTGACCAAGGATGGCCAGGCGCTTGGGCCGTTTGGTGTGATGGGCGGCTATATGCAGCCTCAGGGGCATGTGCAGATGGTCATGAACCTGGTGGATTTCGGATTGAACCCGCAGTCGGCGCTGGACGCTCCACGCTGGCAATGGCTGGGGGGGATGAAGGTAGGGATCGAGCAGGGGGCTTCGAGGGATTTGGCCAATGCGCTGGCGCGACGGGGACATGAGGTACAGATCGCTTCTGACCTTACGGATTACGGCAGAGGGCAGATTATTATTCGTGATCCGGTCAGTGGTGTGCTTTGTGGTGGGACTGAGCCCAGGGCGGATTCGCATATTGCGGTTTGGTAAGCACAAGCTAACGAAGAAGACGCTAAATGAGGCTAACATCTTCGAATGTGTCGACATATTAGGTTAACTACACTAAATGAGCCTTTAGTTGAGCTATGCGAAAATCTACTGTGAAATCAATGGAGAAGGCTATGTTGAAACGCCAGGCGAGCGCAAAAGACGTCATTGCAGCCCTGAAACTTGAATCTCATATTGAAGGCGGCTATTTCCGCAGGACATTTCAGGCCGACCATCGAGAAATGCTCGAAACCGAAGGCGGTTCACGTTATTTGATGACGTCCATTTATTACCTGTTGACCGAAGAATCGCCCGTGGGCCAGTTTCATTTCAATCAGTCAGACATCCTGCATTATTTCCATCTGGGCGACGCCATCGAGTACAGCCTGATTCATCCTGACGGTTCGCTACAGACATTGGTGATGGGCAGCGACATATTGGCAGGACAATATCTGCAATTGCACGTACCAGGCGGAATCTGGAAAGCCTCCAGACTATTGAATGGCGAGAATGGATTTGGCTTGATCAGCGAAGCGGTTTCGCCAGGATTTGATTTCGCGGATATGGAAATGGGGAATCGGCGGAAGCTTACGGCGCAGTATCCGCAGCATCGAGCGCTGATTGAAAAGCTGACTCGTGACGAGGATTGAGAGCAGCACATTCCAAATAGAGCGACCGCCAGGTATCAAAGGCAAGGTGCTTTGAGGAGCCATGGTGGAGATTGAAATCGGGTGTGCAACCGGGCTGATCTCGTAACATCTTGTTACGTGTAATGTATATTATGTTAAACGAGGTGCTATGTTAAATATGTTCATGAGCATCCTAAAGCCCTGATTCGACAATCCCACCTGTGACGTCCATGTCACCGTCGCGATTCTCGGACACCAACGCCCCCTACATCACTACAACCCTTGAATCACCTAGCTTGCAGCGTTAAAGAAACCAGTAAGATTCGCTCTAATCCGATGAATTACGGACACTTTTGCTCTGATTCTATTTTCATAACCCATTGATTTTAAATGTTTTAGTATTCAAATGATTGTTTAAACAGTGTCAATCAATTCTTCTGCATTCTGGACACTTCTAGATTATCGGCGCTACCCACCACACACTGGGAATCCAGAAAACCCGCGGTCTCCAATGAGATTTGCTCATTTCTGGACAAAATCTTGCGAGTACACCGTGCGGCCTATTCTGGACACAAACCTCGAAATCCCCGGCTGAGGAAGTATAAGGATCGCACTCGATAGATCCCACACAGCGGTTACACTGACACGCTGCACCCCAAGAATGCCGAGGGCTGCGGGTAAATGATTGCCCTTCGATAGCTATTTTCGAGTAATCCGGCACTTCCGGCCTAGGATATGGCCTAAGGACGCCTTTTCCTTTAAAGCGATAAAATTCAAGACAAAATCAGAAACCCTGGCTTCCTCACTCGCAGATACAAGCCCGTTTCTCTAGGCTCCAGCCAATTTGCAATAATCCGGACAAAAAACGAAAAGCGAGAAGTGAAAATAAAGCGGACACTTTCGCAGCGTCAATTTTGCAGTAAATGTGGCTAAGTGATTAGAGCGCCAGTGCATAAGAATATGCCTCTCCTAAAAAGCCAAATTGGCAATATATGATTAATTAATTGCTCTAATCGCTGTCGCGTTGGATTTAGTAAGTTGTCAACCTTGTCTCCGATATTTTTTTCTTGAGGTGATGTTGCACGACAAAAATTCAGCCGCTAGGATTATTTCGTCCTTGCATCCCCTTATACAGCGCACCGGGGGAGTCGCAAACTTCCAGTAACTGTCAGAACTGGAAGTCCTCAAACGTCGAAATCGGTAACCAAAAATGGCTTCTGAACCAAAACCGTTATTTGAAACTTTTGAGTCTTTCTTGGATCAGGACTTTTCATGCGAAGGTTCGTCTATCAGATTCGTGAGAAACTATGTAAGTAGTTTCGATAGCGGCCTAGATGCAGTTGCCGGTTATCAGACTGTGCGTTCTTTTTTACGCGCCTATGAAAGTAGCGAACAAACATTCAACTCGTATAGGACTCACGTTGAACGATTGCTTCTGTGGGCTTTGATTGTAAGAAAAAAATCAATCTTCCAGCTCAAGCGGCAAGACGCCGAAGCCTATTTGAAATTTTGCCGAAACCCACCTTCAGAGTGGATTGGCCATGTGACACGTGGCCGCTTCATCACCAACAAGGATCCTGAGACCGCAGTGGGGTTCCCAGAAGTACCGAATCCTAACTGGAGACCCTTTAGCCAAAAGCATCAGAAAGATAGCCGGCAGACCGACCCTATCCCAGCCTATGCAGCATCGAAAGGAACCATGAGCCAGATCTTTTCGGTTTGCAGTTCCTTCTACGAGTTCCTAGCGGAGGATGGCCTGGTTAGCCTCAACCCATTTAGGTTGGTTAAAAACAGGCAGGATTACACAGGCAACCTTGCAGGAGATGGCCTAAACCGGGCACTGACTCCACTGCAGTGGGACTATGTTATTGAAACGGCTGAGGCTATGGCAAAAACTGAGCCATTGCGACATGAACGCACCCTCTTCGTCTTGGCCACACTTTTCGCTATGTATCTCCGTATCTCTGATCTCGTTGGCCGAGCCAACTGGGAACCCTGCATGGGAGATTTTCGTCAGGATCCGGAGGGGAGTTGGTGGTACCACGTCATCGGCAAAGGAAACAAAGCTGGGAAGATTGCGGTTCGGGACGAGTACATCGATCAGCACCTGAAACGCTACCGTGTATTCCTCGGATTGTCCGAGTTGCCTGAGGAAAACGAGCGAACTCCTTTGCTGACGACCCTGAATGGAAGGTCGGGCCTTTCTGGACGGCAAGTGCGTACCCTCCTCCAATCCGTCTTCGACAATGCCTTAGCCAAAATGAAATCAGAAGAGCGTGAGGCGTATGAGATGAACAGCCTGCGATCCGCGTCAGCCCACTGGCTTAGACACACGTCTGCGACATTCGATGCGCCCTTTCGTAAGGCCAAGGATCTGCAATTGGATCTTCGTCACAGTAATCTGAGCACTACCCAAGACACTTATTACCACTCTCATGACCAGGAGCGGATGCACTCTATTAAGCGTTTGGGAATGAAAGAGAGAGGTTAAATCCTCAATCGAAAAGCATGCAGTAATGCTTACTAGCACTGGTTCTCAGGCAAATTCGAACCCCAAACCAGTCAGAGTGTCTTTCTCAACCGCTTTTAACTGCTTCACTGCCCAGATGAGCATGTGCCGGGGGCGCGAACTCGCCACATATGCAAATCTGGAACCTTCGGACGTTGGATCGGCGAGCCAGTCCCGCCAATGGGAAAGGTGAACGCCTCGCTGACGTGACGAGACCACCACCGTTGCGTCGTGGGTTTCACCTTTAACTTGATGGATGGTCTCGTAACGTAATCCGTCTACGGAGGATTGCTGGGCAACACCTTGGCTAAGGCGCACGGAGAGTGCGATGTCTCCCTGTTTGGCAGGTGATCTAATGATCAGGCTCCTCAGTGGCTCAAGCTCGTTGCGGATTTCGGCTAACACGAACGGTTGTTCGGGCAAGCTACGGATGGCTCGTTTTGCTACTGCAGCCCACTCCTTCCAGGTCAAATTCATATCGCCGGCGCCAGTGGCAATCATGTGCTTCAAGCTTTGATGAACGAACTTACGCCAAGCGAGCTTCGACTCAACCACCACGGGGCAATGAGGGCCTGTGTGTGTCACCTGCAGGGAGAGCTTGTCTGCAAACCACTCGGCGAACAACGCTATCGCGACGTTCAGTTCCTTCAAACTCCCGCTCTCGGCAGCAACGCATGCCAGCGCCAGTACTTCAACTCCAGTGAATTTGTCGCCTTTTCGGAAGCGTTGCAGCGTGCTGTGGCCTCGGGCGACTACCACGACGTGTTTGTATGCGCTGGTCAGCTCGATGATTTTTGGTAGAAGTTCAGAGGGACATTTCGCATATTGAAGCAGAAGCGGCTTGAGCGGTTCGATCTCAGGATTACCTGTAACTCGCTCGATTTGCAGTAAGTCGCTGCACAGATCCACGATGGCCTGACCGCTTCGCCAATTCGCCGTGAGCGCGAGCTCTGCGAAACTGAGCTCGCCTAGCAGCTTCTTCACGTTCACAGGATTAGACTTTCTGAACCCGTAGATGGATTGGTTCAAGTCACCTACAAAATGGAATTTCACACCAAGCTGATGGAGCTTTTTCACCATAGCCAGTTGTTCTGCTGATAGGTCTTGGCACTCATCAACGATGACAAGCGGAAATCGCTTCGCGATGCGTCGAAAGTACTCATTTAGTTCCGGCTTTTTGAATGCCGACAAGGCAATCATGTCAACGTCTCTGTAGGTCGCAAACCCTGCTTTCCATAGGCGTTTTTTTGTTTCAATCAGGTCTCTGAACGCAGCCTCGTTAATTACCGCAGCATTGAGCTGAGTATCCTGGACACGATCGCCGGTCGAGAACGTGAAGCCTTTAGTGTCGAGGTCATAGTTGTACTTACAGGCGGAGATCCGTCGACCACTGATCTTGGTGCGGGTATGGAAGATGTCTGCCTTATTTTCCAGGATCCTGATTCGACCATCCCCGTCCTTCCCCGGAAACTCGGTGACCTCGCTTGCGATGTTAGCGACCAGGCGTGACAGCACAAAGCTGTCGAAGGTTGACACCAAATGAGGGAAAGGAACTGGCTCACCCAGGTATCGTACCAATCTATCCCTCAGCTCATCCGTTGCGCTGTTCGAGAAGGTCAGGACGGCTATCCCAGCGGGAAAGCCCTTCCACTCGCCAATGGCCTTGGCCACCATGGCGGCGATGACTTCGGTTTTACCACTGCCTGGACAGGCTTTGAGATACACGTGCTTGTCGAGAGGTGCGCCGATGTAATTTTTCTGCTCGTCACTTAGCTTGATCATCGGGCCGGGGCTTCCTCGAGTCCGCAAGCCCAAAGAATGGCTTCACGGATGTAGGCAGGTACGACAAACTCGCCCTCTTGTTTCTCCAGTTTTTCAGCAAATGCCTGCGCATATATGCCTTTGCCGACGCTGGTGGAATCGATTCGTGTAAGTAACTCGTTCGCGTAAATCGCTCGTTCAGGGCTTTTCATGTCGTCAAAAGCGAGCTTCGCTTTTTCTCGTAGCTCGGGAGCTACCGTTCCCTCCTGAGCGGGCCAGAGATCAGCGGCTACGGAGAGCATCATCTGCAGGTTCGCACCTTCCATTGCGATGTCGTATTCAAAGGTTTTGTATTTGCCTGCAAAGAGACGCCCGAACTGTGACCGACCAATCTTGGCGATGTAAGCGAGCGCATGGTTCTCGCCAGCCCTTAGGTCGTCGTCATGCGGAACGTAATCAACAGAGACCTTTTTCCCTTCTTCACCATCGACCGTGATCGTCTTTGGAGGATCTTTGTCGGTCAATCCGGCGCATCGTACCGGCACGTTTTCGCCTGTGCTCTCATCACTCACGTCGCAGAACAGCTGCATGAAGTGTTTGAAGTAGATTCCACCTAGGTTGATGACAGATACACCGTAATCCTCCAGCGTGTTTTCGCCGTCACCATACTGAGCGAGCACCCTCCTCGCCAACTCTGGGATTACCATGGCCTCTGCGATGCCTTCAACTAGGATGGAACCCTTGGAAAAAAGCAGGTTGGATTTGGTTACATCGAGCCACCGATCGATGAATTTCCTGCTGGGTTCTGTCAGTCCACACGTCCGGAGGGGAATCGCGATTGGAGTGCCTGCGTTTGAGATATGGATTATTTCGTTAACTGACACTGCAGATGAGATGACCGTAGAGTGAGTGGTGATAATCACCTGGATGCCTTTTTCTTTGGCCACCGTGCTGAGGTGCTTCAGCAGACGCATTTGAAGCTGGGGATGTAAGTGTGCCTCGGGTTCTTCAATCAGAAGGAGGCGAAGATAGGTTTCTTCCCCTCGCTCCTCCTCCACTTCTAACGTCAATTCAGCGAGAATCGAGGCAATGTAGAGCAGGTTGTTGTAGCCAAGACTGTTTTCCTCCAGAGATCGGAACTGAGTAGCCTCGGCCGCAGCCAAGTTCGGGAAATAGAGCAGGCGAAGTCCCTCAATGATGCGAGAGAAGCTCACCTCCGAGAACTGAATGAGTGTGTTCTGCGACAAATGCAACCCTAGCGCTGCTTTCAGGCTATTGCCGATTCGTTCATTGGCTTGCTTAATGGCGTACTTGTCGCTCTCCGAGAGTTCCTGGTTGAACGCGCCAACTCGCTCTTCCAAGGGGTGCGGCTTCCCCTCCTTACGAGCTGTTTCAAGCTCCTTGCGGCAGAGCGCCTTCAAAAGTCGGGCTAGTCGGGACTGGCGCCCATCTCGGAGTTTCGTTTCCGCGTCACGTAGAGGTGGTAGGTATATGCAATGGATGAGGTCAAGGGTTTCAGTTTCCAGCGCTGTTGTTCTTGCGTAACCGCCAAAGAGGTGGCTTTTGAATCGGCCCCGAGATTCAAGATTGAGCGCAGTGAATGTGAGTTTTGCTTCCTCTTGATTGCCGCACCAATCCCTGAAAGCGATGGCGTCATTCTCATCCAGATCAGAAAAGGTAGCTTGGATATCGATCCGTGGTGCTTCTACTGCTGCCTCATGAAATCCACGATAAAAATCCCTTTCGTTGATTAACCGTTTGCCAGACTCCGAGTCATTGAAGAGCTGGCGGACGGCAGCAATGACGCCTGTCTTGCCCGCTCCATTCTCGCCCACGAGAACATTGAGACCGTCGTGGAATTCGATCGTGAAAGGCTCGCCAAAGCACTTAAAACCATGAATGTCTAAGGTACGTAGATACATGAGAATCCTTTCTTATCCTTGAAACCTGGAGGTGTGCTCGTCGCAGCACGGTCAACGACGCAAATATGCTTGGGGCATGCACTAGCCAGCGACCTTGCGAACACTTCAATTACCACGTAAAACTGTTTTAAGTTTATCCCACACGCAAGCTAGCCACCCCCCTGCCCTTTGAGTAGTGATGGCCAGTCTTCCGCTCAGCTCGCAATTGCAGATGGCCTGCAACCGCATGCTCCCGGAGTCGCTGGAGGGCCTCCCGAAATCCGGATGCGCGTGGTTCATCTAGATGTGTATCACTCTTGGTGCTGATCATCTGCTCGCTCACTCCGTGATGGATTCTTTGCATTTGGAAGTTGGTTCAGCTTTTGCCGCAATTGGTCGACTTCATGCTGAGTCGTTTCCAGTAGCACCTGCGCATTCTTGGCTCGTGTCTCGGCCTGGGTGACGGATTCGCGTAGGGAGGCTGACTCTTCTCGGGAATGAGCAAGCTGATCGATAAGCTGCTCCTTGGCGCCCTCCTCTCTAGCTGACGCGATGGCCAAGGTATTGAGGTCAGCAGTAAGTCGCGCAATGGTGCCGTCTTGGGTGGCCATAACCTTGGTCTGCTGACGAGAGTCACTGAGCAGACGCTCGTTGTCTCGATTCAAACGGCTGAGTTCCTCCTGCTTCACCGAAAGAGTCTGCTGCAACTGACGATGCTCAACCTGGATTTGTTGAAGCTGCCCTTCATGACGTCGCTGTTCTTGTTCACGCTGCTCTTTCACGGCCGTGCGGTAGTGCTCGAGTGCATCACGAGCATGCAGGTGTTTTTCTTCAAGTGAGCGAATCTGCTCGTCTTTCTCGTGCACCCGCACTTCTAGGTCGGCGCAGCTCTGGCTCAAGCGGGCGTTGCGAGTGAGCTCAGATTGCAAGCTGCTTTGGCACGTACTCAATTCGCCTGCCTGGACATCGAGCGCTGCCTGAAGGTTGTCGTGCTGGCGCTGTAAGTCCGCCAAGGCAGCTTGTGCCTGCGCGAGCTGTTCATTGACTGATGCTCGGTGCTTATCGAGTTCAGCACGAGCCTCGGCGACTTCTTCTGCGCCCTCCTCCAGCAAACGCCCCAGCAACTGGCCAACCAGTCCACTGAGCTCCTCACTCAAGCGTTCACGGCGTTCGTTTGGCCGCGGCTCCACTTTTTCGAGTTCGCCCAGATAGCGGGCAATGGTCGTCATCGAGCCCGTATTTCCAAGCTCGACGCGCACCGCATTGATGCTCGGATTTACACCTCGAGCGATCAGCGCATCTCGTGCTATCTGGACGATTGCCCTGTTAATACCGCCGCGTGCCATGTCTTCTCCTGCGATTTCGTAGTGTAAACGTAATGTGTAATTACATATTACATCTAGATAAAAAATCAGTCACGAAAATCGTATTTCTATGATCAAATAATGGAGGCTTATCGCATTATAAGGCTGATTTTTGCGTTTCAATCGCTGGAAAATTTACGTTTCGCATTGAAGGGGCGATATGAACAAGGCTGATCGGTACCTACAGGCCGGCACCCGGGAAAACACCCGGCGTAGCTACCGCGCCGCGGTGGAACACTTCGAAGTGACTTGGGGAGGGTTTCTGCCTGCGACTGGCGATGGCATCGTTCGCTACCTGGCTGAGTACGCGGACAAGCACACCATCAGCACTCTGAAGCAGCGTCTGGCTGCCCTGGCTCAGTGGCACATCACGCAGGGGTTTCCTGACCCAACGAAAACGCCCAACGTGCGGCAGGTGCTCAAAGGCATCCGGACATTGCATCCGGCTCAAGAAAAGCAGGCGGCCCCTCTCCTCCTCACTCACCTGGAGCAAGCTGTGATCTGGCTTGAGCGCGAAGCAAATCTTGCCGCTGAGCGGAATGACTACCGAAGCGTGATGAAATGTCGACGCGACATAGCCTTAGTGTTGATTGGTTTTTGGCGAGGGTTTCGCGGGGACGAACTGGCACGACTACAAGTCGAGCATACTCAAGCGGAGGCCGGCGCCGGCATCACCTTCTATTTGCCTTACACCAAAGGCGATCGACAGCACCAAGGGACGACGTTCCATACCCCTGCCCTCAAGAAGCTATGTCCTGTGCAGGCTTACATGAACTGGATCACCGTGGCCGGCATTGCTCGCGGCTCCGTCTTTAGGAAGATTGATCGCTGGGGCAACCTTGCTGACGACGGAATCAATTCCAACAGCCTGATCCCAATGCTGCGTCGCATATTTACGCAGGCAGGTGTGCCATCGGACATCTACAGTAGCCACTCGATGCGGCGCGGGTTTGCCACTTGGGCTTCCGCTAATGGTTGGGATATCAAGTCACTGATGAGCTATGTCGGCTGGAAGGACATCAAGTCAGCGATTAGGTACGTTGATGCGGGCTCCTCTTTTGGCGGCCTTGCGTTGAAGCCATCAGTGCCCAAAATGGAAATCCTCTAAAGTCGTCTTGCAACATCGGTTTGACACAGAGCGCCCAGGGTAGACGCCGCAGTTTACTTTCGTCACATCCCAGGTTTACCCATCATGGATACAAGAATGCTCAACGCTCAAGAGATTCACTAGGTACTCCATGATGTTTCTGTCGGTTTACGCTCAATGTGCCGAATCACTGAGCACACATGGTTATTGTGGTTTGATGACCCTCGAAGCAGATGGCTGGATGATCACTTTTTTCATTGATTGCGCTGAGCTAGACTACTTCGATAGCTGCTGTAGCCCTGACGACCGAACGTACGCCTTTACCTCGGGCATGAACGCCCTTGATCCAGTGGCTCTTCTGAGCCTGGAGGAACATCGCAAGCTTGAGGAACTGCTCACCAATATTTTGATGGCGCCTCAAGCAATGCTATCCGTGCGTCAGTCGCTGTTTTCGCCTGTTAGCAAGCCCAGAGATTCGCGCAGAGTGGCCCAAGGCAACACTCTGAGCTCAGGGAGGCCTACAACCCGCTCGTTGTCTCTAAGAGATCCAGTGGCTCACGCCCCATCGCCTCCATCAGCGCATTGGCAAGCCACACCGCGTCGATCATGCTGAACGAATAGCACATGAAGTTAAAAATCAGCTCAACTCCCCCCTCTTCAATTGTGTAGACGCTTACCTTTTCAGTTTTGTCGCTCTCTTCTGTCGCGAGTTCAACAACGTAGCCTTCTTCCGCTTCGTGACAGTCGAACTTGCCATCGGCGAAGTAATGCCACTCTCCAGACACTCTTTTTCGATATCTCCTTTCAAGAATGCTTTCGCGATCCGCTGGTGTCGGTACAAACCCTGCAAGATTTCCCACGGTTATGAGTACGGCATCGTAAAGGCAACGCGCGATATCTTCAGCTACGGCGTCGGCAAACCTAAAAGGCATGATGTCTAACTTTAAACTGACATACTGATCAACCTGCCTGGATACTTGGCACGGATACAGTTCGTCAAATTCACGACCACGCCAGCATATGAATTCGCGTTCTGCAAAAAAAGTTGCCGATTGCATTTCAGTTTTGCTCACAAAATCCACCATCGTTATGTTCTTAAAAATAACAACGGATGCTTTGTAGAAAAACTTTAGCGAAAAGTTGAAATAATTTTTTTTGGGGGGGATAGAGCTTTAAGAATCTGATTTAGGGCCGGGCGAGGTTTGACCACCTAAGCTTGAGATCAAGCTCCGAATCTGCAGGAAAAGTCTGAGCCTTAGCCTAGCCTGCTGGGCTCGAACAGGCGACAATCGATCGATGCACACTGACCTTATTTCCTGGTTGCATCTTTGTCACGGCAAGACCGAATGATTATGGTTGGCACAAAAAACCTAGGACATTTACCCGCTCATCAGCAATCATGCCCCCATAAATCTTGGCGTTCAGAGAAAGACATGAATAGGCTCGGACAGTGCATGGCGTGGTTTTGGCGGGACAAGAGGTCTCGATCTGAGCGGACGCGTGAGCGTGCGTTTATCGACTCAGTAAACGGGTTGAAGACTTTGAAGGTCACGCCTGACGGCGGTATGTCGATAGATCCCCAGGAGATACGCGACCGAGTAATTGCAACTCGGCATGCGCTTAAGCATTTCGTTAGGAAAGCGTAAGAAAACCTCCCCTGTGCGGGCTACCATCAGCCCGTTTCCGTCCGCCAGGCTCCGCACTCCCTCGCGCTTCGGGGCCTTACTGGGGCTAACTGTAACGTAACTTTTTCGCTTGTAACGTAAGCAACGTTACAGAGCAAAAAGAACGTTACAGACCAATGAATTCAGGCATTTCGTTGAAATGAGGTATCTGACCAAGCTCGAGGCCGCTTATGACATCTAACCCGTTCCTCTCTAAACAACTCCGAAATCAGGCTTAACCTGCCTATCAATGACAATTCCGTCATGGGCAATGGAAGCTGGAGCGCTGCATGAGGTGGCTAGGTCTTCGTTTGTCGGGACAAAAGAAAACCATGTGCAAGAAATTGCTCTCGCTATCAATCATGGAGATGATTTTGAAATCGGCGTGTTGACCAAATACGCGACAAGCTATCCCTGCCTGCTCATATTGGTCTTTCACCGAGATGCGTCAACTCTTGCGAAAGGCTGTCGCATCCCCCATCTGTGAGCGTCAGCAGCTCATTTCATAACCATTGGAGACCGCATTTTAAGATTCCGGAGCTAGGATCTCTCGCACTGCGATGATGCAAGCTATCGGATGCTATCGCCAGGTGGAACCAGAGCCACAATGCCTGCTTTGCAGTGAATTCCATCATGAGATCGCCAAATACCATCTCAATGGTTTCACCAATTTCAGGCGCTACAAACATGCGGAATGTGGCACCTTCTCGACTGCGAAATTCAATCCTTGGGTCGGGGTCAACAAACTCACCACCAGCAATAAACAAGTAACCGGGATCAGACAAAATCTCTAAGGATCCCAGCTCGTTTTTCGGAAATATTTTGCCGCTAACCCTATCGCTAGCAAAGCAATTGAATATGTCTAGATATGTTTTTGTCTTGGTGGAATCGATAGGCGAGAAGAGTCTAGGGTTAATCTCTTTAATTGCTACGAGCGCATCGAAAATGCGCCAGGCGACATCAGTCGCTTGATGCGCTGTATAGTGCTGTTCAAAATCATCCAATGTCATTCTGATTATTTGGCATTGTAATGCTATTGATGCTTCGTAAGTGTCACCAGTACCTCCCAGCCAATGGAATTCTTCAAATTCCTCGAGCTCCAGATCACTACCGTATTCAAGATCGCAAACATTCTGTGAGTAGCTCATCACGCATCTCGCTTCGACAATCGTATTTATGCTTAATAAAAGCAACGGATTAAAATGAGCAAAACTTTAGCGTCGAGGAAAAATAAAATTTCACCCATCTGAAATTCAATGCGTGGTTTCAATTTGAGAAAGATTTTTGTGATCACCCTTCCCCACAGACATAAGCACGGCCTGATGCAACTATTACTAAACGATCGTCACTCTGTCGAGCTCAAAACAGGCATCCGTTAATTACCAAGAAATGGGACATTAAGTGTCAAAAATGCGGTTAATGTCCCTTTTGGGGGTCTTTAAGAGGGGCGAAAATTCATCAACTTAAATCCCGTTACGGTAAAAAAATCTCCTATCGCGCTCAAGGTTTTTCAAAACGTTCCGTTTTTCATCTGTATGCACACAGTGAGAAATCAGCATTGAGCCTATCGACGATTGCATTCATCCAGTGTCTGCAGAGCGCTATTCCGTTTTCCAAGACGACCCAAGGAATCGACAAAGACGAGCGTGGGAGCGACTGATCGGTTACATCGAATTATCCGCCTCCCTTGCTGAGTTTGACAAAGCTGCGGCCCGAGCGGAGGGGTATGTACAGGCACTTGTAGATAGCGAGCAGATCGACACCAAGTCCACTGAGCGCGACCTACTGTTAATTGCGACCATTGATGCATCGCGCCGACATCACATCCAACCTTCTGCTCAGACGACGAGCTGCGTTGCGCAAAACGTATGATCTTTACGTTCAAGGTTTAGCGCCTCGCGCGCATGATTAGCGTGCAGCTAAATAGCTTTTAGATATTCTTTTTGAGGCATGCCTGAGGCCCGGCTGACGTAAAGCAAGCCCGCGAATCTTGGCCCGTTGGGCTTCCATCCTCATGCCCTTCGACCATCCTGGCCTGCGCGATCCGCTTGTACGATTACCTGAGATATTCGGGGGTTGAGCCTACGGTATGTGATGTGGACATGCTGACGTTCCCTCATCACGTGTAGAAAGCCAACTGATCCAAGGTCAAGATCACCTGGAGCGCCTTGATCATCGTATAGCTCTCACTGTTTGCGGCGCCATGCCCTACCGCGTGCCGCGAACCCGCATCGCCCGCGTGATTGTCTGGGTCGTAATTGGCGAAGGTGTAGTTCAGAAGGTAGCGGTTGAATTCGGTAGTGAGGAACAAAGTACCTGGGCCACCAGTGCGCTTTTCCGCGCTCGTGATGGCGAAATCCAATAGCACCTTGGTCTTGGCTGCCTTACCATTATGCGTCCTGTAAGCTACGTTCAAAATTCCTTCAATTTCGGTGACCAAGATCTTGATGGCCGTGATGGGTCTGCCCAGATGGAAAGCCTCGACGCCTTCTCGTAATAAAGCCTCTTTGACAGCGAAATGCGGTTTTGCAAACCAACGAGAAAGCATGTGATCCAGCCTTTCCCGATCAAATTTTACGACCACCTCAGACTCGACGTCAGTCAGGTCAAGGCCGCCATCGAAGTGTCGAAGAATCTCCCCGAACTCTCGGTGAAGGATTTCCACAAACGGAAACCAGCCTTGTGCCATCAACTGATCAAGGCTCACCTGGTTATCGACGATTTCGTATAGGTGCCTGAAGTTAAGCAACCTGTAGAGTCTGCCCAGTTCTCGACCAAAGTTATATATGTCCAGCTGGCCTGCCGGGTTCATGTCGAACGCTAAACCGAAGCCCCAGGCTTCCCGCATCAGGCAAAGCACCTTGTCCTCTTTCCCGAAATATACACATGGGAATTGCATGGCCGTCACGTCAGCAATGTCGTGATGAAAAACAGCTGTGCCGGCGACAACGTCACGCGCCACGATGCATTGCAAGGCCATCGCAGCGGTATCAAGCCAAAGCTCGGCAGTCTGATCAGGCTTGAGAACCAGCAAGACGGTCTTGTAGTTGCTGATTTCAATAGCCATCTGCGAATCATTTGCCCAAGTCCTGATCATGCCAGCGATCGAATCAGCAAGACGGTGAAAGCCTGGCTCATCCGAGGTGATGGCCAAGCGCGTGATCACTTTTATCTCTTGCCCTTCGCGCCCAGAGGAGCCACTGAATCCAATAATCGGTTCTACCAGCTCGAATCTTATTGGATCGCCACCGTTGCCCGTGATCGTCCCAGGAATAGGAGGGAGGCATTCAGTCCCGTCATCTTGTGCATCGGCCATAATCGTCCCCCGTTGAGTCATGGATCTCGGTCGGTTTGCTTCGAGCAGGCATTCTGAATTCAGAAGCTTTTGACGTAGTCGCTAAACACTTCGCATGATTGGACGTGCTCACTGTAGATGTGCATGGCCTTACGGTTACCGTCTACTCATCTAGCCAGTATACATAGTTGAACAGAGCGTCTACCTCTGAGAGATTTTCCAGCTCCAACTGATTTTGTACCTCCCGGGCGTCTCGGCAGAACTGCTCGTAAAGCTCAGGAGTGACATTGGTCTTAAGTGGTCGGAGGGGGTATTGATCGTACCCGGCAACTATCAATCCGCTCACTGCGTTCTGGTTCATGACCGCATACCGCTTGTTGTCCAAGGCGTGGAGGATCTCCGTCAGGACATTGATGCCTGCTCTTTCAATAGCCCCGAAGTGGCTATGCAACAATGCAAATGCTTGGGCGGGTGTTGCTCGGTTCAGCTCTAATATCTCCGCAAGGGCAGTGATGAAACGACTCGACTTTTGCGACACAATGCGCTTTCCGCGATGTAGTCCTCCGGAATGAAAACATTCGATCAGGCCTGCGTAGGCGCCAAGGAAGGTATCACGGGCTACCTTACCTAATCCTGCGATCTCTTTGATCCGACGCCTGGCTACTAGCCGATTTTTCGCCCGGTGGATTTTTTGGGCAGTAAACCCATAGGGCGAAGTGTCAGCCTTCATGTCTGCGAGCCGGTCAGCCAACACGTCCAAACTGTGCAAGTCACCCCGGCTGATTTTTTCCGCACGTCGATTTGCCATCTTCCGCCAAGCTTCGTGAACGGCATGGAGTTTTGCGTATTCATCAATTTGCGCCTTCGATGCTCGAGTAAGCGCGCCCTCTTCGATCAATTCACCAAAGTGCTTTTGAACAGACGTCAACAATGCACCGTATTGGTCGTTGACTACGACTGATGCTTCGTAGTTGTTAGAGAAGCCGCCAGCAGTCAGGTTGGCGGAGCCGACAATTACTCTGTGGCCTGCTGATTCGCGTACTGCGTACACCTTGGGATGGAAGGTGTCTTCTGTTGAGCTGATATAGAGTTCCAGTTTGTTCTGGGAGTTTTTTTCCACCTTTAGCAGCTCATACAGCATTGCGGGGTCTGTCACGAACAGACTGAGGCCAACAGCCACGCGAGCTGTCATCCCACGAGCAATTGCCTGCTTGAGAGGTTTCATGAACGTCTCGCTAGCGGAAGACTTAGCAAATGCAACCATGCATTCCAGGTGCTCAGCATTGGCCAGCAGCCCAATGATCTCGTCACCATGACCTGAGTCATAGCCATTCAGCAACAGCTTCAATCCTTGTACCATTTTATTACTCGCAGTTTTTGAACAGACCTGGGCCATCGAAAATAACGATTTTTTGGCTGCCCAGATGGAGGTGGTACAGGCGTTACCAAGACATGGGTGTAGTCGCTACATATTAGGAACTACCTCCTATCTGATGATCGCCATCAAATACCTAGGACATGTTCGAGACGGTAACCTTTGAGCTCTGATGTCAGCTTTTCGAGCGGCAGTAAGTGAAAAAGACAGTCTGCGAGGTGCTGGCTATGGCATGAGAGCAACGCAATGTGTTCTGGAAATGCATCAAGGGATTTCATCCCAGTGCCGGCCTCCGCGAAGGCTGTTTCTAACACCTGCAGGACTTCCACTCCCACCCATTCACTTCGAAGGTATTCCGTCGAACTTCGTGTAGGCTTGGGCCCAAAGCCATCAAGTAGATCCACCACAGTTTGATGAAGGCCGGAGGTGCCAAGATGAGCCAACGCGGCCTTCCAAAGCAGCCCTTCCTGGGAGAGGTTAAGTCGACACCGAGTTGCTATTGCCTGGTTCATGGTTGTTTATGAGCATCCCGGCTTTCCTCTACCGCCGCATCAGCTGCGAGCATAGCTGCATATTCTTGGCGCACTTGATCCTCACATTTGTGGCAGGCGAAATATTGGATTCTTTCCATATCTCCTGTCACAAAAGCACCGCAACGCTCACACGTAATTGCCTGCCATCCGCGATCAAAGCATGAAACGCAACTCCACAAACCATCGATGACGAACACGGAAGGCCGCGCGCACTGGCAGTTATGGCATGACGCAATATGTTCGGCGCCCTCCTCCCACCACTGATCCCCCTCATGTATGTGAGCTGTACAAAGGTCAATCAAAGAGTCGGTGTTGAAAGCGAAGTGGCACGTCGGACATTCGGTGAGCTTTGCATCAAAGAACTCTATTTCTTCATTGCATCCTAGGCAGGGTAATTTGATATCCGCCTTCACCACCGCAGTGTCACTGACCCCGCACACCAGGCAGCTGTAATCTGTCCCCCAGGCGTGTACTTCACCCGCCACTGCTGACGCCAGCTCGCAGTGGCCGCACGCGATGATCGTCTTGCCTTTTTTCACCTCGATTTCGATTTGCGGCTTGAGGATCGTGAACCGAGAATTGAGAAAATCACGCTGCCTCATCATGCGACGATTCAGTTTTTGAAGCTCAATTTTGTAAGGCTCGAAAACGTCCTTCCATCTCTCTGTGAGCATGGCATACAGGTAGTGCCATGAGGCCCACTGCTCAACGATGACGCCCGCTTGAGTGGCTGCGAGGTCGTCATGACCTGAATGAGCGAAGTGGACGATTTGGTTGCGATGTTCACCTAGGGCTTTGAAATTATCAGAGGCGGCGGTGTCAATTCTCTCTCCAAGTATCGAATTGATTCGCTTCAGAGCGTCATCGAGATAGACGGAAAGAAAGTCTCCGACATACAGGTTTTGGAGGTCGGCTGTCTCTGGTTTGGACAGCATAAGCGTCCAGTGCTCCGCCATGAGGCGTGCTTTGAGAAAGAGCTCAATGGCCGTATACAGGTCGACGATAGAGTTCTTGGGCCGCTCCTTAACGTGATCCAGAGAAGTCTCTACGAACCCCAGCGCGTTCTTCACCAACGCATCGAACAGCTGTTCCTTCGTCCGCTTTTCCTGCTTGAGCCACTTTCTTCCCATGATGTCTACCTAAGTCAATGCACGGCCGCCTGATAGCCGATATGCCGGCTGAGATTTTGACTCAATGGGCATGGTGGCGCCATAGTGGCTCAACGAGGTTTTCATATGGACGCTGCGCTACCCCTTCTAAGCCCGTGTGCAAGACCAGTCAGGAAGTGATCGGGTTTCATTTATGGGGAATTCGGGTGGTTGAGTAATGCGTAATCTAGGAACGATTTGACCGGACTAGGAGAGCATTTTCGATGTGTCCCGCATCAAGCAGCTAAGGCGCACGGAAGCTTAGGTGTAACGCAATTTTGTGCCATGTAACAAACCCAACGTTACAGTGAGAAAAGTACGTTACAAGCCAATGGATACGGAGGCGAGAGTACTAAATTGCATCCTGTGTAAGGAACCCCTTTCGTTGCACCTGCCAACCGTTCCGGTTTAGCCGTAACGTCACCTTGAACAAGGCTAAAATTTACCGTCATCGACAAACCATGTCACGAACCGGTCACTAACCCTCGAGCAGCAAATTATCATCAAGATGTTGAGGCCGGCTGGTAACACTATCAGTGCTTCACTGTGATCAAAGCAACAATTCAGAACAGTCACAGCATCGCAGCATGACAAAGGAGTTGTTATGAATACTGATTCACATAACCCCAGTCTCGACCTTCTTGCACCTGAGGAGGTTGTGGGTGAGGAGCCACCACTGCCGGTGGAGGATGTGATCGCAGCGCCACAGAACGCGCCCCAAGGCCTATTTCGACTGATGAACATCCATCTCATCGATTCGCTATCCCGCGGACGAGTTCAAACGATGGGCATTGACGGAGGCATGGCGCTGACCGGACGTAACGGTCGAGGCAAAACCTCCCTACTCTCGCTAGCGCTGCTGTTCGCCGGCGTTGAACCGCGAGATGTGGTGTCGCAAGGCAAGGACTCGTTCATTGACTATTACCTGCCGAACCAGACCTCCTACCTCGTTTATGAATACGAACGCCCGGATGGCACCCGCCGGCTCGTAGTCGTGCTCAGCAACTCCACCGCCGACAAGATCCGATTCCGATTCGTGAACAGCCATTTCCGACGTGACATGTTCGTCACCGATGACGGTCAGTTCGTACTTAATAAGGAGTTTCGGCAGCGCTTGGTCTACCTGAGAATCCCGCATGCAGAGAAACTGGTAGATACGTACACCGATTACAGAGCGATCATCCAGGGTTGGCAGCCGCCGCATGTCGATCCGACGCATAGACGCTATCTGTTCGGGATGGCCGATGTTTATGCGTTCACCACGTACAACCGACCATTAAGGCACTTAGAAAAGCTCACTAAGGGAATGTTTTCTCGCAAGGCCAATTTTGATGACCTTCAACAAGTGGTTGCCGATTGGGTTTTCGAAGGTAAGCCGTCCGTGGGAATTCAAACAGAGCGCAAGCGCGTAGAAAGCTGGCCTCGAGACTACAATGCTTACCAAAGCATCATGAATATCACACCACTGGTCGACGTCGCCAGGGCGCACCGTTCTGACCTTGAAGCTGCCGAAGATGCCATCCGAGAAGTGAAGGAAAAGTTTACTTTCCTGCAAGACCACCTCTTCTTCACAAAAGCTCAGCGTGAAAGCGAGCTATCCGCTAAGCAAACTTACCTCGACGAAGAGACAGCGGCTCATGAAGAGAACGCCTTGGGACTAACCAAGGCCATTCAAAGCGCACAGTTCGATATCGACGCTTGCGAACGTAACCTCAAGGAGATTGAAGCAGCCCGGCAGGACTATGAAAGCAAGGGCGTTGATGAGAAGCGTGCACGTGCGGCTCAAGCGGCAGTTTTTAACGATGAGCTCAGAAGCGTTGACACGAAACTGGATCTGGCCCTCGGCGCAGCTAGGGGGATCAAGGCCAAGTTCGACAAGCAGATCAATGAAGAGAACCGGCTACACAATGATTTCCGCGCTGTGGCCCTCGATAAGGTCAACGTCCTCCGGGATGAGGCTCGCGAAGCCCAAGCGAAAATCGAGGGCGTCCACGCGGATGCGCTGAAGGTACTGGACGACTCTTCTTCCTATGAGCTCCATCGCCTAGTCGGTGAGGTAAAGCAACGCCATGGAGAGCTCGCACGTTCTCAGGAGCGTGCAGCCAACCCAACGGTTGACGCTTCGATTCAGGCCGGGATTGACAAGAAAAATCTCGACCTTAGAGATGCGAACAAAGCGATAGGTGAATCACACGCATCGGTCGCTAATAGGCAACGGCTTGTCGACGATCTTCAGGCTAAATCGTCCAAGTACGATGTGACGATCGGCTCAACCAAGCAATCCATCACTCAACAAAAAGACCTAATTGAAGAGATCCTGCGAGCTCACACACCTGGCCAAGATAGCCTCCTCGCTTTCCTAAGAGCCAACCGTCCAGATTGGTCAGAAGACATAGCCAAAGTCATAAACCCTGGTCTCCTCCACCGTACTGATCTCCACCCACAGTTGGCAGCTGTGTCTGCAAGTCTCTACGGGATTGCGCTTGAACTGGAGTTCGTCGAGGCCGCAGATGAGGCGGATGAGTCGAGGCTCCATGAAAAGCTTGATGAAGCGAACCAGGCGTTGGACGTGTTTCAAGCCCAGCTTGAGCGAACTATTGAGCAACAGCTAGAGCTTCGAAAATCGATCAAAACTGCTGCGGACGAACTGACACTGGCACGCTCAGCCTTGATGAAAGCTAACTCAGCTACACAGGCCCTGGAGAGAGAAGTCGATGAGCTGGACGCTCAACAGCGTAAAATGCTCGAGGCAGCTCGCCAACTTGCGCAAGCACAAATGGTCGAATGCGAGCGTCGTGTCAGGCATGCCGAACAGGCTCACGCAGACTTCATCGGACGCATTGCCAGTAAGAAACAGTCTCTCGCCCAGCAGCTTGAAAAAGATATCTCGGCGGTTAGCATCCAGCTGAATTCAGAGATTCGGGATATTCAATCCAGCATTGAGGCTCATAAACGTGCGTGCGAATCCAGCATCGAATTTTTTCTGGAACAACAGAAGAGAGAGCTCGCCGGCGAAGGAGCAGACGTCAACGTCATTACCATGCTCGAAAACAAGCGTGAGGAGCTGTTGAAGACGCTTGAGGATATCAAATCGTGGAGTGAGCTCTTGTCAGAATGGCAGATCTGGAAAAAGCAGGTACTTCCACAGTTCTCCCTGTTCCAGGCTAAGAAAGAGCAAAGGCAGACAAACTATGACCAAGACACCATCCGTCTTCAAGAGGCTACTGATGCCTGGATTCGAAAACGCGACCAGGTAGTCGCCTCCATTAAGGATTGTCGCACGGCAATCGTAAGCGTTGAAGGTCAGTTGCTGGTTGTTGCCAACTGCCTTGAAGACCGGCTGAAATCCTACGAATCAACCAGCCGCCACGAAGCCTTTGACACCGCCTGGGAAGCCAATTCCCTGCGGGCGGCCATGATCACGTTTCAGCAACAGATCACCGAGTCCGAAGGGCAACTGCGGAAGCTCACCCTCAAGATGCGCACTGCGTTCCTCGAAGTGCCACATGCTGCCCCGTCGACCTACTTCCAGGATCGCCTCTACAACATCCGCACAGAAACCGGTGAAGAGGTGGATGCTCGCATGACGCTACGCGTCGTCGAAGACTGGTTCGCCACTGAGCATGACAAGAGCCGGCGTTTGTTGGTTGCAGATGCCAAGACCATCTTCGGCGAAATCCAGGGCCTTCACCGTGTGCTGCAAACATTCAATAAAAAGCTCTCAAGCTTCAATGCGTCTTTGCAGGAGCACCTTGAGCACAGCTCGACTGTGTTCGACAACCTCTCAGAGCTGAAAATCTCGATCTATTCGGGTGTTGAGGAGCTCGACTACTGGTCTGTGATCACCAAAATTACTAATGACCGCGAGGAGTGGACGCAAGAGGACAGTCTGCCCAGTGCAGATGCCGTTGCCCATCTTAACACCCTCCTCGCCATCTGGGACGGCAACCGGGGCATCAATGCTCAGTTCAAATCTCTGGTCAGCATCCGGGGCTCCGTGCGCGAACAGGGTAACTACCGCCAATTCCGCAATCGCACTGAACTTGAAAATATCTCTTCGAATGGGCTGAGTTACCTGGTACTCATCATCCTATTTCTCGGTTTCATCGGAAAGGTTCGCGGCAACGCCCCTGTCCAACTGACCTGGTGTGTGGACGAACTCAAGGCCATTGATGCCGAAAATATCGTGTCGCTTTGCAACTACCTTGGGCAGAACCGAATCACCCTCTGCACCGCATTCCCCGATCCTGATGCTGAGACGCTGATGCTGTTTGAGCACAAATACAAATTGGATGCTGAACGACGCTTGGTGCACTGTGAGCTCTCCGTTGAAGAGGAAGCAGCCGATGACGGCGAGCTCGAACTCGCCTGGGAGGATGGCGAATGAGCATCTTTGCACGTGTGGCGACCGCACTGATGGGAGGCGGGTTCATCTGCCAGATCACAGATTATGAAGGCCATCAGTTTCTGGCTGACTCAGCACATCATGATGATGTCGATAAATACCTAAGGCGAATCGACCTAAGGCTAACGACGACCCGTGATGGCGGCGCGTTCTTCGCCGCCCACGCAGACATCGACGTCGAGGGAAAAAGAGACGCGAAGAAGCGCTTCACTGAGGTCAAAAATACCCTACGCCCCATGGTGTCTTTCCTTGAACTGGTGATGCGCATCACTGCAGATGACGACTCAATCGCTGCTGGCCAAGTTCTTAATCTCAACCAGATGATGGCCAGGATCTCGGAAAATCCGAGCTTGTATCTTCAGCTACGTCAAACAACCATCGACATCAACACAAAAGACGGCTCAGATCGTGAGCGCTTGAACAAAATCGTTAAGCGGTTTCAGAACGAGGGGTATCTGCTTCTCGTCAATCCAGAGTCAGAGATATATATGTTTACGGGCCGCATAGAGTGGCTCATGGAGGCCATTGAGTACCTGATGCTGCATGACGAAATCTCTGAGGAGGATAGCGAGTACGAAAAGAGGGCTGACTCATGAGCGCCCTCGAAGAGTCGGTGATGAAGCACCTGGAGCTTCTTCATAAAAACCGTAGTTTGATCGCCCAGATGTATTCCGCCGGCTATGTCACTCGAGACAATGAGAATGCTCGAACGCTGACGAAACTTCAGCAAATGAGGGCCGTGCGAATCAACGCCGCTGTTGAGAACACCTACCGGCTATCCCCTACCCTCAATCGCCTGCTCAACGAGGCAACGCATCGCACGAGAAACTACGACGTCTCGGCGGACTTTGGTGAGCAGATGGCACGCCTCGTCAAGCTTATGGACGATTACTCGGACGCCTGTCTGCAGAATCGTTTCGATGACTCGCTGCTGATTCAAGGTGACATCGATGCGACCTTGTACGAAATGGCGGAGGCCATGAATGACTTCCTCCTCCTTGTCCGTACTGCCGCTGAAAACAACTTCGGCAATGTCAGTACCTACAAAGAAAAGGAAAAGCAGACCCAACACTACCTGAATCAACTTGAACGTATCCTCAAAGCGTTGAGCATGTTCGATGGCGAAGCGATCCTAGAGGAACTAACCCCCCCAGAACGCGAGATACTCGAAGCGCTCTACCAAAGCCATATCCTAGATAAGCTTTCCGAATGGCGCTCCAGGGCCGTCGATATCATTCAGGTGCTAAAGACCTACCTCTACAAAATCAGGACGGTCGCCCCTCGCGCGCGGCGCATTCGCGCTCTGCAACTCTACCTGCAGAAGCATCCCGAGTATGAGGTGCGCTCTCCTGATGAGTACCCTGAAATCCCGGAGTGGGCGTATCACCATGAGCCCCTGAAAATTCAGCTGGTACCTGACCTCGGGAATCAAGATATCCGGGACGCTTTGGTCGACGTCGCCAAGAGCATTGAGAAGGCAGTCGCGGTACCCGCTAAGACACGAAAGCCGGGCGCACTGGTCGATGAAGCTGCACCGAAAGCGGCGCTCATCAAAGGATCGCCACTTGTGGTGGTTAGTCAGCGCCTGCTCAACGAGGCCGCCAAGTCCCTTGTCAAGATGTCGGCTGCTGGCTACTTCTTTGAAGCTGAGGAGACCAAGACCTTGGATCAAGAGTCGTGCATGATGTGCTTCCTCACACTCGTTGAGAAACAGATCAACGCCAACGCGAAAATCATCAGACGCGTCACAATACAGCCTGTCGCCAAGAACGAAGACGATACCCTGAGCGGCAACGTGATCATTGAGGATGTCTTGCTATGCCAACGCTAGCACTCACCAAAAAGCTCATGTCTGTCTATCAGTCGGACGAACAGGACTTCCGACATAGCAAACTACTCGAAGACTTCTGCGAGGATTATGGTGTTGGGCGCCGGGTCGGATCTCTTTGGAGGTTCAGCCAGAGCGACAAGGAAAAAATCGCGACATTTCTTGCGAATGAGGCCAAGGTCGATCCGAACCAATCGCTCGATGCCTGGGATAATGAGTCCCGACATGGCGCTCTTAAGAAGGGCGGGGATGAGAAATACGCCAACAAACGTCTTCGCGGAAAGCGCGTTGCGGTGAAGTCCTTACCGGGCCGACCTTTGCTCGTAGGCCCGACCCCACTCCACCTTCCTCCAGGCGCCTGCCTAGATCTCGATCGCCATTGGGTGGCTGAATATTATGGCCACGACAGCGTTTTGCTAATCGAGAACTGGGAAAATTTTGAACTCACCCACGAAACACCTCTGCTCGAGCAACTGCCGGGGAATCCGTTAGTGGTGTTTCGAGGTGCACCAGGCAGCTATAAGACCGACAGTAGCCATGCGTTGCTCGCAGATCTGAAGTTGCCTGTGATTGCCTTTACTGATTATGACCCAGAGGGTCTGTGTATCGCTGCCACCCTTCCCGGCTTTTCTCGGTATCTTGCTCCATCAGATAAATGCCTGACGATACTCATGGGCGAGATCAACACCGAGCGGCGGTACCAGAAACAGGTTGCGGGGAAGCTAGCATTCCTCAATAGCTTGACCGACCCAGAGCTGGTTCGGGTATACAAGATCGTCCGTAAAGCGGGTAAGGCATTGCCACAGGAAAAGCTAATCGGCCTGGAGGTAACTTGAGCAGGCTTCATCGATTAAGGAACAGGGTCTAAGGGCTTACTGTCGCCTAAAACCGCAGTATTCTCCTGCTGCGGCGCCAAGAAAAATCACGCTGCCGCAACCAGTCATGTGAGTCCGCTGTGAAGCTATATGTTGAATGCTTCCGAGGTTGCCGAGTAGAAAAAGCCGGAGGTTCGCGGCTCCAGGGCTTCTATTTTCGCCTCCATCCCTTACTGGTTTGACGAACGTGGGTGATCCGTGGTCATTGGCCCGAAGAAGCGATCTCTCCATTTACTTCACACCGCCGCTTAGCTAATGGCAGGCGAAGCACCGTCCACCGAAGGCGCTCCTGGGCTCGGACTGTTACACCGCTGCGGCACGACGCTTATGAAGCTGCTCCCGCCAGGTACTTACCCTGACGGTAACGTTGAAGAATACAAAGGATTGTTAGAACAGATCTCAAATTCACTGCCTGAGGAGTGCCGAGCATTCGCAGTACGGATCGTTTTAAGCTCTGCTCGACAGCCAGAAAATCTTGACTGGATGCAAAAGGCGAATGACGAGTTTAGCTCTCATCCCGTGGTGCGGAAGCCTTTGCGACCTTACTGCGATGACTGATGCACGCCAAAGAGTCTAACAATCAGTATTAGGACTTACTGACGACCCTTGGGCGCGGCACGCAAAAATTTCTTGTTCGGATTAGGTCTCACATTCGCGAATTAGCCCCGAAGTGTACAGTTCGATATCGTACCTGCGCTCTTTGATCCCAGTTTGGGCATTGTGAATACCCAACCCCGGCAGGCCACTGTTTAGGTGATTTCCCCTTCCTGCGTCGCCACGGTGTACTGCGACTCCTCAAGAAAATGACTGCCTCAGCATTCACGAAACACAAATCACTCTTCATCGTTCCGTTAGCTCACCCCTTAAGCTTGGCATCAGCTACCGCTTGTGACAGATAGCTACCTGGCGATTGCAATGACTTACGAAACTCGATCGTAAAGCTATCTCCATCATAGTGGGTGAGACGACCAATAAGGTCTTCCCGTATGGAGAAGGTGTTGTTCAGTTTGCTGGCATCACCACCCATCGCAACCGCCGTAGGATTATCGGTCTTTGCAAGCACGAGCCTAACTTCTAGTTTCCCTGCCAGGGTCATTTCAAGGTGTCTTCGCAGCAAGTTCCAGCCCGCACGATTGCTACCGTTCCACCGCGACAGTGAGTCGACATATCGAAGAACCCCACCCGTCGGGCGTTCGAAGTATTACTCCCAGCAACTGATCACCAGAGCGCCATCTGCGGAAATGGCGGAAACAGCCCAGTTAGGGTTATCAAGCTTTGCTTTGTAGCGATTAAAAGCGGTCGTGTAGTTTAGGCTACCCATTGGCTTTACATCCTTGATGTCTGGCAGTGAAAGGATCCGTGTAGGGGCGATCTCAGTACGGATGTTCGTAGTCAACTCAGAGAGAGGCTGGTCACCACTTCCCAATGCCCTGCTCGATCAGAAGCTTTGCGAACTGATCACCATCTACCAGCTCGATCTGAATCCCCGTAGCTTCGGCATAGTCCTCCGCCGCTTTTACAGCGCTTTCCGCAACTGTGCCGGAGGTGATAACCATCCCTAGGTTGGCGTTCGCCGCCTCTATTCCGTCGATTAGCTGCTCGACGACCTTGTTGTTCACTGCGGCTTTGTCATTCCAGTGTTTGGCTTGTACGGCGAGTGTGTATTGGAAGGTTTCGGCTACACGAAACGTGGCAAGTATGTCTGCACCTTTATCCAAAAGCCTGGGAACAACCGTTGCTGTCTTTGCGCCCATTTGGATCAGCAAATCCTTAATCAGATGCTCAAAAGCGAAGCTGTCCATGTGGCCTGACCTGAGATGCTCAACGGTCTCTTTGATCAATGCGGTTTGCAGTTCGTCCTTAAACGATGGTTTGTTCCCGGCCTCCGCCCGTGCAAGGGCATCACGAATGTCGTCGAGCAAATCAGTTGCCAGGGCAGTCGTACCATATACCTTCATTCTGGAAATCAATGGAGCTTTTGCAAAATCACGTGGAATCGCTTTCTTATTGTTGAGCCACCGTACGTTGCGCCGATAGCTCGTATCCTCGCCAGCGTGTTCTTGGAGATACAGCGCGTCGCTTGTTATTTCAGCCAGGTAAAATTTTGGGCCGTTTGGAACGACCACCAGATCGCCCATCTTCATGTCTCGGACAAACCGCCACATATGCCCGGCAGCTGCACCAGCACGGCGGAGATTTTTTTCGGTCGCGTAATGGGTGTCATGGAGTTTCTGCCTAAACGCCTTCCAAGATAGCGTTTGATCAAGAAGTCCGGTGGTTGCAGACCAGCCGATGATTACTTGATCACTTTTCAGCGCCAGCGGCACCTTGTTTACGTTGCTGGGTGCAATTCTGAGAATAAATGCCTGTTGCATGCTTACCGCCGTTTGCCAGCTTATATATCGCCCTAGGGCGTAGGCTGGATGGGTTGATTACGTCCGACTCCGTGCGTGGAGAACACGAAGATGGTAAACCTCTTGATGCCTTTGATTGCTCCTCCCTGCCACTGATGGGAGTTCTGTGCTAGAACTGCCCTAGGCTTTCATTCCTTTCTTCTTTTTACCCGTCGTTGCTAGCCCACGACGTGACTATGTACATCGCTGAAAATGCTGCCATGGAACATGAGAATAGGAGCATGGCATGAAGTGGCTAGGTCGATTGATTAGGTTCATTTGCCGAGACAAAAGAACAGCCCGCGAGCAAGCCAGAGATCGCGCTTTCATAACCTCTCTCAATAGTCTGCAGTCTCTTCGCGTTACTCCAGACGGCGGTATGTCGATAGATCCAGATGAGATACGAGAGCAGGTGATTTCGAGTCGCCGTTCACTCAAGCGTTTAGTGCGATGACCAGTACAGTTCATTCAGTGTCCACGCAGCCGAGCTTATGGCTCGAAGGAGCGATGGCAAGTCACCAATGGCATCGTGCTCGACCAGGCTTTGCCAATACAATCATTCTCTCACGACGTAAAAGCCGCCCCCTTTCTAGCTCGCTTTCAAATTGCTTAGCCACCGCATGCTCTCATTCATCATCGATCTGGTTAACCTCCGCCTGGTTGGCTTCGATCGCTTTGGTCGCGGCCACCCCTCCCCGCTTGGTGAGGTCTATGCCGATGATCTTGATGTCTTCGACGTTAGGAAACCTCGAAGCGATGGCCAACCAGTGTTCTTGCAATGCGATTACTAGATCATTAAACCCGACCCGGCCTTTGGTGGAGGTCTCCCACGTCGCCTGACCTCCATGATTTACCAGCAAAAAGATGCCGCAGCTTGAGCTTATATCGCGGAGGTAATCCCCGCAGAGTTGATTCTCAAGTCGCTCGAAATGCCCGGGGCCGCTCCAGTTCTGTGAAAGCTTAAGTTCGACAGGTACGGGTGCGTAGTAGTCGCTGTTTTGAAATCGATAATCAGGGCGTTTGTCATCGGCAAGCTGCTCTTCCTGAGGCACGACGTAGCGTCCCGCAGCATGATCCCTTAACCACTTACCAATGAACTTCCGAATGGAAGTCTCGTGATTGGTCTGGAGCAAAATTTCTGCGTAGCTCGAATCGCTATCTTCAAGATCATGCTTTAAGTCCAGAAGTCGATCGATCGCGATATTCCAGAGATCACGGTGGGTCGACGGTGTGCTTTCCAGCGACTTATGAAATTCAACGATCTTCGATGGTTCCCACGGCGGCGTCTGCGAGTCAGCTGTTGCTTTTTGCTGAGCATAGAATGCGCTCCACGGCCGTAAACGCTCCGCAGGGTGGGCCTGTGCAATTTCCTGCAATGCTAGGAATGACTCCTTCCCCGGTGCCTCTCGGATAATAGCTAAAAGCCCATCACGAGCATTTTGGGCGTCGTCCCTAAGTCCCGGCGAATAGACGCCTTTTCCTGCACGGTCAATGTCCTCTGCAATACGTATGTATGTGTGCATCAGCAGATACAGCGATTTGACATTCTCAACCGTTTTGTACTTCTGCCGACAACGGCTGGCAGTGCGGCTTCCGACAATGGCAATCAGGCAAAGCATGGCAAATGTGGTTTTTTCCTGATCTGAAGATAGCGAGTCGATGCGAGCTACTAATGCCGGAATAGCAAGCACCGGCTCCACTCCAACCCAAACGGCATACCAAGTCGGCGCAACCTCCAAATTGACCTCTTCTATGGCACGCTTGCAGGCAAGCTCAGCCAGTAACTCATCAGCGACCGACGACTCCTGCACAATGCTCAGCACGAGCTGGTTCGACTCAAGGTCGCTTATGTGCTGTGTCAGCCGGAGCATGAGCGGAGCAGCAAGCTCCTCGTACATCCAGCTCCCACCCCAACGCAGTCTCTGTAGCACCCGATTGCCGCCTAACTCCAAACGTGGCGCATCAATCTCGCAATTGATTTCACGCATTACGACTTCTCGGATAACTCGCGGGTACAGCCCAAAGAGCTTGGGTAACCACTCCGGAAAACCGTTCAGCTCAAGCATCCCATAGCGAGCTGCGTACTCAGCCTCATCGACGGACATCTGCGAGAAGCGGGATGGCTCCTCTTTGGACTCAATAGCAAGTCCAGTCAACCCAAAAATCACCTGGTATGGGGTCGAGTTTGCGGAAGCCCCATCAGATGGCAGTGCAGGACAATAACCCCGCCAGAAATTAACAGCGCCAATACGAAACGCTTGGGCAACTGGCAAACCGAACTCAGTTACGAGCGACTGCCAATGTCCGCTGCTCCAAGTGTTAGACGAGGACGAGCCCTCACGCATCCTTTCCATTAGGTAAGATTGGCTTCGAGTCATTACGCCTGGCTGAGGGCTATTTATCAGAGCCACATCGGCGGCGAGCCCCTCTTGCCATGAGCGACGATGCTCTGCTTCTTCAGCTTTTCGTTGGGCCGCTTCCTCAGTCCACTGAGCCTGCTTGATCTCCCACTCCTCAACTTTTCGCTCCGGTGGGTTTAAGAGAATTTCAAGCTTCTCGCGAAGCTCGTCGTGAGCATCAACGGATTGCCGAAGCTGGGTCTCCCACGAGGATGGTTTGCTGTGCTGTGTGTAGATGTTGAAAGCCATACTGAGCGACATCTGTCGATCATGCATATTCGTGAGGCAAACAATGTGTTCGCAGGCGAGGCTAAAGTTTTGACTATTCAACGACCAGAATGGCCGGAAACCGAGCAACTGCCAGACGTGAATTACAGGTTCACGATGTACTCGGCCGTTACGAGCTAGTCTAACGTCATACCAGAACAGCTTGTAATCCAGCTCCGGCCAAGTAGGCACGATCTCCCGGAGTTTTTCTCCGAGCTCTAGAGTGTCTCGCTCATCATAAATGTGCGCCTGGGCCAGCTTGCTCAGAATCGCAAGGGCGGACTCATCAAGCGCAAACGGGTCTTGTACCTGGAGCAAACGGAGGACAGCCAGACCAGCTATCTCGGCTAGCCAGGCGTACCTTTTAGAGATGACGCTGAAACCGTGCTCTTCAGTTGGAGGCTTGTCCAAGAGCGCACCGAGCCCACATATAAGGGCTGGCAGGTTTTCTAGCGGACAATCCATTGCCAAGGAAGAAAGCTTCAACGCTAGGGAATCCCTACCGCTATATCGCTCCTTCTTCGCACTTCTCTCGATCGCCTGTAGCAGCCAAGGCAGCCATTGGCTATCAAGCGCAAGCCCGTCAAGCAGTTCAGCTAGCCACTCCCGGTTAACTTTGGAGTCTCCTGCCAGCAGCTCTAGGCGCACATCGGCTATATCTTGGGCCGTCCCCAGGTCGATAACAGCTCGGATTGCTGCCAAACGAGTATGTTTGTGCTGAGCATCGAGGGCAAATTGCTTAGTCTCTGCAAGTGCACCCACCACCTCGCCCTGCCATACCATTCTTAAAAGGAACCAGGCGATGTCATCGTTGGTGCGGTAAAGCGTCAGTAGTTCTTTGATGTCTTCAGTGAGATCGTGGTGCGCGAATCGCTGTACGGCTGAATAGTCAGTCATCGTCCAGCTGTGAGCCGGCTGCGCCAAGTGCTCGCACGCTTTACGCAGCACCCTCCGACGTGTACTCAGTGGAAGCTGTCCAGGATCGCCTCCCTCAAAAAACACCTCCGGAGCAACCTCCTCCAGCCGTGTACAAATACGATCATCCAACAGCGCTAACCAGGGTAGAACTGGACGCATCGAAGGATTGATAACCTCCAGCCCATATTGTGTACGGAAGAACAAGTTCTCGATTTTGACCCGCGAACCTGCGCCACGGATGAGTTCGTGGAGCCATTCCGCTGTTAGGTATTCTCGGACAGTCCGATGGTGGAAACGAACCGTTCCATAGATACCCGGCTCGAAAATTGGTCGATTCAGCAAGGCTGCTGATTCTGTGTCATTCCAATCCGTCAGCACCTCGCGAATGGCAATCCCACTTTTATTGATCTCACCATCAGGGACGCGGATCGCAGACGTTAGCCCTAATGTCGTTGCTGCTGCAATTAAGCGTGCGCCTTCTCTGAGCCTATCTGGAGCAATGGGTCTAGATTCGGCACGATCTTGGTCACGCTCTTCAAGGCGGCGATTAATGCTGCTTCTCATGAGCTCCAAGCGCGAGCCTATTCGATGGTGCTCAAGCCAAAAGTCGACGAGCTCTAGAAAGTCCAGAGGGCGCGTGGTTAGCGACCATGCTTCCTTTCGCTCAACTGCGGCGCGAAACGCTTTGATGTCTTGGACGCCAGTGGCATCTAAGAAGCGATCAATCTGCTCGTCATGGATGTCGTCCAAGGTCACCAAGAGGAACGACGTAACTGGCTCCGTTTTTTTGCATGGAACCGTTTGCACAACTCCCTCAAAACCATCACTTGTTGTGGAAGGCGCTTGTCGAGCTACGGGCCTAAACGCAAATGCCTTTTCACAGATCGCGAGATCCGTCTTTGCGCGCCATGCTGTGCTTCGTCCAGTAATGATTATGTGCGCTTGGCCCACAGCGTTCTGGGTCAATCGACCAAGTTTTCGAATTGCGCGCTCAAAATCTTTCGGATCATTTAACCGAGCTTCGTCGACTGAATCCATCAGCAGCCAGCCCTCGCCGTCTGAAGCGAGCCAGCTCTCGAACTCATCAAACGTCCCCACCTCGAACGCGTCCTCCAAGTCTGAAGTGACGTTCTCAATACGAAGAAAGAACGAGGTTTTACCTTGGCTCCGGAGCTCGTAAGCGACGTTTCGAATCTCAGCAGTTTTACCTGATCCCGCCTCGGACAGCAGTATCACTCGATGATGAGTTATTAAGTCTGGCCAGCGGAGCTCCCCCTGCCGGCTATGCCTACCACTTAGGTCGACATCATCAGACACATCAGCATCCAGAGGGATTTTGGAGAAGGTGCGATCAAGGTCAATGAAGGCGTCCGAGTGTTTGGTCATAGCGAGTCTCAAAGCAAGTCAGGAGCAGTCCCGACGGGGTCTACACCATCCTACTCGAATGCCGTCTCCGCCGGTGACCCGCGCTGGGAGTTCGACTTGTACTCCGAATCACCTCCTGGCCATCTCTGGATAACGGAACTCTTCGCCACGGCTCATGGCAATCAATCTCCAACCGACTTGGAGGTTGCTGTCAGGCGTTCGTAAAGCTCGGCAAGGAGTCTGGCATCGAGTAAGGCATGATGTGGAAGTTCGGGAAGTGCTGTGTCACCGATGTCGCCGACTTCAAAATGTCTGAACAAGTGGATCAGATTGGTAGGTCTGTTCGCCACATGGCTTGGCCATTTGTGATCCGCGTTTGCGAGCTGACAAAAGAAATCCCAGTCCCAGTCTGGAGCATCGGAGCAGACCTCTATTTGTTCTTCGATACTGTCTAGGAAAGCGCTCAGCGCAGCTTGTGCATCCACAAGTGACATTCCGTATCGAGGTAGGCTCAACTGCGGCAAGACATGCTGGATTACGAAGTCACTGCAGTCTTCGACCTTGTAGGTATCGGTCAGTTCTACATAGAACTCGTCTCCAGCTTCTGAGACCAATGCTAACGAGATCAGCTTTGTATCCTGGTTGAGCTGAGTGAACTCACAGTCCAAAAATAGCTTCATCGCAGTCTCCCCATGTGTGGTCTCACCCTAGAGATCTAAGTACAGGTTAAATGGAGAATCGCATAGGGCTTCGGCTACTTAGGGGAGTTCTGTACGGGCACTCACGGTCTTCCCGCGCCACTGCACTTCAACGCATGCAGTCTTTGCTTTACCCCTACTTTTGGGCCTAAAACGACGGCCTATTCGTAAGCCTGGATAGCTTTGCTCACGAGTGCAAAACTGGTGGGTTGTCGACACGTGAGCGCGCACTGCATGCTCTCCAAGATCCTGTTGAGAGCCGGGTGGGCATTTGACTGACTCAGTGTGCTTACCAACTGCAGCAGTTGCCGGCCCTATGCGAGGGACATTTGAACATCGCAATACACTGTGTCGTGATCGTCTATCATACCCATCGGATTTCTCCACTCAACCTAGTCGTTTGCCGCCGCGTCCCAAAAGGGCCATTTTTGTTCGTGCCCCTGCGGGGAATGGCTGTCGTGAACCGAGCCTTGGCAACGCCTACGCCTCGGCCCTTCGGGTTTTCATCCCACACGCCGCGCGCTCCGCTTGCCATATCTATTCAACCGTGTGATCACCCGCAACCGGATCGAGCGGTCATCCGCTTAAAACTCTCGTGTATTTAAATCTAGTAATCATCGTCACTTGATGTTGATGCCCATCTCATTCCAATTGCTTGTCTCGTCCGAAGTCATCACCTCAATTTACCTGTAGCCTTGCGTTCTGAAGAACTCTACGTACTGATCCCTGAAATGTAGAGGTTCGTTTCGAAATACGCAGGATCATGCAGGGTCTCGGGACGCCAGCGATAACTCTATCAGCTCTATTCGATAAGCGTCACGATTGGTGATAAACCGTACGCACATCGCACCAATGGAAATTGCGAAAACGAACCCCATCAATATCGTCACTATTTGAGTAGATATAGGGCTGTCCAAGCTTGAGGAAAATAGAGATGACCAGTTTCCTTGAAGGAGCATGTTACCCAGAGTGAAATTCAAGATAAGTAGTGAGAATGCCGCAAATTTTTTGCCGTCAGCTTCAATGAAATAGCCCAGGCGCCGCTCTAATCTTTTAATTTTCAACTCTAAGTAATATTTCGCACTTTTTAGGTGTTTCGCCTCATACCGTCTGAGTTGAGTTGCAAAATGCTGGTCATGGTCAATCTCAGCATCCCGGAGAATTCGTGACCGTTCTTTCCACATCCAAACACTACATATCATGAGAATAGGGGGGAATAGCAAAGATAGCGTCGCAATTAGTTGCGAAAGTCCCGCACTCCAGAGAGCCAAGGTCACCCATCCCCCCGCCAGCTTAAAGATAAGCTTGTGCCAGAGCGCGAGCAATATCAGCACAAGGAAAGGTGCAGAGGCAGCAATTATCCCATATTTGGAGACTCGATCTACGACGAGTTCAAATTTGGTCAAAGCTTGTTGCGGACGGTAGGGCTTCATGGCCTCGAGGGTGTTTAAAAGTATTTTGAGATTTTGCATTTATACTCATCTCATAGCCAATGAGAATGTTGACGTTAAATTACGGCGAGTGAGGGCCCGTGTCCTCTGTACGGGCCCGCTCATCTAGACTGAAATTGGGGGACTCCATCAGAGGCCGAGCCATTTCTTCAGCCTGGTGGTGAAGGATTGTGTATTGTTCAATTCCTGGATTTTAGGTGCCGACTGAAGCACCAATTGCTCTCTCGGCTCGCTCGACTGTAGCCTTGCCTTCGCTTCGGCATCACGCTTGCGTCCTAAGTTGATCGTCTCTTGAGACATGTTGCCAGCCCACTCGATGCGACCAGAACGAACCCAGTAATGCGAGCGGCACTTGAATGACCAGTTTCCGATGGAGGGCTTGAGCGACACCGTTTCACCATCGAAGTACATCTGCCAGTCGGTGGGAGAGAACGGAGTGATCACCTTGTTGCCGCAACCACAGGCACACAGATGTGCTGCAGTTGCGAACTCCATTGCTAAATAAAGCTCGCCTTGCTCCAGCTTATCTGGGAAACGCTCAACAAATTGAGGAGTGAGGTTTCTAATCGTCATGGACACTCCTCACTATTGCCCATCTCGTTGAGGTGAGTCGCGTAGGTGAAGTGACCAGCTTGGACGTTGTCCGCGTAGAAACCACAGAGCCGCTTCCAGGCACCAATTGCCAGCACCGCATTGAGGGCATTCAGATCAGCGATCTGGATGTTCGAGCGGTAGATGTCCTCTACAGGATTTTCAGTTAGAGGCATGGTACGAGCCGCATGGGTGTAATGCTCAGATGTAAGCGTTGTGACCCGGCACATTCCCCAGATTTGCTGTGTCTCACCAACTAGGTGAACCCCCATTCCGACATCAAGCAGAGATGTGCGGGTACCTCGGAGCGCTTTCACCACAAAATCCCTCACCGTGGTGTTATCTACACTGAGAAAAACGTAGTCGAAAGCACATAGGTCATCGACATTCTCCGCTGTGATCATGCATGGGTGAGCAGTGATGTTACGGTGCATCTCTCCATACTTCTCTTGGAGGTACTCAACCTTCTTCATACCCCGAGCTAGATCAACGAATGACACCGCTCCAGGGTAGCGAAACGCGTTGTGCTGCTGTAGCACGTCCGCATCGAAGAGATGGATCTCCTCTACAGGGGTCTTAGCGATCTGATCCAAAATGTAGGCACCAGTACCGCCGAGCCCCACTACTGCCACCTTCAATCCCTTGAACTTCTCGGTGGGCATTCCGATGCCGGCGCGTGCCGACGCCGTGTCGGTGTAGGCGAAGACAGTTCCCTCCATATCCGACCGGATTGGCGCGAAGGTCTTAGCTGTGACGTCCTTGTCCAATGCCTCAGCTTGGCCGCTCAGGATTGAAACGTAGATCGAGACCTTCTCGTAGTAATCGGAGTAGTTGCCGCTCCGGGGCTTTGCCGAGAAGTAATGGTTCACGACCAAATTCGGTAACAACTGATTCGAATTGCTGTTGTTGATGATCTGTTCGAGGGGACGCCCTTTTGAATCGCAAGGGCAGTCACCAATGAAATGCGCCGTGTGATCGCTCGGTTGGCCCGCAACATCTGCCGTCAGATTGAGCGCCATGACCAACACACCGCTGCGGCACACCTGGCGCTGGGCGTTTACATAGGGCACGTCATGAACCAGGAGGTAACCCTCGTAGGTATCTAGGTTGTACCCTTCATTGCGCAAGCGCAGGAGGTGAGGACTACGACTTATCAGTTGGTGTGACATTAAAGTGCATCCCCTTCTTGATCCGGACGTGTTGGCCATCAACCAAATTAGTGAGCGAGTTGCCTTCGTGGCCTTTGGCGTAGGTCACGGTGAAGTGAGCATTGGGGGCAGGCTGCGCGTCCGGGTAGGCCAAGTGAACTACCTCCCAGTACGACAAAGTGTGGGAGTGGACAAACACTGGCTGCGTATTGACGAAGACCTTGATATTGATTTCCACCGCAGCGAAATGCTCGACCCCAGGGCGGGCCAAATCGAACAAGTCGCGGTCTTCGATAAGCTCATCGTCATCGCCGGGGATGACCAGGAAGATGTCGTACTTCTGAGCATCCACGCCGGCCAGTTGCTTCAAGGTGCGACCAGAAATACGCTGAGCACCCCAGTCCTGCGCACCTCCATCAATGAAGAAGCGGAAGGTGCGATCACTCTTGAATGCAAGGAACTTCTCGATGCCGGCCTTGCGCAGGTCGGTAGTTTCAGTGGGGCTAAGCAGCTCCAAGTGGCCATTGGTGAGAACCTGGAACAGCAAGTAATCGTCCACTGGTCGGAGCTCCGCAGCCTCCAAGACTTGCTGCCCCGTTGGAACAGGATCCGCGATCACTAATTGCCGATATTCCAGAGCATCGTTGCCAAGCTGGATTTTATACGGCCCATGATCACGTACCTCGCGGCCCGCTAAGACGGCGGCGGCCACGTCTTCAACCTCAAAATCGTTCAACTGTGACATAGGGAAAACCTCGTATCTGAACCAAATGAGCTGTTGCCTACACAGACAACACCACCGTCCTTAAAAAACGACCCAAAGGTCGTTGTCCTGTCAGACAACAGTGGACTTCAAAAAAAAGCCGCTTATCATGGATGATGAATCGCGAGCTGTTGTCTGACTAGGCAACAGACTACTCCCGCCCTATCGGGCAATGCAATAGGTTGGAGAAAAAAATGGATTTGGCCGGGTTCATCGCTGCCATGCGTGAACGAAAAGAGCTGAGTTTTCGTGACTTGGAGAAACGTGCAGGCGATCTAGATCACGCTTATATTTGGAGACTGGAGAAAGGAGACCGGGCAGCCCCTTCAGAGGAAGTCGTAGCACGCCTGAGCCACGCGCTCGAGCTAGATGACCGTGAGGGTGATGTTTTCAAGTTGCTGGCTAAATCGGTCACTGTTGAAGATTCGCTTTACAACTTGATGGTGTCCCGCACGGACATCCCATGGGAAGATTTTGAAGACGTAGCAACAATGAGCTTTCGAGGTGAGCGTCCGAACACCGAAGTGGCTTGGCTCAAGCGCATCCAACTCATTCAGCAAATGTAACGACGAGGAGCTTCATGGACGAAAACGTTGTGGTCTCGCGAGCCAGGAAGCTGTTGAAGGACGCACGCATCGATACAGCACCTGTTGATGTAGATGCGCTCGCTCTTCATTTGGGCTTCAAGGTCTCACGTGTGGAGCTTTCAGATGGTGAAGCAGGTAACACTTTCGAAAGGCGTGGACAGAAGTACATCTGCGTGAATGAAAAGGACAGCGTTGTTCGACAGCGCTTCACCATCCTCCATGAGATCGCGCACCACGTCCTAGAGCTGCCCTCGCTGCACGGTGAGAAGGTGATTGGCGATGAGCTTGAACGCTTCACGGGCCGCCCTCAGGAAGAGATTTCCTGCGACGTCTTCGCTGCTGAATGCCTGGTTCCCTGGGCATTGATCCAGCCGCTCGCGGAAGACATGAACTTCACTTTAGAGCACCTTGCTGAGTTGGCTGAACGCTTCCAAGCATCGCGCTCATGTATCGCTTCCAAGTTCGCCCAAGCCTCAGAAGGCCACCTGGCCTTTGTCGTCGCGGAAGACGGCGTGGTTAAGTATTCCATTGGCTCAAAGGCCCTGCGCGATGCCAGAGTATGGATCAGCAAAGGGATTCCCCTTCCTCAAAACTCTGCCGCAGCAAAAGCGTATAAAGCAGGTATCAGCGGCCTTCATGAGGCAGACATCGACGGGAGTGATTGGAGCACCAGTGATGATGCTCGGCGGTTCGCCTGCTACGAACAAGCCACCTACCACGCCCCGACCAGGCAGACTCAATCGATTCTGAATTTCGAAGAGCTCGATCCTCGCCTGGTTTCGAGCGGCTACCGGGCGAAACACGATGACGAAGATCTCTTGGAAGAGCTGGATGGCCGCCCAGGCTGGTCTAAGTATCGGTAGTGGCCTTATTAAAAACTGGTCAGCTGTGCACCAGACTAGGAGCGCGACGATGTCGAGACTTCCCGATGTAGCCGCAAGTGATGAAGACTGGTTTGAATTTGCCGAAGCACGGTCTGAGGATCTAATACCTTACCTGAAGGATTTTATCCTTGAGCGGTTCACCTACAAGCCCAGGTACGTCCAGCAGCGGGTCTGGAGATCATTCGCCACAGTCTCGGCACTTAGCACCCAATTCGATCTCTATTTCCGTTTATTCGGGAGACCCGACGCTAACTGTCCACGGGATACTTTGGTGATCGCTCGGATTGGATTCAAGCACCAGCGCATTGGACATGGCCGAGCCTTAATTGAACGTTTGGTAGAGCTGGCGCCAAAATTTGGCTACAAACATCTGCTGATTGAAAGTGCCAACGCTAAAGCATCTGCTTTTGCCGAGCGCCTGGGCTTCACGCCCTACGATAGCCGCCGACATTGGATGGGATCAGTCGAAGCTATCCAGGAGGCACTTGAACAACAATCAGAATGGAAACCACTGCAGCAGATTGATGACTGTTTCTCCTCACCTGCTGAGAGACAGCGACTGCTTGAGATTCTATATACAGGCAGGTCAAAGCTTTCCTAGGTGGGCCGATGGCAAAAAGTGGAAGCGTGGCTGCGTACGCAAACCTTCAACTAGGGTAGTCGCTAGTCTGGATTGCAACAGCACAGGCACCGAGATGGGTTCTGGGCTGGAGTATCCAGCGCACGAGTACCGGGAGCCCATTCATGTCTTTAGCTCGACATCACCCTGGCATTACAGATGATTGACAATACTACATATGGTTAATAAGGATGCGCAAATAGCACATCATATGGTGTACAAGGCTATGAATCGTGAACGCATCCAGCAAGCAGCCCATCGTCTTCATAAAGAAATGTGGGACAACCAGGAACGCTTATGGCCAAACCGGCACCTAACGCCTTTTCAGATGCTGGCACCTGAGGTCGCGGCCCATATTTTAGGACTTGATTACCAGCTCCTTCCTAATCTGGGCTCTCCACTCTTCGGGCGAGAGGGTGAACGCTTCAAGGCTGCTGGTTTAATGAATCGCTCGATTCGACGCGTAGCTGTTTCCACCGAATTCCCATTGAATGTGATCCGGTTCACTGGCGCTCATGAGATCGGTCACTTTGTACTTCATGAAGATGAGGTGATGCATCGTGATAAGCCTTTAGACGGATCGGCACGAGGACAAAGTCGCCCTCCCAAGGAAAGGGAGGCTGATTACTTTGCGGCGTGTTTTTTGATACCAGCCCGACTTCTACTGGATGCTTTTGCTGCTCAATTTCAGATGAAGGGCCCCTTCCCCTTCACTGATACCACCTGTTACCACCTCAATCCTTCAGATCCATGGTCGCTTCTGAACGCAGAAAGGGATTCGCTTGATCGAGAGATTTCGTTGGCAAGGTGCGCCCGGTTCAACAACCGTAATTTGATTCCACTTTCGGTTCAATTTGGGGTGTCGGATATTGCGATGGCGATTCGAATCAAGGAGCTTCAGCTAGTACGCTGGCCTTAGCCGCTATCCTCCTTGATGCTCTAGTGCCGATGCTCAGTGGTGCGTCGGCCGAAACAAGTCCCTGGTCGGTGGGTTTGCGACGAAATCGATGGATGTACTGAGTTCGTCTTACATGTGCTCGAAGACTTTGTCGAGACGCGGATGAGCTTTCGATTCTCGCAGTGCATTTACTAATTCCAGAAGCTCTCGACCCTGGGCTAGTGCATCTGGATATCGCAGTACACCGTGTCATCGTCGTCTTGTCCCATTCCCGTCATCCGCTCAGCCTGTTCCAGGTTTGTATCTGGCGGCCCTATGCTGCTCTAGGTGATGAATCTCTGCTTACCAACTCGGCAGAAATTCATCCCAGTCTGCGGCAAAAGGCCCATCAACCAACCTGGTCGACCCGATAGTTGCTTGGTGGAAACGCTCTCTCCAGGGTTGTGGAATAGTCTGCTCCAAAATGATGTCGATTCCGGAGTTATGACACAGCACCGTTTTGACTTTGTAGCCGGCTTGAGCTGATCGAGCGGCACGATGTTATTACTATAGACTGTTTATTGTAACGGCCCGTCCCTGGCCGTATCCTCGCTTTTGAGGATCCGACTCATGAATGGGCATTGCGCGTAGCCCCTGCACACCAAAGACTGAGTTACGAGGATCTCGCGGGTGCAACACACAGAACGAATGTAGGAAGCTTGAGCAGGCCAGAAAGAAGCCGACATTGAAGAAACTGGACGAGATAGCTGACTACTTAGGCCTCAACCTTTTGGCGGTAGTCACTCTAGCCATTGCCGCTCAGGGTGACCAACTCCCTTCGGAGACTTTGCAGCGTAACGCCTTGCGAATTAGGGATTTCGAGATGTCCGGAGGATGGGAGTTGGTGGATGAGTAGTTCAGTGATGGAAAGCTCATCAAGCGCTCCCAAGGGAAGCCTAGGCAGCCCTTAAATGCGGATGCCGTCAGAAGTTTGAAGGCTCAGGGTCTAGACAAGAAGACAATCGCGAAAAAGGTCGGAAATGCGCGAGCTAACGTCCAGAAATACTGGAACACCTAAGATTTTTTCGCTCATTCTTTATTAGATGTGCGCTCACTTAGAGACAGCTAATGCACTACGATAAACTTTCTAAAGCCTTACTACTTCCTTAATTACTTTTATTTCGAGGCATCATGGACGAACGACTTTCCAATTTGATTAGCGATTACCTAGAAGCTGTCCGAACAGCCTTGACGTTAATTAAGAAATCGGGAATCCCCCTTCCCCGCACCTCAATAGAATGGATAAATACTGATCTGTCGCACATCTCAAACTTAGATAGCGGCATCAACTACTTTAAGCACGGATGCGGATGTAGCGTGGATTTACCAAACGGCACAGTAGATTTCGATTTCGGCAGACATGGAGAAATTTCTGGGCTAGACGCTTGGCGTATTATACGGTTCGCCAAGGAAAGGCTGGAGAACTACGGATTCTCAACAGATGAAGAGTTCCACGAGTGCTTTCAAGATTCGATCAAAAAAAAATTAATAACCCCCTTGGACTCCGCCCTGTATCGCCTTGCAAGTCAGCCCCTAGAATATACTTCAATTATTGACAGCCGTGAGGAAGGAGACCTACTCCCTCATAGAGAACAGGATAAAGTTCTGACGCTCCAGATACACTATTTTTACGCAGCTGATTTGATGCTGAAACAATACGATGCGCTGATTAAAAAATGGAATAAAAATAAAAAGCTTAGCAGAACTGATGAAATAAATTTCAGAATATACATGAGCTCCTGGCTCGGTTTCTTAGCCGTAACGTGCGAGGGCTATAAGAAACTGAATATGTACAGACTGCTCAATGAGGAAAGACCTAATGATTACCAAGAGCTAATTCCAAAATACAACAACCTCAATAGCGTCATCAATAAGAACTACGACGATTTGCGTAAATTTCGAAATAACGTATTTCATCTGCGCACTAGCATTAACGATACAATAGCATTTCTCTCGCCAAGCTCAGACCGCCTCTCTTGGGCGCGGCAAATCCACAAAGATCTCGAATCCTTTTTCTCTGACTATCGAGTGCTATGCGAGTGCTATTGCATGTTCAACGGCCGGGAGAACGAAAGTGAGTTTGGCCCCAAAAAACAAGCAAGCACCTCAGCTTTACCTCTCAATACACGAGTTTCGTAATTACCAGCAAGGAGCTGCAAATGTGGATATTAAATTCTGGGCGTAAGCATTTCCTAGAGTTCCTTCGCAATACGTCAATTCAGTTTTTCCTGATGGTACTGGTCGGAATAGCTGGAGGAAAATTCAAAATACTCATTTCAAAGCAGAATTATAAGGATGCTATTCCTATGGGAGCGATTTGCTTTGTCATGTTCCTCCTTCTCTATCTTGCTGCACACGCAAACATAAAGACATTCTTTAAAGAATTTAGAGCCGGGGCGACCGACGGGCTCGATCCCTTTCTTAACACCCTAGATGGGGAAAATTTAAAGCGCAAGAATCGTCTGACATGCATCTACCTCATAAAAAACTATAAGTCAGCCCTGGCTGAAGCATGCTTACTAATAATGGGCATTTACTTTGTCATGATATTTGGACTTTTCTACTCTGTAGAAAATGCACAACGCTTTATGGCGGATACCAGTGGAGGTTCTGATCACACTGCGCACGTTAACCAAGTCACTTCAATAGTTCCTAAGGAGTAATCTAGTATTAAGGCTTCAGCTGTACCCTCTAGCTAGGGCCCTGACAAATGCCCCACAGCTATATCTACAGCATATCCAAGTAAGACTAGGTACCCAGCATCGCAAAGCCAAGACATGGTGTGCACTTAAATTTAAGTGGGCACCAGTTCTATCCTTTTAAGCGCGTTTTTCATGCAGCGAACACGCCGTACCATTACGACTGAACTGGAGAAAAGTTAACCGCAGGTTGACCACGAGCTCTCTGGGGTCTCGCCACGCAGAGGTGCCAGTACAAGCGATTATGCGTTGGCCGTGGGCGCCATGAAGGTTTCAGGGTAGGTTTGCGAGTGGCGCAGCTAGCGGCAAGCAAACCTCTATGCCGCATGAAATCGCCGTGCTCACCTCTTTCGATTTAAGAGGTTTTGCGCCCATAGATAAGAAAATCCCTCGCAATTCTCAACCGCCCGAGAATAAAGTGGCGGCAGTCCGTCCAGTAAAGCTGAATGGAAAATGGAACCTGCAGGCTACTGAAATCAGGAGATGAAAGTTGCAGTGGATCAAAGCGCTTGATCTGGAGATGTGGGCCGAAACAGTCCAGGCTAAAGGCAAGATGCCCGGCCTCGTGAGCGACCTAATATGGGCTACGGCATCAAAAGTCAGATACCTAAGATTTCCAAACGGGGATAAAGGCCAAGTTCGAGGCTACGATGGCGAACTTGACGCAGACTCCTCCTCATCGTTCATCCCGGACGGCAAGTCCGTCTGGGAGTTTGGAACAAGTGGTGCAGGCAAAGCCAAGGCTGAGAGTGACTATAAAAAACGCACCAGCGAGGTCGCGCCGGCTGATCGCGCGAACCTTACGTTGGTGATTGTTACACCTCGAACTTGGGATACCGGAGGAGAGAAACTGCCTGACTGGCTTGCGGAGAAAAACGCCCTAGGGGAGTGGAAAAAAGTTGAGTATCTCGAGGGAACGCGGTTAGAGGACTGGCTCGCCCAGTGCCCGGCCGTCGCGTCGAAATGGGCCAGCTGCGAGCTCAAGCTCACTCCCCAAATCGGAGTTCAGAGCACTGAAGAATTCTGGCAGTTCTACTCAAGTCGATTCTCACCCGAACTGAACGAATCGGTATTGCTCGCCAGCCGAGAGGATCAAGCGAAAGAGTTGCTGGAAAAGCTGAATCAAAACAGCGGCCGCCTTGCATTTGCAGCCGACTCTCCTGACGAGGTCATTGCTTTCGTCATCGCGGCAATACGTAGCGCACCGGAACTCATCCGCAACGTACTGGAGGCCCGCACCCTAGTCGTAGAAACGGAAGAAGCCGTCAGGCATTGCTTAACGCTCGAAAATCTTATTTACCTTCCACGACAAGGCGCTAGGGCTTCGGCAGGGCGACTCGCTCGTGAAGGTGTTACCGTCATCAGTGCCGGGGCAGATGAGAAAAGCCACGACCACGTTCTCCTTCGCAGGCCAAGCAGCAGAGAAATGGGCAAGGCGTTCATGAATATGGGCATGAACGAAGACGCCGGTTACCAACTGGCTAGAACATGTGGCCGCAGCCTAGCGGTTCTGGCTCGACTGCACCCTAGTGGCACGGCTGAAAATCCTGAATGGATTGAAGATGCTGACTTGTTGATACCTGCTCTACTCGCTGGATCCTGGATGGCTGACGTGGAGCCGGATCGCTCAATCCTGAGTCTGCTCACCCGTAAAGATTACGATGACGCAGAAGAAGAGCTGCTCAAATTTACCAAGATGCGGGATGCGCCATTAGAGCGCATTGAAGATCTCTGGGCGATGAAAGCATCAGTGGACGCTTTTGTATACCTAGGGCATCTCATCAGCAGCAAACATCTGGATCGCTTCAAGGAAGCTGTAACCTCAGTTTTTTCAAAAGCTGCGCAAGCGCACAAACCTCCTACTGCGGATCAGCCCTTTTTGATGCCAGGCAGTAGAGATCAAAATCCGCTGCATACTGAATCCCTAAAAAACGGCCTTATGAACACACTGCTACACATGGCCGTGTTACATGAGCAAGCGCAATTCAAAGTCTCACGCTCGAACCCTCAAACTTTCGTTGACGAGGTCATCCGGGGACTGCCAGGCCTGTCCAGCGATCACCGGCTCATTGCGAGCTTAGAGCAACAACTCCCCCTGCTGGCGGAGGCCTCCCCACACCCTTTTCTTGAGGCCCTTGAGCGTCAGCTTGAGGGCGACGCCACGATCCGTCCTATCTTCGACGAATACCCGGGCCTAATCACCCCAACTACCTATCATTGCGGTTTGTTGTGGTCTCTGGAGGCGCTGGCGTGGCTTCCGGATTTCTTGCAACGAGCAGCACTCTGCCTCGCAAAGCTTGCAGCTCTGGATCCTGGTGGAAAGCTGACGAACCGGCCAATCAATAGCCTACGCTCGATCTTCCTTTCATGGAGTCCCGGCACTGCCGTCAGCACTCAACATCGGCTCGCGATTCTTGAGTCGATTATTAAAGACGTCCCCGTCATCGCATGGCCGCTGCTGGAACAACTACTCCCTCGATTTAGCGACACCAGCACGCCGACGACGAAGCCGAGATTCAGAGAGCCCGAACAGAGAGATAACGAAAACCTGACATACGGGCTTGTCTGGAAAAGTGAGGAAAGAATCGTTGAGCTCGCGATAACCCGGGCAGAATATGATCCAGCTCGTTGGAGCTCGCTGATCGACTCCTTGGGCGCGGTGCAGAACCCCACGTTCGAGCTGATCGTAAACGGCCTCGCACAAGCTCTTGGTGCTACCCAGGACGAACAGCAATCAAAAATATGGAATGCACTTCGCAAACAAACCCTGCGCCACCGAAAGTATCAAGACGCAGACTGGGCATTGCCTTCTGACAGTATCGAAACGCTCGAAGCTTTGGTCGAAAGACACAAGCCCGCAGCTTTAGTGGATTCTGTAAGCTGGCTCTTTGACGATTGGATGCCCTCGTTCGATTTGGCCGATGAGACCTCCGACCCAATTCAGGCGGTGGAGGACGCCCGCGGGGAAGCTCTCAGGGGCATTATGGATGCGACGGGAATCGATGGAGTTGTGGGCTTGATAGAGCGCGTTAAGATTCCTCGCTTGGTGACGCTCTCGATTCGCGGCCTACAGCTTACTGATAACCAGCTTCTGCAACTGTTCACCAGGCTGCTCTCAAGCACCATTGGCGAGTCAGCCCTCGCTGCAAGCATCGTCTTGGCACATGGTATGGAACGCTTTGGTGACAGTTGGGCCACAGATGCAAAGGACGCTCTGCAGAAAAGCGGCTGGGATCATCAGAAGAGCGCTCTTGTGCTTTTGGGGCTCGGCGAAACGAGGGAAAGCTGGAACTACGTCAAGTCCTTTGGAAGGGAGACGGAGGCAGCGTACTGGAGCCAAAAATCGCCGATCAGGATCCAAGCGCCGCTAGAAGATCTTAAATTTGCTATCGAAAAATATCGTACCGTGGGGCGATCCGCCGCAGCCTTGGCCGCAGCAGAAAAGCGATTGGGGGAGCTTCCCGTCGCAACGATTCAAGCAATCATGTCCTCGGCAGTGTCCGAACATAACGCAGATCCAGATGCGAAAAGCACATTTGGATATCTGGACGTAGACAGAATTTTCTCCGCACTGGCGCAAAGATCTGACCTTCCACGGGAAAGCTTGGCAGCAATGGAGTTCATGTACCTTCCCATGCTCCGTACCGACAACCTTACGATCCATGAGCTTTTGCTGGAGCAGCCAGTGTTCTTTATGGGCATGGTTAGCAGGGTATTTCGAGCCAAAGACGAAGAGCCTCGAGATCTTTCCGAAACGGATAGAAAGCTGGCGACCGCTACCTATCGGCTACTCAAGGGGCTAAAGAAGCTGCCAGGTCAGAAAGGAAACGACGTGGATGAAGCTGCTCTGAGGACTTGGTGCGTAGATGTCCGAAAATTGGCGCAGGAATCGAACAGGGGTATGGTCACAGATCAACTGATTGGACAAATACTGGCACACGCCCCGCTTGGAGCGAAAGATTCGGCATGGCCTCACGAGGCCGTCAGAAACGTCATTGAAGTTTTGGCATCGCCTGAGGTTGAGCGAGGCATCAGCCTCGAACGGTACAACATGCGCGGGGTGTACAGCAAAATGCCGGATGAGGGCGGGGATCAGGAACGCGCCCTCGCTTCTCAATCGCGTGAGTGGGCTACGAAAACGATAACATCAGTAAGAACGTCAGCAATGCTCCGCAGGATTGCTGAGGGTTGGGAAGCCGACGCCGAACGGGCAGATATTGCTGCTGCTCAGCGAGCCACGCGTTGGTAGAAGTGTAATAAGAGGGGCTTGGCGTGCGTTGAGTTTTGTCAGCATATGTCAAGCACCTCCCCTAATTGCGACGAAGTGGCCTCGTCAAAGCAGACGTAGTGAGTCTGACCAAGTATCTCGACTAACTGACGGTGAGTGCAGGTCGCAAGACCAAATGCGAATCCGGTTAGGTTGAACGTGGACTCTCAAACCTAAATCCAGGAGAAACGTATGACCCAGACAGCTTTGGTCGTGGGCGCCAGCGGCATCGTCGGCAGCGCCATCACTCAGTTACTCATCGACAACCAGTGGCAGGTCGCAGCGCTATCGAGGCACCCGTCGCAAGTGCAAGGCGTAATACCTGTCGCGGCAGACCTTCAGGATCCTGCTTCGCTGGAACAGGCGCTGGCGGATTTGAAACCCACTCATGTGTTCATTACCACATGGTCACGGCAAGCCACGGAAGCCGAGAACATTCGCGTTAATGCCGCCATGGTACGCAACGTGCTCGCCGCCATTCGCCCAGCCAAAAGTGTGGAGCACGTCGCACTGGTTACCGGCCTCAAACACTACCTCGGCCCGTTCGAATCCTATGGAAAAGGCAGCCTTCCGCAAACACCGTTCCGCGAAGAGCAGGGTCGCTTGGATGTCGAAAACTTCTATTACGCCCAAGAAGACGAACTCTTCGCCGCTGCTGAAAAGGATGGCTTCACATGGAGCGTCCATCGCCCGCATACCGTTACCGGGGTTGCCGTAGGTAACGCGATGAATATGGCAACCACCCTCGCCGTCTATGCCACGATTTGCAAACAAACCAATCGCCCATTTGTGTTTCCCGGATCAAAAGTGCAGTGGGACAGCCTTACTGATATGACGGATGCCCGGCAGCTGGCGAAACAACAACTGTGGGCAGCCACCATGCCGGCTGCAGCCAACCAGGCATTCAACGTCACCAATGGCGATGTGTTTCGTTGGAAATGGATGTGGAGCCGAATTGCCGAATACTTCGACTTGCCTGCTGCCGATTACCCCGCTTCAGTGTCACCTCTTGAGACGCAGATGGCTGATGACCAAGTCATATGGGCGCAAATAGTCGCGGAACACAGTTTGAAAGAACCTGATATTGGTCGCCTGATATCCCCATGGCACACCGATGCAGACCTTGGTCGACCAATCGAAGTTGTCACGGACATGTCCAAAAGCCGCGCCATGGGCTTCACTGCATACCAAGCAAGCGATCAAGCATTTTTCGACGTGTTCGACAAACTACGAGAGATGCGCTTGATACCCTAGGTCATTGCAGAACAGGTTTTCTCAGAAGATTCCAAGGAGAGGAGAAGGAAAATGGCAGGCGAATACTCGTTGTCCGACGTGCTGGAAAGGATGTATCAGAATCAGCTCGCCCTAGAGGCGGCGTTGATGGAGTTAACGCTCCACATCGAAGCCCAGGGGAGCTCTGTGGTTGGAGACAATGTTCGCGGCGCTTTGTGGGGCATCGGTGAGAACGCCGGGCATATCAAACAGGGTTTAGCCCGGCTCAAAAAGCGTCCATGACCTAGCCGCTCTTCGATTTTGATCTCAAGCAAGTGTCGTGTGAACACCACATTACAGGGAAGGCCGACATCAATTTTGCGCACGCAGAGAGCACAACAGGTAAATGGCATTTTTCATCGTACTTTGATCGCAAAACCGGGGGGCTTGAAGGTATCGCTTGCGGGCATCCATTATCCGGATATCACCAACGAAGGAGGTGTCACCAAGGCTGGCGGCACCTCCTACACGTTTAGCGACGAAAAATACGGTTTATAAGGATCAACGCTGCTGCACCTATTGCGAGTGCGGCGACCGGTTTTTCTTTAACGAAAGTCGATACGTTATCTAGTGCATCGCCGTAGGTTTTAGTCAGTTGCCCAGCCGCTTGGTGTCCCGCGCCTTCAGCCTCCATCTTCGAATCACCAATCAGTTTTCCGACCGCGCTCTGCGCCTTGCCGGCCAGTTTTTCTGCTACGCCTTCTACCTGTTCACTCTTCATGATTCACAAACCTTCGTGTAAGTGGGGAGCTCAGAGCCTACCTACCGAGCAGCAGCCAATTGCCTGCGCTCCTTTAGGGGAGCGAGCAAGGCAGTAAGTTCAATGTTGATGAACTGCAGAAGCGGAAAAGCACTGATTAGCTTCTGGACTTACGCCATGCCCTTGCGCCCGCGCGGTGTATGGAGTATTCGCCACATCGCCCCTAGAGTGCCTTGCCGAAGCGAAACGATGCTCCATATGCCGAGGCCGGCAAGTGACTCGACCCATCGTCGCGCAGCCTTGAACGAAACGTTCCGCGCTGAGGTTCGGTGCGATACAAACCGCGCTTCTGCAACTCGGGAATGATCAGTTCGACGAAGTCTTCAAGGCTGCCTGGGCTGATCAACGGGTTGAGCATGTAGCCGCTGGTGCCGGAAATTCGCGCGTGCTCTTCGATGCGGTCGGCGACTTGCTGCGGCGTACCGACGAGAATCAGGTCGCTGCCGCGAGTGACACTGGCGAAACGCTGTTTGACGTCGCCCGCCGTCAGTGGCTTGCCACTGCCATCGGGGCGCATTACGTAAGAGGTCAGGCCTTCGGTGTGCGTCGAGAGCGCGTCGCCGTCGGCGTAGCGGCTTATATCGATGCCGGTGTCACCGGCGTAGCTGACCAGTTGTGCCTGCAAGTGATAGTTGCTTTGCAACTCGTCGTATTTACGCTGGGCCTCGATTTCGGTTTTGGCGGTGACGATGCGCAACACCGTCAGTGATTTCACATCTTCACGTTGACGCCCCCGCGCCTGAGCCTTGGCCCAGATGTCCTCCAGGCCCTGACGGATTTCCTGCGGGTTGGACTTGGCGATGAAGATCAGTTCCGCATGCTTGGCGGCGAACTCGCGACCGCGTCCCGACCAGCCCGCCTGGATCAGCAACGGTGTGCGCTGCGGGGACGGAGCGGTCAGATGCGGCCCAGCCACGCGATAGTGCGCACCCTCGTGATTGATCGGTCGCACCCGGTCGCCTCTGGCATACAGCTGGCGGGCCTTGTCGGCAACCACGGCGTCGTCGGCCCAACTGCCTTCCCACAGTTTGTACACCACGTCGAGAAACTCCTCGGCGCGCTCATAGCGATCGTCATGCTTGATCATTTCCTCCAGCCCGAAATTGCGGGCGGCGCTGGACAGGTAAGAGGTGACGATGTTCCACCCCACTCGCCCGTTGGTGAGGTGATCGAGCGTGCTGAAACGCCGGGCATGCGTAAACGGGTGCTCATAACTGGTGGTCACCGTGACACCAAACGCGAGGTTTTCCGTCACGGCCGCCAATGCCGGAATGATCATCAGCGGATCGTTGGCCGGTGCTTCCACCGCCCATTTCATGGCCGCATCGGCATTGCCACCGAACACATCGTAGAAACCCAGCACATCACCAAAGAACAGCATGTCGAGGTGAGCCTGATCGGCAATCCGGGCCAGGTTTGACCAATAGCCCAGCGAGTTGATCGCCAGGCGTTCGTCCGCCGGGTGCGTCCAGAGGCTCGGCGCACCGCCGCATCCGACACTGGCTTGTTCATAGAGTGCAAACAACAGAGGTTTAGGATCGGACATCTTGGTTCCTGCAAGAAAATCATTGAACGGGCGAGTCATCGCTGATGCTTGAAGCCTCTGCCGTAATGGCGTTCGAGGCGATGCTGGATCAGTTCGAGACCGATGGACAACAGCCAATATATGACCGCTGCGGTGGTGAGCATTTCGATGTAACGGTAGGACGAACGCCCGTACGACTGCGCCAGGAACATCACTTCCCAGACACCCATGACCGAGATCAGCGATGAATCCTTGAGCATCGAAATGAACTGGCTGGTGGTCGGCGGAATGATCGTGCGCATGGCTTGCGGCAGGATGATATGGATGAACGTCGCGGCCGGTCTCAGGCCCAGTGCGGCAGCCGCTTCGCGCTGACCAGGGGCAACAGCAAGAATGCCGGCACGAAAAATTTCACTGAGATAAGCCCCATAGTTGAGCGACAGCGCGATGATCCCGGCGCTGATTGCGCCTGGCACCACGCCCAGCTGCGGCAGCCCCAGATAGATCAACAGGATCTGGATCAGCAGCGGCGTGCCGCGAAAGAACGAGGCGTAGAAGCTCGCGATGCCAAACGCCACGGCGCTGCTCGACAACCTGGCCAGCGCTGTGACAAAGCCCAGCAGTAACGAAAACCAGATCGAGCAGAAACACAGGAATATCGTCAGCGCGGCGCCCTGCAAGAACCCGTTCGGCCCCAGATGCAGGCCGACCAGGTTCGGCCACTTTTCCAGAATGATCGAAAACTTCAGATCGAAGCGCATGAAAAACAGCACGCACAAGCCGAATAACGCCGCCCACGTCAGATACAGACGAGTGCGAAAGCCGAACAGCTGACGTGTCAGTTGCGGCTGCTTTTGCGGGGTGACAGTGGCTTTGGCCGGATGAGGATTAAGGGCTGTCATTGGCTGATATCGGAACCGATCCACTTGCGGGATATTTTGCCCAGCGTGCCGTCAGTCTTGAGTTGCGCGATGACCTCGGTGACTTTCGCGTTCCATTGCGGATCGCCCTTCTCGACCGCTACCACGTTCGGTTCGGAATACAGTGAATCTCCGGCAATCTTGAAACGCGGATCCTGGGCGATGCGCTCACGGGCGGTGATGAGGTTGGTGACCATGGCATCCAGGCGCACGCCGGTGCCCAGTGCCAGATCCTGAAAGGCGACGGTTTCATTGTCGTAAGGCGCGATCTGGACACTGTCGAACGGGTAGCTCAACGGCCTGTCCTCGCCACCTTCGATGACCAGATCCTTGTTCAGATAGGCCTCATAAGTCGACGCACTGATCACACCGACTTTTTTGCCGGACAAGTCCTTGCCCGTGACAATGTCCTCGTCTTTTGCATTGACCACGATCACTGCCGGTGACTGGTAATACTCCACGGGGAAGTCGAACACTTCGGCCCGCACCTTGCTCGGTGTCATCGAGCACACGCAGATGTCGTAGCGACCGTTCCAGTGCCCGGCGGCAATCACGTCCCAGGACGGCGTTTCGAGTTTCAGCTTGACCCCAAGACGCTCGGTGACAGCTTTAGCCACATCCACATCGAAGCCGTCGAGCTGGTTCTGGTCATTGAGAAAAGAGAACGGCGGATAACTCTCCATCAGGACACCGGTGAGTTCACCTTTTTGCGTCACGCGATCAAGAGTGGGCCCCGCGAAAGCAGCAGAGCAACTGGCAGCCAACGCCAGGCCAAGTGTCAAAAGTGTCGGGTTCTTCAAGTACGCATGCTCCAATCAGGAAAGGCCTGCTTAGATTAAAACGCAATATAGGATCAACTTACACTTTGCTTTTGAAATAAAAGCCTATGTTTAAGCTATATTGAATCTCGCGACTCGCTAAACCCATTCGCCTATCCCAGAGCATCTGGTCGCGAATAGTCTTCCATTGCGCTCGACGATTAGCGGGCGCGTGAAGCATTCTCCAATGCTCTCGATTTTTCTGTTTGCACCCTTTGACGACAAGCTGGTGCTGACTGATCGGCTCCAAGTAGGCTTAAGGGAAAAAACTCAGATCTACTACCTCAACTGATCAATCTGTAGATTTTAGAAACGAGTAAATTGGCACCCGCAACCAAAAAAACAACGCAAGTTGAACCGTTGCCCCCTCGTTTTTGTCATTCAAAAATGAGCTTTCCATTGAGGCCAATTCTCCTGAGAGCGAAGACCCGATGACACCGACAGAAATACTTCTAGAATGGCACTCAAACTGGGCGATTAATAAGGGCATTGTTCGCTGCAGGATGTGTCATGCCGAGCAAGCTGAACTGGACAGGGACAAAATATTTCTTCATCAGCCAGGCTGCGTGAAAGGGTCTTTAAGAATTCTTCCTTGGAAGGCCTTAGACGATATTGAAAACGCATTCGCAAGTGGTCAAAAACGTGACTAACCAGCGGGCGAGTGTATAGGACACCGTCCTTTAGCACCCTTAAAAAAATTCGTTCATGTAGTTTCTCATCGACTGGACGGTCTTGATACATGCCGCATTTAGACTTCCTCTCTGTATTTTTTTGTTAGCCTTAACACTAGGCACGGCCCAACAAAGATGGATGTTGCAAGCCCACTACTTAGTGTTCGCCGGAGAAACAAGCAGCTGTTCGATTGCACCTGTTAACATTCTCTCCATAAGCATCATACCTCTGCGCTCATCGGAAGATGAATCTGGCATCCAAGAGGGAGCGCTGTTCAATAACGAACCAATGACATGACCAATAGCCGGGTCAATACCTCCAGGATGTGCGTCAGCACAATCAAACATCCTCAATAATTCTTGCTGATACTTCTGATTCATATCCAATATTTTTTTCTGTTGTCCCGCCGCAAGGCAGCCGCTATCTCGAAGTGCAATGTTAAAATGCCGGGGAAAATCCCTGTACAACTTCAAATGCACCTGTACCACGGCTCTTACTCTGTTTCGATCACGCTTATTCGTATTGCTCAGAGCCGAAATTAACTCCTCATAAAACTCCTCAAGTATGTCTAAAAGCAGGTGCTGCTTGCTTGGGTAGTGATGATAAAGAGACCCAGGAGCCATTCCTAAGAACGCAGCCAGTTCGCGCATTCCGACTTGGTTGAAACCTTTGCATGCAAACAACTCTACGGCTTTTTCTCGACTTCCTGCAAAGCGAGAACTTCGGTCACCCATACTCATGAAATCCGCGTCCTGTTTTTCGACCAAGAAAACCCGCAGCCACCATTTCTTTCAATAAAGGAGCCGGACGATATTTACTATCGTTAAACCCCTCATATAAAGACTCCTGAATTGAGAGAAGCGTGTCCAAACCGACGAGATCTGCAAGCGCGAGAGGCCCGATCGGGTGATTGCAGCCCAACATCATTCCGTCATCGATATCCTTGGCACTAGCCAAGCCTTCTTGGTAAACCAACACTGCCTCATTGATCATAGGTATAAGAATACGGTTCACAACAAAGGCAGGTCTATTAACAACGGTAATTGCTGATTTGTCTAGTCGATTGACCAGATCAATCACAAGTTCGTGGGTTTCTCCATTGGTTCTTACACCTTTAATGACCTCGACGAGTTGCATCACCGTTACCGGGTTGAAAAAATGTAACCCGATGAATCGTTCAGGATAGGAAACATTCGAAGCTAGCTGCGTGATCGATAACGAAGATGTATTGGACGCAATGATACACGCGGTGCTGACCAGCCCTGATATTTGATTAAGGATTTTATTCTTAAGTGAAAGGTTTTCAGTTGCCGCCTCAATCACGATATCAGCCCCGGAGAGTTCTTCTACCTTCGTGGTTGTTTCTATGCGTTTCAGAATTGCATTTTTCTCATCGACATCTAGCGTTCCTTTGGAAATTTGGCGGTCAAGATTTTTAGATATAACTGCCAGGGCCCTTTCTAGCGAGTCCGAAGAAACGTCCAACAGTTTTACACTCAAGCCTGTCGCCGCGCAGACTTGTGCGATCCCGTTCCCCATCGTACCGGCTCCAACAACCCCAACAATCTCTAAGCCCATTGGTTGCTCCAAATATTAAATAGAGGGTGGTGAGAGAAAAGCTCCGAGTCAGCCTCGTTGAGTAAATTGATGTGACTTAGTTAACCATCCAATGCCGTTAAGAGTTCCGTTTGAAGGAAGGTACTCGCAGCCGACCCATCCGTTATAAGTCTGTGTAGCGATAAAACTTAGTGCTTCAGCCATTTTAAAGTTACCGAGATCTGGCTCATTCCTCCCTGGAAATCCAGCTATCTGCACGTGATCTGAATGCCGAAGATATTGTTTTAGGCATGCGACTGGCTCCCTCCCCTCCTTCGCCGCATGATACAAATCCAGTATTAAACCTAATCCTTGAACACACCGAGTCCAATTCGCCGCGTCCGCTAAAGCTCGAATAAAATAATTAGGCAATGCATGTTGATTGATGGCTTCGATGACGATCTTTATTTCATAACGCTCTGCTGTCTCTACTGCCCAATGCATGTTTTCGGCAAATATCCCGCGGCACATTTCATAATCTGCGGGGTCAATCACTCCGCTGAGGACGTGCATCAGGGGACTCTTGCCTTCTATGGCGTACTCTAGCCCACGCATGACGTCATCACGAAAATCACCGCCCCGGCCAGGTGAAGCGGCAAGCCCCTTAGTGCCATGTCGCACCGGAGCAGTGGCTAGCACTTGGCAAAGGCCAGTTCGGCGCAACTCTTCAGCTATTTTTATTGGCGAAATATCATGAGGAAAGCTGAACTCTACGGCATTGAACCCCGCATCTCTTGCGGCGCTGAATCGATCCTTAAAAGGCCATTCCGTGAATAGCAATGTCAAATTTGCGGCGTATTTGATCATTCGATTTTCGAGTCATTGTGTGTGTGCGATAACGCGGGTTCTGCCTTGAACTCGCGTTCCTAATCGGAGCTAAGCGTTAACGGATGAAGGTTTAGATTTGAGCAGGAAATGCGCAAGGGCTGGAACCAATATCAACGCCCCCACCATGTTCCAAATGAACATGAACCCAAGCAAAATGCCCATGTCAGCTTGAAACTTGATAGGTGATAGCACCCAGGTGAGCACTGCAATGCCCAGAGTTATACCTGTCATAACCACGACCTTCCCGGTAGACAGCAACGCCAGGTAATAAGCCTCAGATAGGCTTCTGCCACTTCGCAAATTGGTGAGTGTTACGCTCAGGATGTACAAGGCGTAGTCCACGCCAATACCAACCCCCAACGCGATCACGGGCAGCGTCGCGACCTTCACGCCGATGCCAAGCCCGACCATCAAGGCTTCACACAAAATAGAGGTCAGCATCAGAGGCAGTACCGTGCACACGACTGCACGCCAAGATCTGAAGGTAATGAAGCACAGTGCGATGACGGCCGCGTACACCATGAATAGCATCTGCACGTTTGAGCGCTTCACCACAATATTTGTGGCCGCTTCGATGCCGGCATTGCCCGCCGCATTGAGGAACTGGATTTGATCCGAGTTATGGGTCGCCGCGAATTGTTCGACCGTCTGAACCACGCTGGTGAGCGTGTCCGCCTTGTGATCCTTCAGATAGACATACACTGTCAGCAGATCGCAGTTCTGGTTGAACAGTTCTCGCGGTGCCCGGGTGATGATTGCATTCAACAATCCCTGGTTACGGGGTATCTCGTACCAGGTCATGCTGCCTTCATTCATCCCGGCCGCTGCCTGCTTGCTCAGTGCAGCTAAAGATGTCGTGGACACCACGCCCTGCAACTGCTGAAGCTGAGCTTCCAGCGCATCGACTGAAACCAAGGTCTGGTAATTGGCGCAGTAGTATTGGGGCGTTTTCACCATCACTACATATTTGTCGCTACTGGCAGAAAAGTTACTGACCATGAAGCGGTTATCGCTGTTGTAACGCGATTCAGGTCGCAGTTCGGGTGCCCCGGGATTCAGATCGCCGATCTTCACATGTAGGCTCACGGCAAAGCCTGCGACGCCTAGTATCACTGCGACGATGATTGCGCCGCTCGCCCATTTTCGTTCAGTGAATCGATCCAGAAATGCCCAAAATGGATGGCGGGTATGATGAGCATCCAGTTGCGAAAATTTGTCGTTCTCAGCTTCACGTTGTGCAGCTGCTTTACTGACCCCCGTGTATGACAAGAGAATCGGTAGCAGAATTAGGTTAGTGAAAATAAGCGTCAGAACACCGATCGTCGCCGCGACCGCCAGATCCTGAATCACTGGGATTTTAATAATCATCAGCACGGCAAAACCTACCGCGTCCGCCACGAGCGCCATCAGTCCGGTCAAAAACAACCGGCGAAAGGTGAAGCGTGCGGCCACGAGCTTGTCGGCTCCGCGCCCGATGTCCTGCATGATTCCGTTCATTTTCTGGGCGCCATGGCTCAACCCGATAGCAAACACCAGGAACGGTACGAGGATAGAGTATGGGTCGAGATCAAAGCCCAAGGTGGGCAGTAATCCAAGTAACCAGACAACCGCGATAATTGAGCAAAGCAACACCAACAACGTGCTGCGTACGCAGCGGGTATACCAAAACAACACGATGCCGCAAATGACCAATGTCGCGGCGAAGAACAGTTGCATCTGCCGCATACCATCAATCAGATCACCCACCACTTTGGCGAAGCCTGTGATGTGGATTTTGATGTTGTCGGTTTCGTACTTGGCTCGGATCTGTTCAAGCTGGCCGGAAAGCACGCTGTAATCGAGAGGCTTGCCATCGTCCGATATGATGTCCTGAAGAGGCAAAAGCACGATACTGGATTTGAAATTGGACGCCACGAGCCGACCGACTTCTCCCGATCGATCGACGTTATGCCGAACCTGATCAAGGCTCTGGGCGGAGCCATTGTAATCGTCCGGTATGACTGGCCCACCATCGAACCCCTCCTCGGTCACGCCGATCCAACGGGTCGCTGGCGTCCAAAGGGACTTCATGTATGAGCGGTCGACTCCAGGGAGTAGAAATACCTCATCATTGATTTTTTTGACCGTCTCGAGGTAGACCGCATCAAAAATGCTGCCCTGTTTGGCCTCGATCGCAATCCTTAAGGTGTTTCCACCCTCCCCCAGCTGGCCTCGGTTTTTGAGATAGTTCTGCACATAAGGATGATCTGTAGGGATCATTTTTTCAAAAGCTGCGTTGAGCTTCAGGCTCAGTGCCTGATAGCCCAGCAGCAGACTGAGCAACACGCAAATGCCCAAAATGATACTGCGATGATTGAACAGAAGCCGTTCAACCAAGGTGCCAGAAGAAGGGTCGAAAGCATCCGACTGAAGGATGGTGTGATGCTCCGCTGAACGAGTATAGCTATTCATTGATCGTGCTCCGGCGAGTCCACTGCAACTGCGGACGACAGCATGCCGCGTGCGCTACTGATGATCAGGTTGCCGTTTTCGGCTTGTGCCATGCCTGTGAAATAACTGGGTTGAGTAATTTGAAGGATTGCAGCTTTGGTATCGCCATCGGCGAAGCGCAACACTCTTCCCGACTCATCGGTCAGCAGCACCGATCCATCGGCAAGGCGTAACCCGCTGGTCAATGTGACAGGCTGCAAGGTGTCGAGGGGCTGCCAAGTATCGCCGTGATCCTTGGACTCAAACGCTTTTCCACGAAGCCCAAATGCCAAGACCGAACCGGTGTTTGTCGCTTGCAGTCCGAAGGTCGTGCCCTCGTAAGGTGACGCCAGCTGCTCGAAGGTTTTTCCTTCGTCGCGTGAGCGCAACAGAGTGCCCTGCTCGCCGGCGATGAAGAGATCTTGCCCTACCCTCGCGATGCTGTAGAGATGCAATCCATTTGGGTTATCGATACGAGATCGGATCGATTGCCAGGTGAAACCACCATCATGGGTGACAAACGCCAGACCGTAAGCGCCCACCACCAATCCGTTTTTGGCGTCCAGGAAGAGAAGATCGAGCAGCGGTTTGTCAGGGCCATCGTCTACGAGTTGTTGTGCTTGAGCTAAACGCTCTTGCGCCTTTTCACCGTCCTCGGAACCGTCGGTGGCCTGCTTGGCTTCCTGTAATTCGATACCCGCTGCCTGGACACCATCTAGCTGCTTGTCCCAGCTAAGTCCGCCATCCCGGGTATGCAAGACGACCCCAGCATGCCCGACGGCCCATCCTTCGGCATCGTCAATGAAACGAACTTTGACCAGCGTCACGCTGACGGGAGAACCGACTTGCGACCAGCTCGTGCCATTGTCATTGGATACGATAATGAACCCACGTTCGCCCACGGCTACCAAGCGATGACCAGCGCGCGCAACGCTGAGCATGACAGACTGGGCCGCCATTGAACTGATGATCGATGGTTGCATAGGTAAACCATCGGATTGTGCGGATGCTGAAGTGCTAGGGAGCGCCGTCACAAATGACGCGCTTAGCAGCAGTGCCTTAAACGAACGTCCAGCGATAGATCTTATAGTCTGATTATGCATTTGGGAGCCTCGATGATTCGGTTCAGCGGATGCCGCGGTAGTACCGCGGCATCCAGGGAACCTATGTGTGAAAAGCTATTTCGAGGCTCAGGGCACTGACCCAGACGCTACCGAGTTACCGGTAAAAAAGTTCTCAGGCTTGCGCGGGATGACGCTGTAGGTTTCGCCGTTGAGGCTTTGCACGACGCTGTACGTTTTGGCTTGCAGGTTGTAGATAACGACTGGCTTCACTACCACCGCAGGGATAGAAGGAACAACGAATGGAAGCACTTGTGAGACGCGCCACAGCTTGCCTTCTGCGTCGTAACCATCCACCAGTGAGACCGTCCAGCTGTCTTCATCGATGAAGAATTTACGCTTAGGCACGGCATGGCGTTTGCCTGCCGCGACAGTTGCTTCAAGTTCCCAGACACGATGCAATTCCCAGCGAACCTTGTCCGGATTGAGGTGGTTGGCCACAAAGGCGTCATCACGTTTTTCGGCGTTGAATTTGTTGTCGTTGTAAGGGATGTACATCTCCTTTTTGCCGACCAGCTTCCAGTCGTAGCGATCTGGATGGCCAATGAAGCCATGTACTTCATCGAAGTAGTTAGCGCCTGAGGCAACAAAATCCGGTGTGTCATAACCTACAGTAGGCGCTCGCCGTACTCGGCGCTGACCGACTAGGTATTGCCAGGCTTCTCTCGGTTCCTGCGCGTTTATGCTGTCGTGCGTCACCAGCGACTCGCCGGCCTTGAACGGTGGTTCGTTGGTCAAGAAACGCAATAGTGCGTATTGCCCCGACCATTTATCAGCGGCGCCGTCCTTGTAGTAATAGGGGTACTGCCAATTCTCGACGCCACGACTGGCCAGTGTCCGGGTTCCGTCAGCATTGCCAATGACGTTGGCATATCCCATCTGAATGGATTCCGCTTCTACCCGCAGCAGAAAATTCCAAATGACCTCGTTGCCGGTTTTAGGTATTGGGAATGGAATGCCGCCATAGCACCCCTCCACCGACAGTCCGTTGCTGGTCGTCTTACAACGGGTCGCATTGGCAAACGTGTTTTGATAAACGCTGTCAGGTGCTGCGGCCGTACGGTGAGTTGGGTAAATATCCAGATGGAACGTGTCGGGATATTTCGCCAGCAAGGCTTTCGTGCCTTCACTCAATTTGTCCGCGTACTGCGCAGCGTTCTTGGCGGTAATTTGGAGCACCGGCTTCTCGCCCGGAAACGGATCAGCCGGCATATCGCCGAACTTTGCCCCGGACACTTCCTTGGTCAGTCCACCTGTCCAAGCAGGAATAGATCCATCGGCATTACCAGCTTTTTCGGCGCCCATTGGAGTTAATGTAGTTTTGAGTTTCGCGGCCTCGTCAGGGCTCACCGCCGCAAATGCGGAGCTGGCACAGATTGAGATCGACAGGGCAGAAAGCAGTAGCAGTTTAGTTTTTGTCATTGTCAGGGCCGCCTGTTCTTTGCTTAAAAGGTTCGCTGGATCGAGAACGCCACAAAATCTCTGTCTTTCATGTTTTGTTGGTAGGTGAACGAGTTGGAGGAGTTGATGACTGGCCCCGCCTCACCAAAGAAATTGGTGTAGCTAAGCGAGGCATACCATTGCTTCTTGTAATCAGCCTTGAGACCCAGGGTTAGGTCACCGCCATGCTCTGGGCCAAATGCTTGAGGCGTGACTGAAGAGCGTCCGGATGGGTTGTAACCGATGGTGATCGGAGCCTGAACGTCGATCCCGGGAAAGACCTGGAAGTACTGAGGTTCAAACGTAAAGCGCAGCGCAAAGGCATCGCGTGTGGTGTTGGGATCCAGCTGATCAGCATTTTTGGTCACGCTCAGCCGGCGGTTAAACGCCAGTTCACCGACGAACGACGCGCCGTCCCAAACCGCCGATCCGCCGTAAACATTGACCATCGACACCTGGGCATGCCATGAGCGACCAATCGGGTAAGCCGGATTGGAATCGTTGTCGGAATCCAGGCCGGTAATGATGGTGCCGCCGACACCTGCCAACGGGGTATCGAGCCTGATAGAGGTTTCACCGGCAATGTTAGCTTCGCCCACCAAGGTGCTAAAGCTTGCGCCGAAGACCTTGATGTCCTCGGGATAAACATTAATGAAGGTATCGTTCGCACCAGGAACCAATGCGGCCGGGCGGAAGTAAAACACCGGGGTCTTTTCGTGATACTTCGCGGCGTATAGACCGAACTCCCAGTCCTCAATGCCGAACTTCAGTTGAGCACCGAATTGCCCGGAATTCCTGGCATCCTTATCCTTGCCGTGACGCAGTTCGCCGGTCGGGAAAAACACTCGCTCCCCGCCTTCACCGACAAAATCTGCACCACTAAAGTAGCTGCCGGCGGCGGGAAGTCGGGTCTTGTTCCACTCGAATTGGTAATAGGCGCCGACACTGACTTTATCGTTCAGCTGCCAGTTACCGGACACCTGTTTGGTTGGCATAAGAATCTCTTTGAACTGAGATCCCGGTACCGATTGCAGCTTTACCAAATCGACTGTGGATTGCGCATTGGCAATACCGTTGGCACCAAAGAACAGGCTCTCACCATAGATCTGTGTGAACTGCCCCAACCGCCCGGACAGCGAGGTATTGCCGATTTCTTTCGAGCCGTAGACGAAGGCATCGAGAACTTCAGTGTTCGTTTCGTGGACGCGACGTGTATCACTGGTGAACTGATCGTGATCAACGCTCACAGAGTTGGCGGTGCTTGGTGAGTTGTTATCGTTGTCATGGCTGTAGACGTTGTCGTACCAAGACGCTGCGCTGAGGCGCGCCCCGACATCTTTGTATTTGATGTCGAACTCTGAAAGCAGATCCAGGCGATTGGAAATCAGCCCCCGATCGAAGTTTCGATCGCCGTCATCAAGGTTGGGGTTGCTGTTGGACGTGCCAGGAGCGGCCGCGACCTTGCTATCAAGTTTGTTCACGCGCCATGCGTTGCTGTACTTGATCGTGTTGTCCCAAGTCGCCGAAAGATCAGGACTGCCGGTGTCGATCTGGAAGGCGTGCGATGGTGTTGAGAGGCTCAGCAATACCGTTGCGCTGACGGCGCAGGCAACGCTGGAAACCGGTAACGGACAGAGCCGCTGGTTGGCTGTTTTCATGAAGATGTTCCTGTATTTTTTGTTTTTGTAAAAGGTCATCTACTCGCAGCACTGGCCGCGAATACATCAGGGTGCTACGTAACGTTCCGAGCTCCTTTGTTACCCGCCTTGCCGCTCCAAATGCGCGGCCAGCGCTTGCAAGCCAGCCTCCACAAGAACGATGTCCAGTTGCGATCTCAACCCGCTGACGGCAAAACCTCCTACGACTTCACCTTCAACAACGATTGGAAGTCCGCCTTCGATGGCAAAGACACCGTGAATCATCGAGGCGCCGGATCGGCCATCAGCGACCATGTCCTCAAAAAATCTGGTCGGTCGACGCGTGACTGCAGCACTGCGGGCTTTATCAATGGCCGTCTGGACTGACGAGACGGATGCGCCATCAAGTCTTCTAAACGTCATCAAGTACCCCCCCTCATCTACTACGGCCATCGAAGCTTTCCAGCTCTCTTGGTCGGCTTTTTTCATGGCCGCCACGAGCATCAATTCGGCATCAGCCAGGTCGAGAACCCGCTTCGTCTTCATCGCCCACCTCGCAAGTCGCAGGTTTTTGCAGCTGATTTGGATCGAAATCAAAATGCACAATAATATTTTTGCTGCATTTAAATTATCTTTGTGCACAAAAAATATTCCTGCTCAAATTCAAAGTCAAGAAGATTCGGGCGCGCCTGCTCATCCACGCTCCAGATATCCGAAGCGAAGCTGAACCATTGAGGCTTTGAGCACAGAAGATGAGGGCTTTATGAAGCCTCCTGCCATGGAGACGTTTCTCATGGCAGCGGTTTCAAAAAGAGAAAAAACGGGACGTCGCAGATTTCTTTGAGGGGGCAGGAGCCTGCTTCAGTGTGGGAAGCAGTCTCCTTTGATTGAGGGTGTATTAATCAATACTGCGTAAGCCGTTGATGAGGTCTTCCTGACATTTCAGGAGCGCTGACTTTATCGCTTCCTCCCCTTCTTCCATTCGCCAGACAGGGCCGACAACATCGATCGCATAACGCCCTTGAGGCGTCTGTATACCCACAGCTATCGCGCCAACACCCATCGTGTGCTCGTCAAAGTCGTAAGCAAATCCGCCCTTCCTGATCTGCTCTAACTGTTTCAACAACTGAGGGAGTGTTGGTGTTTTAGGAGTGAACTGTTTGAGCTCCGGCCCCAACAGTTCACGAATGGCCTGGTCATGCATGTTGGACAGCAGAATTTTTCCACCTGATGTGGCGTAGATGCTCAAAAAATTGCCGGCTACGGGCGCAACCCTCAACGCATGCGGCGAAACAATAGTTTGAAGAATCATCAATTCAGTACCGCTTGCGCCGACTAGAACTGCCGTTTCCCCCGTAACGCGCGAGAGTTCCTCAAGGTAGGGTCGCGCTTTTTGAGTGATATCCACGTGACTATGCGAAGCCAGGCGCATGAGCGCCGGCCCGAGACAAACACCTCCCCTGCCATGTACTTCAAGAAGATCTTCATGTGCAAGTGCATCGACCAACCGCTGGACGGTTGAGCGCGGTAAACCGCTGCGCTTGGCGATTGCTCCAAGGCTTAACCCTGATGGCTCGTCTTCCAAGCAGCGAAGAATCGCTGCCGCGCGCGAGATGACCTGGACACCGCCACGATCAGATTCCTGGATTGTCATATCATTGCCTTTCGTATCATCAGTTGGTACATTGTACCGCACAGTAGGTTGTACGTACTTTTTTGCACAGCAGGAATTTCTCCCTTGTCCTTACCTATTTCATCTTCCACTCCTGCGCCTTTCGGCTGGAGACTCGCCATCGGCTTGGTCGGAGTTTTGATTGCCGCACTTACGTCAGGCATCAATGATCGCGTCACTGATATTACCTTGGTCGACGTCCTGGGCATCTATGGTCTTGGTCACGACGAAGGCACCTGGGTCAGTTCTGCATATGCAGCAGCCGAAGTATCCGCGATGCTCATAGCGCCGTGGTTCGCTGTGACGTTTTCACTTCGTCGCTTCGCGATTGTTGCCACGTTTGCCTTCACAATCTTTGGCATACTCATTCCTTTTGCTCCTAACCTTGAAAGCTTGATTACGCTACGCGTACTTCAAGGTTTAGCTGGAGGAGCATTACCCCCTTTGCTGATGACCGCCGCCCTCCGTTTTTTACCTTGGCACGTCAAGCTATATGGACTCTCCGCCTATGCCTTAACAGCAACTTTCGGCCCAAATATCTCTATGCCACTGGCGTCACTTTGGACGGAAGGTGGTGACTGGAAAATGGTCTTTTGGCAGATCGTACCGACAGGTTTGATCGGTGCAGCGCTCATCGCCTACGGCCTCCCGCAAGATCCAATCCGACTTGAGCGCTTCAAGCAGGCTGACTGGCAAGGGGCACTGTTTGGGGTTGGCGGCATCTCAATGTTGGTCATCGCCTTGACTCAAGGTGAAAGGCTCGACTGGTTGAATTCGCCGCTCATAAGTGCCCTTCTTTTGGGCGCAGCGATGTGCCTGCCACTTTTCTTGCTGAATGAGTGGTTCCACCCACTTCCATTGTTCAAGCTTCAGTTGTTGGAAAGGCGCAACTTTTCATACGGCATCATCACCTTGTGCCTGTTCCTATTTCTGGCCATGGCCGGCAGTGCAATCCCTGCGTCTTACTTGACTGAAGTACAAGGCTATCGGCCGCTCCAAACAATGCCAACAGCGCTAATGATTGCCCTACCTCAATTGCTCCTGGCGCCGCTGGTGGCGACCGTGATCAATCGCAATTGGATCGACTCGCGCTACGTGATTGCCGGCGGTCTTACCCTACTGGCCGTTGCTTGTGTCGGCGGATCGTTGATCACCAGTGACTGGATTCGGGACGACTTCTACGTCCTTCAAATGCTCCATGCCTTCGGTCAACCAATGGTCGTAGTGCCCTTGCTGATGAACGCAACCGGTGTGATCCACCCAATGGAAGGCCCGTTCGCTTCTTCTATGGTCAACACGATGCGAGGTTTGTTTTCGGTAGTGGCTGCATCTGCACTAGAGAACTTCATCACCCATCGCGAACACCTGCATTCCAACACACTGCTCGATGCACTGGGTTCAAAGCATCAATCGTTAAGCCCTCTGCTCGACGACAAAGCCGTGAGCTCCATGGCAGAGCGTGTGCGAGAACAAGCCTTTGTATTGAGCTTCAGTGATGCCTTCGTGGCATTGCTGGCTGTGATCACCATTTTGTTTGTCGTCCTCGTGACTCTGCCCAAGCGCGCCTTTCCACCGCAACCCCCGGTATCGCCATGAAACAACATAGAACTGCTATCAGCTTAATCACCACCGCCATCGTCATCTGTGCCGTCTACACCGGCTACAAATTCCTGAATGGAGGTTCTGTTCAGAGCACAGATGACGCCTACATAAGAGCCGACTCCGTCCTCGTATCACCTCGTGTATCAGGACAAATCACAAAGGTTGCCGTGGAAGACAACCAGTCAGTAAAAGCAGGCCAGTTACTGGCCGAACTCGATGACCGAGACTTCCTCGTTGCACAGGCAGCGGCAGCTGCAAATGTCCAAGCGGCAAAAGCAGAGCTGAAGAATCTTAGCGCCACTATCGAACGCCAGTCGGCTGTCATAGATCAAGCAGCCGCGACCACACGCGCCACTGCCGCATCGTTGAAGTTCGCGCAAGCGAATGCCCAGCGATACCTCAACCTATCGAACGCGGGGGCAGGAACCCTTCAGGAGCGGCAAAAAGCCGAGGCAGATCTACAAGGCTTGCAAGCTACACGTGATAGGGATGAGGCCTCCCGAATTGCTGCCGTGAAAACTCTCGACGTATTGAAGGCGCAACTTGATGTCGCCAAGGCTGCTCTTGCTAAAGATGAAGCGGCGCTGAGACAGGCAGACCTCAACATCTCCTACACAAAAATCACCGCACCGCAGGATGGAGTGGTTGGTCAGCGTTCAGTTCGCGTTGGTGCGTATGTCTCTCAAGGGCAGCCGCTTATGGCTGTAGTCCCTCTAGATGAGGCATTTGTAGTCGCAAATTTCCGAGAGACACAGTTGGCTCACATGCGAGCGCAACAGACCGTTGACCTGCGTGTCGACAGTTTCCCAGGTCACGGATTCAAGGGACGTATTGAAAGTCTTGCGCCGGCCACTGGCCTGTCGTTTTCCGAAATTGCGCCAGACAATGCCACAGGCAACTTCACAAAAGTCGTCCAGCGCATCCCTGTAAAAATCGTCTTCGATGAGAGCCAGCCTGACTTGGATCGACTGCGTATAGGAATGTCAGTAGTGGTCAGCGTCGATACTATCAAGGAGCAATGAAATGAAACGTACTCTTTTGTTGATCGCGTTGAGCAGTCTCAGTGCATGTGCAGTGGGGCCTGACTTTCAGAAACCACAAAGCCAGTTGCCGGCAACCTGGCAAGACTCCATGCACTCTGGCGCGACCTTGGAAGGAAAGGTTGATACCCAGTGGTGGCAACAGTTGGGTGACCCACAATTGACCAGCCTTGTGGATCGTGCAACCAAAGCCAATTTTGACGTACGCACCGCTAGTAATCGCCTGGAGCAAAGCCGGCTACTGCGCAAAGTCACAGGCAGTGAGCAACTGCCAGGAATTAGTGCTAACGGTGCGTACAAGCGCGCTCGGAATAGCTCGGTAGGTGTGCTGGATGAGTCGAACTTGAATGGTAAAGCGCCCTTCGAACTATGGAGCAGCGCCATCGATGCCAGTTGGGAAGTCGACCTGTGGGGCCACGTGCGCCGCAGCGTCGAGGCCGCAGACGCAGAGGTCGAACTGACCAAGGCACAACGTGATGGTGTGTTACTGAGCATCGCGGCGGAGACCGCCACTGATTACATCCGTCTGCGTGGCGTGCAGGCTAAACTGGCGGTTGCTAAACAGAATCTGGAAATTGCGAAACAAAGCAACCTGCTCACTAAAACTCGTTTTGAAAATGGTGTGACCACCAACCTGGACACTTCCAACTCGGCCGCACAAGTAGCAACGATAGAGGCTGTATTGCCGGTGCTTGATGCTGAACAGGATCGATTGATCAACGCACTTAGCTATTTGCTCGGCGAGGCACCTCGAACATTGCACGTTGATCTGATCGAACCCAAAGCTATCCCGAATCCCGCACCGGATGTTCCTGTCGGTTTACCATCAGAATTAGCTCAACGCCGTCCTGACATTCAACAAAGTGAAGCCGCTTTACACCGAGCCACGGCAGCCATCGGGGTTGCCAAAGCAGATTTTTATCCTCGCATCAGTCTGGGGGCAAGCATGGGCTTCCAGGCTATGGATGGGTCGAACTTGGGGGCATGGAACTCGCGAGAATGGTCTTATGGCCCAAGCCTTTACCTACCTATTTTTCAAGGTGGCCGACTGACCGGCACTCTTGAGTTGCGTAAACGCCAGGAGCAGGAGGCAGCTCTAAATTATCAACGCGTTGTACTCGGCGCTTGGCATGAAGTTGATAATGCGATGACTGATTATGCTGCAGAGAAAAAGCATCACTCTGCGCTCGAGGAAGCCGTCCATCAGAACAACATCGCGCTGAGCACTGCCCGGAATCGATATGCCCAAGGAGCGGTGGACTTCATCAACGTATTAGGTGTGCAGCGCTCACTCCTAACAACGCAAAGTGATCTAGTCGATAGCGCAACCGAAGCAGCGCTAGACCGTGTGCGTCTGTATCGAGCACTCGGAGGTGGCTGGCCTAACAGCTAAAGGCGATCGGGAGACAACATGGATATATTTTATGCCATGCGCGTGTTTGTGAGAGTCGCCGAGACCGGCAGCTTTACAGCTACTGCCAATTCGTTGAATGTCTCAACCGCGCACATTTCACGCTCAATTGCTTTACTCGAAGACTCTATCAAAGCTCGCTTGATACAGCGCTCTACCCGTAGTCAGGCACTGACAGAAGTCGGTGCTCGCTATCTTGAGTCCTGCAAGGAGATTATTGCCAAGGTTGAAGATGCCGCCTCTGAAGCAGGCTCTTCCTTCCTTAAACCCAGTGGATGCTTGAAGGTACATTCAGTGACCGAATTCGGGCTTGAATGTCTGATGCCATTGGTAGTGGAATATTCAAAATGCTGTCCCGAAGTGACTCTCGATTTGACGCTGGCCCGCCAAAGGCCGCACTTGATCGATGACAACCTCGACGTTCTGATAACCCTCTCACGCAATTTGCCGGATTCTGATTTGGTAGGTCAGCACCTTGGGAGCTTTTTCAGCGTGGCGTGTGCGTCCCAAGAGTACCTAGATCATCGCGGAGTTCCGATCAGCCCATCAGACCTGACCCGCCACACCTGCCTGCGACTGACGGATTCGATGTTTCCGGATCGTTGGGTTTTTGAAGGATCAGAAGGTGAAATGGTCATTGATCCAGGTGAAACCTTCAAGGTAAACCATTCAGAAGCGCTCGCATTCAGTGCTTCGGCAGGTATGGGAATCTGCTTGATACCAAGCTTCGTCGCTAGCAAGCCACTGCGTGAAGGTAGCTTGGTACGCGTATTGCCTGAGTATCAGCTTCATGAACGAAGCGTATACGCCATCTACTCATCGAGAAGATATCTGGACGCAAAGATCAAGACTTGGGTAGACCACATGAAAGCTCAGCTTCCCAAAGTGTTTGACAGACATTTATCAATCGTCAATTCGCCAAAATACTGGGTTGGCCGCGACGTCAAGCGTAAATTGGGATAGCCCAGTTACTCCAACAAGGTGTCTCTTTCCTTTGCGGCAGACAATTGGACACTCTGCTCTCTGACTGTCGCAGTGCAATCCGGTATCTGCCCTACACTCTACTCTTGCCTCACATCAGTTTTTGTGGGCGGTGGTAGAATTCAGCCTTTGCACTAAACTATGTTTTGCGCATAAAATCTTTTTAGTGCAAATTCTAGGAAACCCTCCAGACCATGATTTCCTCCCCCAACAGTCCGCTGATCGATGTCGCGCTGACGAAGATGAAAAAAGCGATTGTTTGTTGCGAACTGGCCCCGGGCGAAAAGCTCAAGGTCGCCGAACTGTCCAAAACCTACGGACTGAGCAGTTCTCCCATTCGTGAAGCGCTTAATCGACTGACTCAAGATGGTGTCGTCGAAGCCAGCGACAACAAAGGGTTCAGGGTTGCACCAATCTCCACTACCGATTTCCGCGACATTACGCGGATGCGTTGCCTACTCGAGTGCGAAGCGCTGAGTGATGCCATCCAGTATGGAGACGACACCTGGGAGGCCGACGTGCTGGGTGCGTTTCATCGCTTGAGTCTGATTGAGAAGAAACTGGGAAGTGGTGTACTCGTACTCGATGATGAGTGGTCTAACCGGCATAAGGCATTCCACTTCGCGCTGTTCGCGGCTTGCCCGTCACCGCTTATGCTAAAAATGATCGACTCTCTTTTCGACAGAGCGGAGCGTTACAGGCGCTTTTCAGCTAAGCAGCGGATCACTCCAAGGCACAAGGGGAATGAGCATCAAGAGCTGATGGATGCTGCGCTGGCGCGAGACCCTAAGGCTGTGACGCTATTACGCGATCACATTCAAAACACGTTGGGTCGAACTGTTGAAGCCATCGAGCGCCAACAAGCTACGCTTCAGTAAAATATTGATCTGCCACTGGTTTCGGATTTTCGGCTCGATGACGTTGGCACGCGTCATCGATAGCTGAATTTACATATCCCACAAGAAACCCTTCACCTCGCAACTGCTTTCGTGGACAGTACGAAGCAAAGGGCGTACTGCTCCTTATAGGGTTATCGCTTGCGCAAACCTGATCGATTTATCGCAAGCGACGCTATTACTCTTCAGAGCCTGCTCAGGTTCTTTGCACCACAACGCAAGCTCCATACCCTCAAGCATCTCCATCGCCCAAGCGATAGTGACTGCCCCGCCGTAAACGTAGTGATCCGGGCGCACGATGACCACATTGCAGCCACGGCGCTCCAGCCATTCGGCCAGCACGCCGTCAACCTCTTCGTAATCATCAACAGCGCGTGTGCCAGACTGTTGGGAGCCGACTAACCGAACGACTTGGAGAGGCAGACTTTTCAACGATTGGCTACTTCGCAGACATCTTAATAGCGCGCTGGCGTCGAACCCTGGCGCAATCACCACTCGAAAGGATTGGCCAGTAAACTCATCCAGCAGTGCTTTCTTGCCGGCATGGTTGATGACCATTGGTTGCGGAAACAGCTCTCCGGCAGGCGGAACATTGGCTATAAAGCCTTGCTTCAAGCCAGGAATCAGCGATTGCCTGATGGTGCCTCCCGGATTTTCAGTCATCTGCTGGATCAGGCGCGCATCCCGGATTGAGGCTTTCTCGCTGTCACGCTCGCAAATCACTCCGCCGAATTCTTTTGCCGCCATCGTGGTTTGACGGACATGAGGAATACGTTCGGTCTGGTAGGAATTAAGGAACGCGGGGGCAGCAAGACCTCCTTTAACCAGCGCTAGTTTCCAAACCAGATTCAATGCATCGCGAATTCCTTGGCACATGCCTTGTGCCAGAAAGGGGGGCGTCATGTGCGCCGCGTCTCCGAGGAAAAACACCCGGTCGGACTTCCACTGCTCCAGAATCAGCGCATGGAATCGGTAGGCAGACGCACGCCACAGCTGATAGTCCCCCTCAGGTAACCAGCGGGCGATAAGCTTCTTGATCGCTTCGGGTTGTGAGATTTCCGTCGGCTGTTCGTCAGGGTTAATCATGAACTCCCAACGCCGATGCTGACCCGGCCCGACGACAAAGGTACAGGGCCTGGCCAGCTCACAAAACTGCACGTTGGTCTTCGGCAAATTTTCGCCCGCCCCTTCGTTGAGGATCACGTCCACCACCAGCCATGGCTCGTCGAAGGCTAGATCCTCCATTTTCAGCCCTAGGCGGGTGCGGATCGGACTGGTGCCTCCGTCACACGCCAAGACATAGTCTGCAGTCACCGTACGCTCTACCCCGTCCTTGGACTTAATACGCACATCCGCTTGCGAACCTTTGGATTCTACCGATAGAACCTCTGAACCGAGCTCCACAGTGACGGACTTCAAATCCGCAATTTTACTGCGCAGAGCGCGCTCGACCGGGGGCTGCGAGAACACGTAGTTAGGCGCCCAACCTAGCGGATAGGGAGGTTTGGCGGCATCTATGCGCTTGATTAGTTGAGAACCGGTGGTGCGGTACTCCGAAGGACGATACGGCATGACATGTTCAGCAATATCATTGGCCAAACCAATATTGCCGAAGACACGCATCACTTCGTGATCAAAGCCCATGGCCCTTGGGTTGATATACACCGATTCAGACTTGTCCACGACGAGAGCACTCAGCCCCCACATGCCAGCCAAATTAGCGCACAGAGCACCCACTGGCCCCATTCCAACAATGATGACATCGTAGTCCATCGTCTACTCCGCTTTTTGTTTTTATCTATTGCGACTTCTGGTTGATGAACTGGTTTGTTCTCGCCCATCAACCAGAATTCAACACCGAAAGATCGGAACGGGCTATTCACCCCTTCCCTGCGCCATCAACTGATTCGAACTCGCTGCTCTTCGATCCTCGAGCGAATTGAATCCATCCATTGCTCGCGAGTCTGGAAGCCTGGACGGCGCCTGCACATGGATTCGGTCTGGGCCAGAATGACTTCCGTCGGCAACTCCAAATCAAGTGGTTCTTTACAGGGTTGTGCGGTGTAGAAAGGCGCATCGACATACATTTCGATTGGATTGCCTTCAGGATCTTTGAAGTACATCGACCAGGCGTTCCCGTGATCTACCTGAGCGATCCCTTCAATTCCGCTTTTTTTGGCGAATTGGTAGTACGTCTTCAGGTCTTCCAGCGAGTTCAGTAGAAACGACAGCTGATTGATCGGATTGAATGGTAAGTCGACAGGCTTACCGTCAAACAGCACGACTTGGTGATGCAATTCAGGGTTCTGCGTCATGAAAAACAACCGATGTCCTGTTGACGCGACACCTTTGTCACTTACGATGAAGCCTAGGGTACGGCAGTAGAAGTCGACCATTCGATCGAGGTCAGCGCAAAACACACCGGAGTGGGTAAAATTGATTGTAGGTAACGCGGGCATTTGGAACCTCCAGTTTCTTATGATTGTGTAGAGGACAACGCTTTAGGCTTCGTCAATAACGCCGTTCGATAGCGTCCCGATCTCGGTGATCACTACTTCGAAAACATCACCTGGTTTCAGAAAAATGGGTGGATTTCTCTTAAAGCCGATCCCGCTAGGTGTACCGGTTGCCAAAATGTCGCCTGGGTTCCATGGAAGTGCTTTTGATACGTACGAGATCAAATGCGGAATGTCGAAGGCCAGCTCCGACAGGCTACCTTCCTGCAGTTGCTCGCCGTTGAGTACGCCCCGCACAACCAGCTTACGATAATCGGGAATTTCTGAAGCCGGAACCAGCCATGGGCCTAGTGCACCGGTTTTTCTGAAGGTCTTACCCATACCGTACTGGTGTGTATGGAACTGCCAGTCGCGGACGCTTGCATCGTTGAAGCAGGTGTAACCCGCAACGTGATCCATTGCGTCCGCCGGATCGATATGTGCACCACCTTTCCCGATCACAACCGCCAACTCGGCTTCGAAATCAAATTGCTCTGAGACTTGAGGCCTAACCAGCGGCTCACCGTGGGGCAAAAGAGTTTCGGCGAAACGCTGAAAAATCACTGGAAACTCGCCGACCTTTCGGCCCGCCTCTTCTGCGTGAGCAACATAGTTAATGCCTACGCAAATCACCTTTCCAGGATTGGGGATTACTGACTCCAACTGGATACTTGAGAATAGGTAGTCAGGCTGCGCAGCATCAATGATCTTGTGCGCCTCCTGAAGCAAGGACGGGTTGCTCAGAAAAGTCGCGAGATCTGGAACCTCCGAGAAACGGTTGGTCAGCTCAACCACTCCGTCGCCGGATACGGCGCCGAAATGGGCTACTCCTTCTTTACGGTACGAAATCAGCTTCATTTTTCCTTTCCTGTTTTTGTGCATAAAAACTATCTTCTTGCACCATACATCATTAAATGCATAATGCAAAAGGCCGGTTTAAAAAAATAGCGAGCCCATGAGGCTCTCGGTTCTGGAGGTTAGGCATGTCGCTTGTGATGGTTCGTAAGGTCAAGCTGGACGTTGAAGAGGTATTCCACGAAGGCGGGCCTCGTTTGTCAGCCCCGCTGCGGATTGCAGTAGCCACCGCGGTGGTCGCCAATCCCTATGCAGGTAAGTATGTAGAAGACTTGCTGCCGTTTATGCAGGAACTGCGAGCTTTGGGCGCAGAGCTGTCGGAGCAACTGATCCATACCCTGGGTGGAGCCAAACACGTACAGGCGTATGGCAAGGGCGCAATCGTCGGTGAAGACGGTGAGTTAGAGCACGGCGCTGTTTGGCACGAAGCAGGTGGCTGGGCAATGCGCGAAGCGCTAGGCAATCCGAAGGCGATCGTCCCCGCGGCCAAGACTATTGGTAGCCCGGGCTGCCGAGTGATGATTCCACTGGGGCATATCCAAGCTGCATACGTTCGTAGCCATTTCGGTGTAGCGGAGATGACGGTATGGGATGGCCCTCGTCGTGGCGAAATTGCCTTTGGGCTTGCCATGGCTACAGGTGGGCGGATACATGCACGATTGGGCGGTCTAGCTGCCTCCGACGTGAAGGGCGAGGACGGACTGCGCTAGAGCCCTAGATTTGAAGCGTGCTCCAAAGGTTAGATACCACTACAAAAACAATATGTGTTGGAGAACATCATGACTGTAAAAACTATGCGCGCCGCACGTCTGTACGAAGGCGGTAAACCCATGGTCATCGAGCAGGTTCCCGTTCCCGAGATTCGTCCTACCGAAGTGCTGGTTAAGATCAAGGCGTGCGGGATCGTTCCAAACCTTCATAACATCCTCACCAATTGGGTTAAATGGTTTCCGCAGAGTCCTCTGCCTAAGCTCCCTGCCATTTTCGGCCTTGATCCCTCTGGCGTCGTTGAAGCGGTCGGTTCTCAGGTTTACGACTTCAAGTTCGGCGATCGAGTTTATGTCAACCCGGGGCGGCATTGTGGTTCATGCCGCGCTTGCCGCGCGGGGAATACCATTGCCTGCACTGCTTATACCTTCAACGGTTACTTTGGATTTACCGCCAAAAGCCCGCGGATGTTCGAAGACTACCCCTACGGCGGACTTTGCGAGTACATCCCCGCTCCGCAGTACAGCTTGGTGAAACTCCCCGATAATCTCAGTTTTGAAACCGCCGCACGTCTGGGGTATTTGGGTACCGCCTACAAAGCATTGCTCAAGGCCAATGTTGGCCCCGGCAGCACCGTGCTGATCAACGGTATTAGCGGGACACTCGGCCTAGGCGCAGTCGCCCTAGCGCTAGCCATGGGCGCTCGCAAAATCCTTGGCACAGCAAGAAACCAGGATCTATTCCAAAAGGTGAAAGACCTGGCAGCTCCGGGTCGGATTGAAATTCATACCCTCGGTGCGGTACCTACTAATGAGTGGGTCAGTGAAGTAACCCATGGCGAAGGTGTCGATGTCGTTATTGATGCATTGGGCCCTGGTGCACCCCATGAAAGCCTGACGCAGGCGCTCAAATCAATCCACCGCGGTGGACATCTGGTTAACATCGGCGCCATCGCAGGAGACGTACCTGTAGATCTTCACTGGATCATGGACAACGACATCCAGATCAGCGGGTCTGCCTGGTTCACAGCCGGACAAGGACAAGCCATGGCTGACATGGTTGAATCCGGAGTGCTAGATCTTTCGTTCTTTGAGAACACAACCTTCAGGCTGGAGGACGTCAACAGCGCGATTACCGGTATAGAAAATCGCCATGGCGGCTTCAGTAACTACGTCATCTGTCCTTAATGCAACACAGCGAGTGGAGCGGCTCGCCCTCCCCTCGCTGCCCTATTGACCTGCTCGTTGAGTAATCCACATGAAAATAAGAAGAATCGTGACCGGTCATGACGAACAAGGAAACTCTGTCTTCGTTGCAGATGACTACGCCCCGAGGGCCCAATCTTTTAATTCAATCCCGGGGCATGCCATGGCGCAGTTGTGGTCAACTCCGGCAAATCCGGTACGTCTCGAACAAGACCGTGATCCCACGCTTGATTACTCTTCACTGATTCCTCCTCAAGGTGGTACCAGCATTGCCATGTTCGATTTTCCACCTGACTCGGTCATGCAGAACCCGATAGATGGAGTTCAGGCCTACGAGGAGTTGGGGGCGGCTTTGCCAGGCTTGATCGAAAGCTTCGAACCAGATAATCCGGGTATGCACACCACCGCAACCATCGATTATGGGATCATTCTGGAGGGTGAGATGTGGCTGGAGTTGGATAACGGACAGAGCCGTCTGGTAAAAACGGGCGACATTGTGATTCAAAATGGTACACGGCACGCATGGCGCAATAAAAGTGAGCAGATTGCCCGTGCCGTTTTTGTAATGATAGGTGCCCCCTTCTCAGAAAAAGTTAAAGCGTAGCTTCGACTTTCTCCTCTCTCATTTAAGGGGTCTTATGAGTACCGCACCTTATCGTTTGCTTGGTATATCTGGCAGCCTGCGCTCAAAATCAACGAACACCGCGGTGCTCACGACACTTTCCGCTCGGCTAGGGAGTCGTGCCGTGATGGACATCTTCGCACTGAACGAGCTTCCCCTATATAACGCTGATCTTGAAGAAACGATTCTACCGGCCTCAGTTACTACACTAAAAGAATCGATTTCACGCGCCGATGGCTTGATTATTTGTTCTCCTGAATATAACTACGGCATATCTGGCGTACTGAAAAATGCATTAGATTGGGCTTCGCGCCCTGGCTTTAACTCACCACTGAAAAATAAGCCCGTACTGATCATGACTTCTTCGCCTGGAATACTCGGTGGCGTCCGTGCGCAATCTCAATTGCGTGAAACGTTATCCGCAACGCTTTCTAAAATAATCTGTTTCCCCCAAATTGTCATTCCGAGCATCAACAAAAAAATTCAGGATGGTAGATTCGTCGACGAGCCAACAATTGAATTTATACTCACGGCCGTTGAAGAGTTGATAACGGAAATTGATCTTGCGTCGAACTAACAATCACTAACAGAAAGGGCCCATGATGGCCCTTTTTTACTCAAGCAAAAACACTTCGTCGTTCAGAACTCAACGATTGTGGAACCGCGTTAGGCTTTTCGCGCGTTCAGTATTTTTGGGTCGGATCAAACAATTTATAAAAAGCAAAAAACAGTGTTGAACTGTCCAAGCGAAGTAAAAATTTAGTCCATCATATTTTCGACGGTAAAGCAGCGACATTCATGCGCAATGCCTCCACCAACAGCGTAAATGCTGGAGACTGCTGACGCCGGCTGGGATAATAGAGATGGTATCCCGCAAAAAATGGACACCATTCATCCAGCACCTGTATGAGTTGACCGGATCGTAGCTGTTCCTGCGCAGCGTCCTCAAACACGAACGCTAACCCAAAGCCTTCTACCGCAGCTTGTTGCGCCAAACGCATGTTGTTGAAAATCAGCGGCCCATCAACCCGTACGTTTAAATCCCGGCCTTCATTGTGGAACTCCCAGACGTAGAGCGCTCCAGAAGATGGTAGACGCACGTTGATGCAGGCATGACGAGTCAAGTCGTGAGGCGTTTCAATCTCCGGACTGCGCGCTAAATACGACGGTGCCCCCACAACAATCAGGCGCAAGTCAGGGCCTATCCGTACGGCGATCATATCCTTGTCTACCTGCTCGCCCAAACGCACACCTGCGTCAAAGCGATCGGTGACAATGTCCGTCAATGCCGCATCAGTGGATATCTCCACCTTGATGTCAGGGTGCTCTGGCAAGAGGCGTGAGATTGCGGGCCAGAGGATGCCCTCTGCAGCGTGTTTGCTTGAAGTGATACGAACGATACCGGCCGGTTTATGACGCATCTCGCCGAGTATTCTCAGCTTGGCGTCAATGTCTTCGAATGCGGGCCGCAGCGTCTCAAGCAAGCGCTCCCCGGCCTCGGTCGTAGCCATGCTACGGGTCGTACGGGCAAGCAATCTTACGCCTAAGCGAGTTTCAAGTCGGCGAATGGTGTGGCTGAGGGAGGATTGTGATGTAGCGAGTCGTGCAGCAGCGCGAGTGAAGCTCAACTCTTGGGCGACCACCAGGAAAGCCGCTAGATCACCAAGTTCGGATCGATCCATTTATGATCTGCAAGTATAAGTTCATTTAGATTCTAGCATCTAATCATGAGGATGGTGACGTTCTATATTGGTCTGCGCAGAGCTCGATAGTCGAACAATCAGACACCGTTCTCTCGGTGGAAGGCTTCCGATGGTTTACCGAATTGATTCTGCAAATGTGTTTTCGCTGACAACACTTTCCCTAGCAGGCGCACCACAATCTTCATTGTGAGAGTGCCAGAGCATCGACCAGGAGTGCAATCATGCAGAAGCGAATGTTGGGCAGCGGTGGCCTTGAAGTGTCCGCCATTGGTCTGGGATGTATGGGCCTGAGCTATGGCTATGGGCCCGCTACCAATAAAGCCGAAGCGATACAGCTGATTCGATCTGCCTTTGAGCACGGAGTGACCTTTTTCGACACAGCCGAAGCCTACGGCCCCTTTGTCAACGAAGAGCTAGTTGGAGAGGCGTTGGAACCAATACGCAATCAGATCGTCATTGCCACCAAATTCGGCTTTCAGGACGGTGATTCGACAAAGGGCCAAGATAGTCGGCCCGCGCGTATCCGCGCCGTGGCCGAAGCCTCTCTCAAGCGCTTGCGCACCGATCGTATTGATCTTTTTTATCAACATCGCGTCGACCAGAACGTGCCGATTGAAGACGTTGCAGGCACGGTTAAGGATCTAATCGCTGAAGGTAAAGTGAAGTATTTCGGGATGTCCGAAGCAAGCGCCCAATCTATCAGGCGCGCACACGCTGTGCAGCCGCTGACAGCCCTGCAGAGCGAATACTCTATGTGGTGGCGTGAACCGGAGAAAGAAATTCTCCCACTGCTCGAAGATCTGGGTATCGGTTTCGTACCTTTCAGTCCATTGGGTAAAGGTTTTCTGACAGGAAAGATCGATTCGAATACCCGATTTGACGACAAGGACTTTCGAAGTGTCGTGCCGCGTTTTTCGCAGGAAGCTCGTCAGGCCAATCAGGTACTGCTTGATCGCCTTGGAGAAATTGCCACCGCCAAGGGCATAACGACCGGGCAAATTGCGCTCGCGTGGCTTTTGGCGAAAAAACCTTGGATCACACCTATTCCAGGAACCACCAAGCAACATCGCATGGAAGAAAATAATGCCGCTGCGAGCGTAATCCTTACGGCCGGTGAGCTCAGCACCATTGAGAACGCGCTGTCGAACATAGATATCCAGGGAGCACGTTATCCCGAGCATTTGCAGAAGCGCGTAGGTGGTTGAACCGTTCCTTGAATAACGTGCGAAATATTTATTGGAGAGGCTGCCGATGCAAACTCGCAAACTCGGTATCAACGGTCTGGAAGTCTCCGCCCTTGGCCTAGGCTGCATGGGTATGAGTGTTAATTACGGCCCAGCAGAGAGTCGAAGCGAGATGATCGCCGTTATCCGCAAAGCGGTAGAGTTGGGAGTTACCTTCTTCGATACAGCAGAAGAGTATGGCCCCTTTACCAATGAGGAGTTGGTCGGTGAAGCACTCGCGCCCTTTCGTGGCCAAGTGATAATCGCCACCAAGTTCGGTTTCGACATCGATCCTAGATCGGGGGAGCGATCAGGACAATTTACTAGCCATCCTAAGCATATACGTGCTGTCACAGAGGCCTCGCTCAAGCGTCTGCGAGTCGATTGTATCGACCTGCTCTACCAGCACCGAGTTGATCCAGCCACTCCAATTGAGGACGTGGCAGGCACGGTCAAAGACCTTGTTACCGAGGGTAAGGTAAAGCACTTTGGTCTTTCAGAGGCCAGTGCTACCACTATTCGTAGAGCCCATACCGTGTATCCCGTCTCGTCTGTACAGAGTGAATACTCGTTATGGGCACGCGATCCCGAAGCCGAAATTTTGCCAGTGTGCGAAGAACTGGGCATCGGTTTTGTACCCTGGAGCCCGTTAGGTCAAGGGTTCCTCACGGGTAAGGTCGATGCTTCGGCGTCCTTTGACAGCCAAGATGTTCGAAGCTGGTTCCCACGATTCACCCCTGAGGCCATGCGAGCGAATCAGCCACTTATCGATCTGATCTCTCTAGTTGCGACCGAAAAAGAGGCGACGCCCGCCCAAATCGCAATCGCTTGGTTGCTGGCCCAAAGACCATGGATCGTACCTATTCCGGGCACCCGCAAGCCTTCACGATTAGCGGAAAACATTGCCGCATGCGACATCCAATTAGATAAAAGTGAGTTGCTCCGTATCAGTGCCGCTGCCGACTCCATCGAAATAACTGGCAGGCGCGGTACTGGCTTCGAACAGTATGGTTAATTTTCCACTGACAGAGCAATTATTCATTGCTGAAAGGACAGACGCATGGTGAGCATCAAGGAACTACCTAGTGAAAATTTGAGCATTCTTCAGGTGCTTAACGCCTATCACGCAGCCATGGTGAAGGCGCGCACGGCGGATCTTGACCGCTTGCTCGAACCAGACTACTCACTGGTACACATCACCGGCTACGTCCAGCCCAAGCACGAATGGTTAGATCTTATTTGGTCAGGGGACTTTAACTATCACCAAATAGATCTTGAGCAAGACTCTATCGAAATCAACATTGCAGGCAATAAATCAACAATCAAGGGGCGTGGAGTTTTTAGCGCCACCATCAATGGCATAAATGCACCCTGGAGGCTGAAGTTTACTTTGCAGTTTAAAAAATACGACGACAGCTGGGTTATCGCAAACGCTCGCTATACCAGTTTCTAATGAGTTTAGATTTACCCATGACTATGCAAGGTGTGGTTCCCACTCTCTGCAAGCTCAAGCAGAATCAATGAAATACAACCATGCAGCTTATATAGCTCAAGGAAATACAAGATGAAAAACGAAGTTGTTGTAGTAATCGGTGCCGGTGGTATCGGCCTTGCCATAGCTCGCCTTCAGAGCTTTGGTAAAACGTTGTTGCTCGCAGATTTCAATGATCAAGCGCTGCAAGCTGCCGCTGAGAATTTACGGGGCGCAAGCTATATCGTCGAGACGCATCTCGTCGATGTATCGTCTCGAGAATCAGTTAAGGCATTGGCCAATGCTGCAGCCGCATTGGGCAGTGTAGTCCAGGTGGTTAACACTGCTGGCGTGTCACCGAACATGGCGCCGCCGGAGCGAGTATTGGCAGTAGACCTGTATGGGTCTGCCGTTGTTTTCGAAGAGTTCGAGCGTATCATTGCGCCTGGCGGCGCAGGACTGATTATCTCGAGCATGGCAGGTCATATGATGCCCGCCTTAACACCAGAGCAGGATCACGCGCTGGCTTTCACACCTGCAGACAAATTGCTCGACCTCCCGTTTCTTTCCCCAGATGCGATCCCCAACTCTATGATCGCTTATATGATGGCCAAGCGCGCCAACAATCTTCGTGTACAGGCTGCGGCTGTGAGCTGGGGTGAACGAGGAGCTCGCGTCAACTCTATGAGCCCTGGGATCATTGCGACGCCACTGGCGCAACACGAGCTCAACTCACCTATAGGTGACGGCTACCGAGCGATGATTGCCGCCTCCCCTTCCAAACGCATGGCCCCGCCAGAGGAAATTGCAGTTGCCGCCGCCTATTTACTCGGCCCTAACGCCGGATTTGTGACCGGTAGTGATCTGCTGATCGATGGCGGCGTAGTGGCAGCAATGCGTGCGGGCAAATTACCTACTCCAGGTTGATAACACGTGTGGCGTGAGTCGGTTCTTACTTTTCGGTAGATCCGACTCGCAGCTAAATAGCTCATCCATCAATTTGAAACATGGGCAGGAGAATCCATTGATGAATATTTTGATCCTCGGCGCGGGCGGACAAATAGCCCACCATGTGATCGATCTATTGCAGGAAAGACCAGACGTCCGACTGACCCTTTACTCACGTAATCCGGCTCTTTTTCGTCGTTTTAACTTGCCGTCTCACACGCGAGTTTTAAACGGAGACGTGATGGACGAGCATCGACTTATCAGGGCAATGGCCGGACAAGATGTGGTGTATGCCAATCTTTCTGGTGAGTTGGAGGAGCAGGCGCAAGAGATCGTATCGGCTATGAAAACAACCAGTGTTTCACGCCTAATTTTCATCACATCTATGGGTATATACGACGAAGTTCCCGGTGAACAATACGGAACGATATTGGAGCCATATCGAGGCGCTGCGAAAGTCATCGAAGCTTCTGATCTGGACTTTACGATCGTGAGACCCGCTTGGCTCAACGACGACAATGAAATTAGCTATGGAGTAACTCGCAAAGGCGAGCCGTTCAAGAACGCTTCGAAAACTGTGTCTCGTCGCAGCGTGGCTGACTTAGTGGTTAAACTCGCAACAACTTCGGGACTTGAGTCTGGTCAGAGCCTCGGCGTTCACAAGACCTAGGCTCAACATGGCATGCCTCGACAGTTCTCAGTCGAGGCACCCGTTAATAGAAAATTATGCAACAGACTGCTCGCTGTCACACCTACACTAAACCACTATTAGTCTACTTCAGATCAGTATCGGTAGGTTGAGCTGACTCTCCGCTAAAAAAAGCCCTTCCCGCATCAACACCACCGACAATCTCCAACTGCAAACGCTGCTCGTCTCTATCCCTGATTTTGGCGCTAATCTCGTCCACTTCTGATTGTTCGACTCCAAGATGATCGAGTGCGGCTCGACCAAGGGCCAAGGCAGATTCGAAAGTTTCACGAACTTGAAAGTCCGCGCCTTTACTCAAAAGTTCCATGCTGTGAACACGATCTTTGGCTCTTACCAGCACCGGAACCAGAGGGAGTTCAGCCTTTAACAGAGATGTTATTCGAGTGGCATCTTCCGCTCGATCCACGCAAATCAACACCACCCGACATTCTCCAGCGCCAGCGGCACGAAGTGTATCCAGGCGCGTGCCATCACCGAAGTAGACTTTGAAGTGCAGTTTGGTGGCCACATCAATCATCTCGACATCTGTGTCAATGATCGATACCTCATAACCGCGTGCGAAAAGGAATTGACTGGCAATTTGTCCGACCCGGCCGAACCCGATAACCAGCGCTGAACCTGATAGGCCGTTAGCTTGCTTGTACCCCGCAGTGGAAGGGCCTCGGTCAGGGAAGACAATTTTCACGATGGCGATCACGATGGGCGTCAAAGCCATCGACACGATGACGATAGCTGTCAGGAGGGCGTTCTGGGTAGCACTGATGATTCCTACGGTCGCGGCAACAGAATACAGAATGAACGCAAACTCTCCCCCTTGAGCCATCAATACGGCACGATTGATCGCCTCTCGATTCGATGATCGAAACACTCGAGCGACCACATAGATGGCAAGCGCTTTGAGTGCCATATATGCCAACACATAACCAAGCACCACCTGCCAGTTATCGATTACTAAGTGAAGCTCCAGCGACATCCCCACCGCAATAAAGAACAACCCCAGCAATATTCCCCTAAAAGGCTCTATATCGACCTCAAGTTGATGGCGATAGGTCGACTCAGACAAAAGCACACCCGCGAGAAAAGCGCCCATAGCCATCGACAGGCCACCCATTTGAATTCCATAGGCCGAGCCAAGCACCACCAACAGTGCTGCTGCGGTCATGACTTCGCGTGCTCGTGCCTTCGCTAGCATCCCAAAAAGAGGGTTGATCAGGTACCGACCAACGACGATAAGCGTCGCGATAGAACCTATCCCTACAGCGATTGCCCCCCATTGAACACCGGCTTCGGATGCCGGCTTATCGAGTGACACTGGCGCCAAGAATGTGACGATGGCCAGCAACGGCACAATCATCAAGTCTTCCAACAAAAGTATCGAAGTAATGCGCTGCCCGCCGGAACTGCCCAGTTCGCCTCGCTCCTCCAACAATTGCATCACAATAGCCGTAGAGGTCAGCACGAAGCCCGCGCCAGCCACAAAGGACAGGCCCACAGGAAACCCTGACACCACCCCCACACCTGTGAGCACCAGCGCGCATACCACGACCTGCAGCAAGCCCAGACCGAAAATCTGTCTTCGAAGACTCCAAAGTAGAGAGGGCCTCATCTCTAAACCAATGAGGAACAGCAACATGACTACCCCTAGCTCGGCGACTTGGAGAATGGAGGACGGATCGTTGAATAACTGAAGGCCGAAAGGGCCGATTACGATACCGGCGGCTAGATAACCCAGTACGGCGCCAAAGCCGAGGCGTTTAGACAATGGCGCAGCGATGACCGCCGCTGCAAGCAAGGTGATGATGGGGAGCAGTTGTAGCGCGTGGTGTTCACCAACCATTATAAGTCCTTGAATCAATGGGTATAACTCGAATCCAACAGATTACAACCTTTACCGCTAGACCTTGTCGAATGTGTCGCTAGAGACTGTTTTATCGATGCCCCTTCGCTAAAATGCACCTATGTCAACTAACACCTCAATACCTTAAAAAATTTCGAGTCCTTAAGAGCTCCAATCCCCGAGGTTGCTTCTTACGCCCGCGACGGTCACGATAGCTTCCAGGCGTCACCAGTCCTCACTCACTATGCGATCCCAACCAACGCTCGCCCGCCTTGATAGACGTGAATGACCAGCCGTTCGTTATGTACTCACCAGTGGGCGTGGATAATCCAATGAAATCATCGTCGAAGCATTTTTCCTTGTCGACTATGTTCCGCGATGTTTTAACCACTCGTTCACTTTTTCCATCGTTTTTCTTTCCTGCTCCCCTTCCATCACGAACCCTTCTAAAACGTTAGCTCCCGGCGCGGGATCCTGCAGCACTTCAAGGCTGTCCCCAAGACCGTAGCCACCGTGAGTGATAAAAGGCACGACCGTTTTCCCGCACAAATTATGCTCCGCCAAAAATGCTTTGATCACTGGAGGAGCGGTCTCCCACCAGATCGGGAACCCGAGAAAAAGTAAGTCATACCTGCCAACATCAGAAACTGTTTCGTCTAAAGCTGGCATGTATCCAGAAGCTGTCTCTTGACGAGCTTGCTCGACCGTTTCTAGGTAATCATCGGGATATGGGGTTGCAGGGCGAATCTCAAACAGATCGCCGTTCTGCGATCGTTGAATCAAGCCTGCAACAACTTTGGTATTGCCTGACCGGGAAAAAAACGCGACTAAAATCTTGTAGTCGACGTGCTTGCAGAATCCCCATCGCGGCTCATGCCGGAGGCAATGAGTGGAAGGCTGGCGATAGCCGCGACCACTTTGCGGCGACGCGGGTCGTGCAAGGACATGTCTTTCCTCATCTATGACTACAGTAAAATTTTGTAGGGCGTGGATTTAGTTACTGGTGAGGCTAAGCCGTGGAGTGTCCCTCGACAATCGGGATATCAGTGCATGGGCTCATGAGGATGGTTCACCAATTAGCACTTTTCGAACCCGACCATCCAGTACCCGTACTAACTGCTGAATTTAATTCATAAGGGCAAGCTTAATTAAGAGACTAATCATCAAGCGTTTGTCACCGTAGAGTGAGTCAGGCCATTCTAGGAGAACGAAAATGACAGATGTAACTGTGGTTATTGGTGCTGGTTCGATTGGCCAAGCCATCGCACGCCGCGTCAGTGCTGGCAAACATGTCGTACTCGCTGATCTGCGACAAGAAACCGCTGAGGCAGCTGCTAAGGTTTTGAGCGATGCAGGTTTCGAGGTCACTACGTCAAACGTTGATGTCTCGTCCCGCGAATCTGTCCAGGCCCTCGTCGCCCTCGCGGCAAGCATTGGCGATATCACCGGAGTCATCCATGCGGCAGGGGTTTCACCATCTCAGGCTGCCCCCGCGACCATTCTCCGTGTCGATCTGTATGGCACAGCCCTTGTGCTGGAGTTGTTTGGTGATGTCATCGCAAAAGGCGGTTCGGCAATCGTCATCGCATCGCAGTCAGGCCACCGCTTGCAAGCGCTTACTGCCGAGCAAAACAAAGCCTTGGCGTTGACTCCGACTGAGGATCTGCTCGCTTTGCCAATGCTACAGCCGGAGCTAGTGACCGATCCTTTGAATGCCTACCAGATCTCCAAGCGCGGCAACTCGCTACGAGTCGCTGCGCAAGCTGTACGCTGGGGGAAGCGCGGCGCCCGAGTCAATACAATTAGCCCAGGCATCATCTTCACGCCATTAGCCCGGGATGAGCTGTCAGGGCCGCGTGGCGACGGTTATCGGCGCATGATTGAATCCAGTGCAGCCAAGCGTGGTGGTACTCCCGATGAAGTAGGTGCAGTAGCGGCTTTGCTGATGGGGCCTGAGGGCACCTTCATCACCGGTAGCGACTTCCTGATGGACGGAGGCGTCACCGCACAGTATTGGTACGGTGAGTAATTGCAATAACCGCGCGGCACGGGCGATCAACGCATTGCCTGGCGAATTGCTCCCCGCATTCGCCGGGTTTGCGTATTTCTTGTGCCTATTCGGCGGCTATTTCATGTTGCGACCGATTCGCGAAGCCATGGGTATTCAAGCCGGTGTCGACAACTTGCAATGGCTATTCACTGCTACGTTCGTACTGATGCTTGTGGCCGTACCGTTATTCGGCTGGCTCAACTCGGTAGTCCCGCGACATCAGTTCATCGATTGGGTCTATGGACTATTTACGTTTAACCTTGTCGCCTTCGCTCTGGCGTTTGCCCAACACCATGACAGCGTATGGCTTGCCCGCATCTTCTATGTGTGGATCTCGGTCTATAACCTGTTCGTAGTTTCGGTAGCTTGGAGTCTAATGGCCGATGTCTTCGACAGTGCACAGGCGCGGCGCCTCTTCGCTTTCATTGCGGCTGGTGCCAGTGTTGGCGGCTTACTCGGGCCGATGGCTAGCGCGCTGCTTATCAACATTCTGGGCCAATCCGGGTTGGCGTTGTTGAGTGCACTGCTCTTAGTGATGACCCTGGCGTTGAAGCGCTACCTGATGGCTTGGCGAGAGTCAGGGGGGGCTGGGCGTCCCGGAGCCGCGCAAAGTGAAAGTCCACAGTGCCCGGTGGCGGGGAATCCCTTCAGCGGCATGATCCGAGTGTTGCGCTCACCCTATTTGCTGATGGTTAGCGTATTTGTGGTGTTGCTTGCTACCACAAGCACTTTTCTCTATTTCGAGCAGGCCCGCTTGGTATCGCAACAATTCCCTACGCGCGAAGAACAAGTGCGTGTGTTCGGCCTGATCGACTTTGTGGTGCAGGCCGGTGCATTGGGTTCGCAACTTTTTATCACCGGGCGCTTAGCTCAACGTTTTGGGATGAGTAGCCTGCTGGTCGCGGTGCCGGGGCTAGTGTGCGTGGGGTTCGTTGGCCTCGCGTTGGCGCCTAGTTTCGCCATGCTCGCCGGCTTGATGATCGTACGCCGAATTGGCGAGTACGCTTTTATCCGTCCAGGACGCGAGATGTTGTTTGCTCCATTGGATGCCGAAACCAAGTACAAGGCGAAGAACTTTATCGATACCGTGATCTACCGCGCCGGTGATGCCATTAGCGGTTGGGCCAAAAGCCTTCTTGACCTGCTGAGTCAAGGGGCAGTAGTAGCCGCCATCATCGGTGCGCTATGCGCGGGGTTATGGGCGTTGACCGGCTGGTACCTAGCACGAAAACGTGCGGACGAGCTTGTCAGCGTAGGAACAGCAACTGCCCAATGATCGACTCAATTGCGTTTTCAGTGAGAATGACGCTGTTGACCAAATCAGCACGTGCTGGGCTGGGTTATTTCTTGGCCGCGCGCCCATTCGCGTACCGCCTCGGCGAACATTCGCAGCGCCATCGGCGGGTGCCGGTTGGCAGGGTAGTACAGGCACGCGCCTGGGTAGTACGGCCCCCAATCTTGCAACAGATGCACCAAGCGACCAGCCAGCAGATGTTCTTCAACTTGATGCTCCGGCAACCAGGCAATTCCGATGCCTGCTAGCGCGGCCTCCGTCATCAAATTGATGTTATCCATCGTCATTGGCCCATCGACATCAATGCTGGCCGTTCTGCCCTGATGGCCTAGATCCCAGCGAAACAGGGTGCCGCTCGCGAAGCGAAACCGAATGCAACGATGTGCCTTGAGATCATAGGGAGCTTTAGGTTCCGGGTGATGAAGCAGGTACTCCGGGGATGCGACTGCTGCAAATCGTATATCGGGGCCGAAACGCACCGCGATCATGTCACGCGGCACGTCGTCATAAAGGCGAATACCCGCATCGAACCCATCAGCGACGATATCGACCAGGCGGCTGTCAGCAATGCATTCGATATGGATCTGCGGGTTATCCTGCAAAAAACCAGGCATCACATGACGGATCAGAGGCTTGAACGAGGACTCCGAAGCGCTGAGCCGTATCGATCCGGAAGGTGTGTTGCGCTCTGAGGTCACCTCATTAACTGCGCATTCAAGATCGCCCAACAGTGGTTGTACGCGCTTGAACAGTTGCTCACCGGCCTCCGTCAGCGCTACGGAGCGCGTCGTGCGGTTGAACAATCGCAACTCCAAACGTGATTCAAGACCCCGCATGGAATGGCTAAGCGCCGAAGCGGACACACCAAGAATTTTTGCTGCGCCGCTGAAGCTGCGTTGTTCCGCAATAGCGACGAAAGCAGTCAACTCAGGAAGTCCAGCACGGATCATTTGTGAGTTTCCCTCAGGTACTTATGAAGCAATGTGCCAATTGTTGAGCTATGCACAGGAATTTAAAGTGTACCTATCAGTCACTTGCTTGCGAAGGAGATGAAACATGCAGAAACGTCATTTAGGCAAAAGTGGTTTGGAAGGCTTGGAGCGGATCAAGATCGTAGGTGATCGCTATCCTGCTCATTTGCAAAAGAACGTTAATCGCTAAATTCCAAAGTCTTCACATACCGCCGGGGCCCGCAGATGGACGCCGGCAGTCTTGTATTGTCATAGATATTTCAAGGGTACCGCTGCACATGCCATCGACAGATCCCCACATGGCTACAGTTCAGCCATCCGACAAACAAAGGCTCTGGATTCTAGCTACCCTCAGCGCCCTTATGGCCTTCGCTTCCATCTCAACAGATCTCTACCTGCCTGCTATGCCCGCCATGGCTAAGTCGCTGCACGCTAACGCGGGCCAGCTGGAGCTTACGATTTCCGGCTACCTGATCGGCTTCAGCCTAGGTCAATTATTATGGGGGCCAGTCGGCGACCGGTATGGACGACGGCTGCCAGTCGCATTGGGGTTGCTGCTGTTTATTGCGGGCTCCGTCGGCTGTGCCCTATCGACGACGGCGCCAATGATGATTGGTTGGCGTGCAGTTCAGGCTGCTGGCGCATGTGCAAGTGTCGTGTTGGCTCGTGCAATGATTCGTGATCTTTATGAGGGGCACAGGGCTGCGCAAATGCTGTCGACCCTGATGACGGTCATGGCTGTTGCCCCTCTATTGGGCCCAAGCATTGGCGGGTTAATTCTTAAATTAGGCTCCTGGCATTCTATTTTTTGGGCCTTGGCGGTATTTGGCATTGCCACACTCGCTGCCCTGTATACGCTTCCGGAAACCCTTCCTATCGAGCGCCGCAATCAAGCCACGCTGTGCAGTGCCCTTCGCCGATATGGACAATTACTGATAGATCGCCGCGTAGTAGGTTATGCCTCGGCAGGCGGATTCTTCTATGGGGGGATGTACGCCTACATTGCGGGAACGCCTTTCGCGTACATTGATTACTATCACGTATCCCCGCAGGCCTACGGAGTACTGTTTGGTGTTGGTATCGTAGGAATCATGCTAGCTAATCAGCTCAACGCCAGGCTAGTAAGACAAGTAGGCACGGATCGATTGATGCGACTGGGAGCACTGATAGCTGCACTGTCGAGCTTGTGGCTGGCGATCGATGCATGGAGCGATGTTGGTGGACTGGCGGGATTGGTCGCACCTCTGTTCTTGTTCGTCGCGGCGGCGGGTTTGATCGTAGCCAACTCGATAGTCGGTGCGCTGGACAGCTTCCCACATATGGCGGGAGCGGTTTCTGCGTTGATTGGGGCGTTGCAGTACGGAACAGGGATGATCGGGTCGGGCTTAGTCGGCGTACTGGCGGACGGCACACCGAAGCCGATGGCGACAGTGATCGTATTATTCGGAGCAGCCAGTATGGTGTGTGCGTTTTGGGTGGTTAAATCGAAAAGTCAGTTGGTTATCGAAATCCATGGCGATGAGCCAACTGCAGAGCGCTAGTAGAAAAGCAGGCAGCCACTATGCCGCCTGCCCTTCCCTTACTGTGTTTAGCTTACTTTACGACCTTCGACCGGGTAGCCCGGATCAGTGAAGCCGTGGGTCGATGCATGACCTGGCACAACCAAGCTGTCGACCAGCTTTTCGTCATCCGGCCCCAGCTCCAGCCCTAAAGCTTCTATGTAGCTGTCCCAGTGAGCCTCAGTGCGAGGGCCTGCAATTGCTGCACTGATCAGCTGATTTTTCAGCACCCAAGCGATGGCAAATGCAACGGAAGTAGTACCCCGATCAGTAGCATGCTGGGCGATGGTCTTCGCAATCTTTAAAGATTCCGGACGCCATTCAGTCTGCTGGATACGCTTGTCACCGCGCCCTGCCCTTGTATCAGCCGGCGGCGGCGCATCCACTGGGTACTTACCGCTGAGAACGCCTCGGGCGAGCGGGCTGTATGGAACAACCCCAATACCGTAATTGCCTGCGACCGGCAATTGCTCTACTTCGGCAATACGATTGACGATGTTATACAACGGCTGGCTGACTGTTGGCCGCTGGATGCCCAACGAATCGGCAATCCGTACCATCTCGGCGATTTTCCAGCCGTGGAAATTAGAAGCCCCGTAATAGCGGATCTTTCCCTGGCGAATCAGGTCGTCGATCGCGCGTAAGCCCTCTTCCATCGGTGCATCTGTCAAGGTGCGGTGGAAATACAGGATATCGATATAGTCGGTGCCCAAACGTTTAAGGCTAGCCTCGACATTCTGGATAATCCACTTGCGCGACTGACCCTGTTGATTCGGGCCAGCGTCGGCCGACGACGGATAACCGAACTTGGTCGCCACCACCCAGTTGTCACGCTGAGCCGCAATGGAACGGCCGACGACTTCTTCGGAACGCCCAGCGTGGTAGGCGTCTGCGGTGTCAATGAAGTTGATGCCGGCAGCACCTGCCTTGTCGATGATGCGCTTACTGGTAGCTTCGTTCGTCTCGCCGCCGAACATCATGGCGCCTAGGCACAAAGGCGATACTTTCAGGGCGCTGCGGCCCAGATAACGGTAATTCATCATTAAACCTCAACGGCGTTGAATAGATGAATTGATCCTAGCTCCATTCGAATTGGTGATTAAGGTGCAAAAAAAGGATACGGCCATGAAAACCAATCATGAATGATCTACGCCTTGTAGCGCAGCGTTTCCACGACGAGACTAAGTGCCCGTGAAGACTGCCGCCGGCTCGGGTAGTAAATGTGCAGGCCCGGAAAGGTCGGGAACCACTCCTCCAGCACCCAACGAAGACGGCCGGCTGCAACGTGCTCTTTAACCAGATCCTCAGGCAGATATGCCACTCCGCATCCATCCAGTGCGGCAGCAAGCATTGGGTACGTGCCATTGAACGTGAGTTGGCCCTGCACCCGAACCCGCAACTCGCGGTCACCGTTAACCAGTTCCCATGAGTAACACCCCCCATGGGTAGGGAGCCTCAGGTTGATGCAGTTATGCCCAGCTAGGTCTTCCGGAACCTGCGGCGCCGAATGCGCGTGCAGATATGCTGGCGAGGCAACCATTGCCATGCGAAGGTCGGGGCCGATCCGGACGGCAATCATGTCCTGGGCGACCTGATTGCCCAAGCGCACGCCAATGTCATAGCGTTCGGCAACGATATCGGTCAGGCCATAGTCGGTCGTGATTTCGATCTTGATATCGGGAAAGCGCGGTATGAAGTCCGCCAGTCGCGGCCACAGCACCGCGTTCGCAGCGTAATCAGTAGCCGATATGCGCAATGTGCCGCGAGGCGAATCACGCAGTTCGACAACTTCGGCAAGGTCGGCCTCGATCTCTTCGAAGCGCGGCGCCAGCTTGTTGAACAACTGCTCTCCCGCGTCGGTAGGCGCCACGCTTCGGGTAGTTCGTGTGAGCAAACGCACGCCAAGCCGGGATTCCAGCGCGCGGATAGTATGACTCAGGGCCGACTGCGAAACGCCGAGCTGAGCGGCTGCGCGCGTAAAGCTGCGTTCCCGCGCGACTGCTAAAAACGCCAACAAGTCGCCATACCCTTCGCGCGCCATTTATGAACCTCATTCATATAGTGATCGCTGTATAGCTTATCTCACATCAATTGCATGATGTCATAACTGCACGGCCTCCCGACTTATTGGTGAGCAAGGCTCATAACTCCATGCAGGTTATGCCTCTTAATCAAAGGATGTCAGCTGCCTACCATGGGTAGGTCTATTCATTCGTTTCAAATGTTGGAGGTATGCAATGAAGACCATTGGTTACGCCGCACAAACGCCCCAAAGCCCTCTCGCGCCCATGCGGTTCGATCGCAGAGAGCTGCGCCCTAACGACGTCGCCATGGAAGTGCTCTACTGCGGCGTCTGTCACTCTGACCTCCATACCGCTCGTAACGATTGGGGCTGGACGGTCTACCCCGCGATGCCAGGACACGAAATTGTTGGCCGCGTCACCGCGATCGGAAACGAAGTAAACCGCTACAAGATCGGTGACGCCGTAGCGGTCGGCTGCATGGTTGACTCATGCATGACGTGTGATCAGTGCCGCAAAGGCGAAGAACAACTGTGCCGCGAAGGCAATACCAACACCTACAACGGCAAGGATCGGGTGAGCGGTCAAAACACGCTCGGCGGTTATTCCAAGCATTTGGTGGTGCGTGAGGAGTTTGTACTGAGCGTCCCGGAAAGCCTTGACCTGTCCAAGGTCGCTCCTTTGCTGTGCGCCGGAATCACCACATATTCCCCGCTGCGTACCTGGAACGTCGCTCCTGGCAGCCGCGTTGGTGTAATCGGTCTCGGCGGCCTGGGTCATATGGCAGTCAAATTGGCCGTGGGTATGGGAGCTCAGGTCACCGTTATCAGCCGCACGCGGGACAAGGAAGCCGACGCACTAGCCCTAGGTGCCACACGCCTTCTACCATCGAGCGACAGCGCTGCGATGGCCGCTGCTGCTTCAAGTTTCGATCTGATCATCGATACGGTGCCGGTCAAGCATCAGCTCGATGGCTATGTGTCGCTGCTAGACGTTGATGCAACCCTCGTGATGGTTGGCCAAGTCGGGCCGATGGAAGAGCAGAACACAGTGCCGATGATTCTCGGTCGGCGACGCATCGCCGGCTCGCCGATCGGCGGTATTCAAGAAACCCAAGAAATGCTCGACCTTTGCGCCGAAAAAAACATCTTGCCGGAGTGCGAAATGATCCGCATGGATCAGATCAACGACGCCTTTGACCGGATGGAGCGTGCCGATGTGCGCTATCGATTTGTCATTGATATGGGTTCGTTGCCAGCGCCTGAGCGAGCCTGACCGATCGCATCCCCTCAGATTCGCGGGCAACAGATCCAGGCCCGCGAATACTTCGAAACTTCTTTAGGAACGCTCGATGAAAATGCTCACCGCTACGACTTTCGCCACCCTCCTCTTTGCCGCAGCCGTGGATGCCGATCAAGGTCAGCCGCGTCCTGATCCGAAGCCGTCACCCGACGTCCTCGAAGTCACCCCGCAGCTATACAAATACACCACTGAACTACTGTTCGGCGAAGTGTGGAAACGTGCAGAGCTAATACCGCGAGATCGTAGCCTGATTACTTTGTCTGCCCTGATTGCCAGCGGCCAGATTCCGCAACTCACAGGTCACATCAAACTGGGGCTCGATAATGGCCTTAAGCCAAGTGAGATCAGTGCCTTGATTACCCATCTCGCGTTCTACTCTGGCTGGCCTAACGCGATGTCCGCGGCCGGTGTCGCCAAGCAGATATTCAGCGAGCGAAACATTCCAGCCGATCAGATTCAGCCACTAACAGCCGATCCCCTGACACTCGATCCAGAGAGCGAAGTAAAACGCCGGGCCGCTGTTGAAGCAGGTGTAGGAGGCGTTGCTCCGGAGCTGGCCCGGTATACCAATGACGTGTTGTTCGGTGATCTTTGGCGGCAAAGCACTCTCAGCGCCCGAGACCGCAGCTTAATCACTGTCGCAGCACTGATTGCCCAGGGTCAGTCGGCGCAGCTACCGTTCCACCTCAACCGAGCCATGGACAACGGCCTGAGCCAAGCCCAGGCCGCCGAGGTGGTGACGCATTTAGCGTTCTACGTTGGCTGGCCTAAGGCGATGTCAGCTGTGCCGGTGCTCAAGGAAGTTTTCGCTTCCCGCCAGTGAGGTCGATGCACACCGTGCAGTGGTTAGGCATTGATGAATTCATCTCATAGGCCCGTCTCGAGTTACCCGGCTAGTGCGCGTCGTCATGACTGGATAAATTGCTATTTATCCAGTCATGACCACCTCCACTCAATCCGAGCGAAAATATGAAGACTAGAACGCTAAGCGATGGACTGACGGTTTCCGCCTTGGGCTTGGGCTGCATGGGCATGAGCTCTGGCTATGGCCCAGCAGCAGACTCCGCGGAGATGATCAAGCTGATACGCACGGCGCATGATCAGGGCGTTACTTTGTTCGATACGGCAGAAGCTTACGGCCCATTCGTCAATGAAACATTGCTAGGCAACGCATTGGCACCTATCAGGGACAAGGTGGTCATCGCCACCAAATTCGGCTTCGACATCGACTTGGAAACGGGCGAACGCCGCAGTGGTACCGACAGCCGTCCGGAGCATATTAAGGCCGTCGTGGAGGCGTCCCTTAAACGTTTGCGCACCGACCGTATTGACCTCCTGTATCAGCACCGTGTTGATCCTGCAGTTCCGATTGAAGACGTCGCCGGCGCGGTACAGCAACTCATTGCCGAAGGTAAAGTTGGACACTTCGGGCTTTCGGAAGCTGGTATCCAAACCATTCGCCGCGCCCACGCAGTGCAAAAAGTTGCTGCGGTTCAAAGCGAGTACTCGTTGTTCTGGCGGACGCCGGAGCAAGAGCTGTTGCCTGTGCTCGAAGAGCTCAATATCGGGTTCATGCCGTTCAGCCCACTTGGCGCAGGATTTCTGACCGGGAAGATCGACGAGAACACTGCCTTCGATCCAACGGACTTCCGTAATGTCGTACCTCGCTTCACACCGGAAGCGCGAAGAGCTAATGCGGCATTGGTTACAGCGATAAAACGTATAGCCGATCGCAAAGGCTCAACGCCGGCACAAATCGCTCTAGCCTGGTTGCTCGCCAAAAAGCCCTGGATTGTTCCGATTCCAGGTACCACCAAGCAACATCGCCTTCAAGAAAACCTGATGGCCGTCGAACTCGAACTGACCCAGGACGATCTTGTTGAGATCGATGCAGAGACATCAAAAATCCAGGTGCAGGGTGATCGATTGCCTGAGGCGGCTATGAAAATGGTCGGGCAGTAAGTCAATCATTCCGCCGAATTAAGGGTCGTCAGGGATGACAGAAACCCTCTCGCGGGAGATAAGCAGACGCCAACTGCCCATATACTGGCAAGCGCGCCGTCTTTTGCCTCAGAGCTCAACAAGGTCGTCTTAGCGATCAAGGCCCAGGGGGCGCGGTCGCCTGATACGGTTCTGGCCTACTCCGTTGTTGAGGCGCCCTTGCAGCAATGAACTGAGAGAGCGAATCGGATGCCCTCCTACAGCGCGTGACGCTGTATGCCATTTGATACTCGTAGAATATCGGCCATCACTGCCAATGCGATTTCTGCCGGGGTTTTGCTGCCCAAGCGAAGACCAATGGGGGCATGAATCCTATTAAGGCTCACGGCATCAAGCCCACCAATTCGAGCCAAACGCTCAAGTCGCTTGCTGCTTGTGCGCTGCGAGCCCATGGCACCGATATAGAACGCCTGGGTTCGTACTGCCTCAAGCAGCGTCAGGTCGTCCAGGCGAGGATCATGCGTCAGAGCTACCACCGCTGTCGAAGCATGGCATCCGCCGTTGGCGATGTAGACCGCCGGCAGCACCTCATGCACTTCAACGCCAGGCAATCTAAATCCGCCAATCACCTCCTCCCGTGGTTCGCACAGAATCACCTCATAGCCCAGCGCAATTGCGTAACTGGCACAGAACTCCGCGACGGGCGAAAGGCCGGCCAGCAGCAAGCGTTGAACAGCCCCCATTCGAATCGCGACCTGTTCAACACCGACATCAACTCTGGCTGTATCCATGCTGCCAGGGCCGATGCGACAGAGCTCAGTGCCGAGCAGCACTTGGCGAGTTATCAAGCCCGCCCCAGAGAGCGCTGCCTCAACAGCCGCGAGATGCTCGTCGGTATCGTTGGTCGGGGCCAGATACTCCACAAGCACGTCCAGAACGCCACCGCAGGGCAAGGCTAGGTTAGGAGTCAAACCACCCTCGCCATAGCGGATAACTTGGCTACCCGGTTTGAAGAATTGACCAGCGACCCGCTCAACAAAATCATCCTCGATACATCCGCCAGACAGTGAGCCCCGATTCTCGCCGGAACTCAGACAGGCCAGCATTGCCCCTGGCCCACGCGGTGCAGAGCCAAAAGTGGCAAGCACCGTGCAAAGCCATACAGGCTGGCCTTGTGCGATCCAGGCTCGGGCCTGCTGAATGACCTGAAGATCAAGCTGTTCCATAGCATCGATCCTTAAATAGTCATCAGCTTTTCCTTGGTAATCGGCAAACTGCGAATGCGTTTTCCAGTGGCGTGGTAAACGGCATTGGCCACCGCCGCCGCCAAGCCTGTAACACCGATTTCTCCGATACCGCGCGCACCAAACTCACTGAGGTTATAGTCCGGGTAGTCCAACAAGGTGACGTCGATATTAGGCAAATCGCCATGCACAGGCACTACGTATTCGGCGTAGTTGTTGTTAACCGGCAAGCCAGTGCGCTGATCGTTTTCCGATGCTTCAAACAGCGCCATACCGAGACCCATGATGATTGCCCCTTCGACCTGATTGCGTGCCGCGAGTGGATTAACCACCTTGCCCACATCGATGGCACTGACCACCCGTGCTACACGCAGGCGCGAGACGCCAGGATCCCAGCGGACTTCGACAAAGTGCGCACCAAAGGAGCGATAGGAAAAATCGCCGCCCTTGGCCCCGCTCTGGAAGTTGCCCTCAGCGCGAGCGATGCGTTGGTGACGCAGTACCTCGGCGAAACTCACCCGCAAATCCCCCTTGACGAGATGGCCACCTTCGACGGCAAGGCCGTTGGCTTCAGCACCAGAAAGAAGCCCTCCATTCATCACCGCGTACTCACGCAGCTTGGTAAGCGCAGCTCGTGTGGCGCCAGCGATTGCCGGCAGGATGCTTGCCGTGGCCCAGGAACCACCGGCCAACGCGCCCGGCGGGAACGTGGAGCTGCCCAGTTCGACCTCAATACGTTCGAACGGCAGGCCAGTCAGTTGAGCGACGGTCTGCGCTACCACTGTATAGGTGCCGGTGCCGATATCTTGCTGTCCGCATTGAACAAGCACGGTGCCATCTGAGCGAATAATCACACGGGCGTCAGTCGGCACTTGGAAGGCCTCCCAATTGCAGGCGCCCATGCCATAGCCAATGACTTCATCACCGTCACGCATTGACCCAACCGCTGCATTGCGTGCGTGCCAGCCAAATCGTTCGGCGGCGGTATCAATCGCTTCCGGCAGGTGATTGCTCGACCATTCCAGATTGAGGCTTTCGTCACGGGTGGCCAAGTTCAGCTTGCGAAACGCTAGCGGATCAATACCACGCAGTAACGCCAACTCGTCGATCGCCGACTCCAGCGCAAACAGGCCAGGCGCAGCGCCAGGTGCACGCATTGACGTCGGAGTGCCTCGATTAAGCGGGCTGTTCTTATGATTTACCAGCACGTTCGCACAGGAATAAAGGCTACGCGTGACGCCGCCGCATGCTTCGGTATAAGCATCGGTGGTGGAAGTACTATTGAATGACTCATGCCGAATCGACACCAGCTTGCTTTCCCCATCCGTAGCAAGACGGATGCGCTGCAAGGTTTCAGGGCGATGCCCTGCGGTGGTAAACATCTGCGCCCTGGGCAGCATCAATTGCACAGGACGCTTCACGACCTTGGCGGCAGCGCAGGCTGCTATCGAGTGAGGCCACGGCCACAGTTTGCTGCCGAACCCTGAACCGATGAAGGGCGCATGCACTTCAACGCGGTCTGGAGGCAGGTCGAAGACATTCGCCAGCACGTTGCGGTGATTGACGACGCCCTGCGTGCCCTCATAGACATACAACTTGCCGTCGCGCCAATACGCTGTAGTGGCGTGCATTTCCATCGGGCTGTGGGTTTCGACCGGCGTGGTATAGGTCTGGTCAAGCCGGGTGGCAGCTGCTTGCCAGCCTGCCTCCGGATCGCCTCGGCTGTGCCCTCGCCCCCCCTCGCGAGCACCATTTTGCTGCAGTGCGTCTTTGAGGTTGGTGATTGGCGGACTTTCGGCATATTCGACCTTCACCTGTTGCGCTGCCGCTCTGGCCTGCTCGAAGGTATCAGCCACAATTAACGCTACAAACTGGCCAGGATAGGCGACTTTGTCATCCTCGAAAGGCAATCGACGCTCGTCGACCTTGGCGGCGCTGAGAATGTCTTTGAACGTCATCGCTACATCAGGTGTGCGGTGCAACGGGGGAAAATTGCCATGGTGCAGAACGGCGACCACGCCCGGCATCGCACGTGCCTGTGTGTCGTCGATTGCCACGACTCGTCCATTGGCGATCGTACTGTAGACGCCGTAGGCATAAGCCATATCTGGAAAGGAATGATCTGCGGCATACCGTGCTGCGCCCGTGACTTTGAGGCGACCGTCGATACGTTTATATGGCGTGCCGATTATAGACTGGCTCATCAGAGTGCACTCCTATGCTGTCAGATCGCGGAGGTTGCGAATCACGACCTGTTGGCCGAGTGGGATCTTGAACGTGTTATGTTCATAAGCGCGGGCGCCCTGCATGGCGCGCTCCCCCACCTGCGTAAACAACGCAATATCGGCTTTCTGGCCGACCAGGGCACGCTCTGCTTCAAGAGCTCGCCAAGGCTTAGTGCCCACCCCACCCAAGGCAATCCGGGCATCAGTAATACGCCGGCCGTCCATCACGACAATGACGGCACTCGAAGCCAAGGCAAACTGATAGGAATCTCGGTCACGCAGTTTCAGGTAGGCCGAGCGACTATTCACCAGTGGTGCATCCAAGGTCACATGAGTGATGAGTTCGTGTGGCTCGAGCGCATGTTCGACCCAGGGTGTCTGACCCGGCAGCATATGGAAATCACCAAAGGGTATCTCGCGTATCCCATTTGGGCCCTGCACCGTCACCTGCGCGCCAATGGCGGCCATTGCCACGCACATATCCGAAGGGTGGGTCGCGATGCAGCGCTCGCTGGTACCGAGCACGGCATGAACGCTGCGGTTGTGACCCCCCATAGCCGCACAGCCGGATCCAGGCTGGCGCTTGTTGCAGGGTGATACACCGTCGCGAAAGTAGTTGCAGCGAACGCGCTGCATGACGTTCCCACCGGTGGTGGCTTTGTTGCGAAGTTGTGTAGAGGCACCGGCCAGAATCGCCTGAGACAACACGGCATAGTGATCGCGGATCAGCGAATGGTTCGCCAGCTCGGTATTGCTGACCAGCGCACCAATGCGAACGCGGCCATCAGCAAGCGGCTCGATTTGCTTGAGGGTGAGATGATTGATATCCACCAGGCGGTCAGGCTGCATGACATTCAGCTTTACCAGATCCAGCAACGTAGTACCGCCTGCCAGATAGAACGGCAGGCCCGGTGCGGCATGGCTGTTGATAGCCTGAGCAGGCGATTGCGCGCGGGCATAGTCAAAAGTACGCATCAGACCGCACCTCCCATCTTCCCGCGTGCCGACTGAATTGCTGCGAGGATGTTCTTGTAGGCACCACAGCGGCAGATATTACCGCTCATAGCTTCCTTGACGCTGGCGTCGTCGGTGCCGATATTCGGGTCATTGAGTAGTGCCACAGCGCTCATGATCTGGCCTGAGGTGCAGTAGCCACATTGGTAGGCATCGTGATCCCAAAAAGCTTCCTGTACAGGATGTAGATCGTCGCCTTGGGACAAGCCTTCAATGGTGGTGATGCTGTCTCCGTCGTGCTGCATGGCGATTGAAAGGCAAGAGTTAATCGCAACACCGTTAACCAGCAAGGTACACGCGCCGCACTGCCCGTGGTCGCAGCCCTTCTTGGTGCCGGTCAGTTGCAGGCGGTCACGCAAGACATCCAGCAGTATCGCGTTAGCCGGAACATTGAGTTTATGCAGCTGCCCATTCACAGTGAGCTGGATACGTCGTTCACCCACTCTGGGCGCGCCTTCGTCATCGATCACCTGTGGTGCTAGTTGGGCAGCAACGACGCTGTCAGGGATCCAGGTCGACACCGTCGCGGCGGCGATTCCTGAAACGCCAAACTTAAGAAAGTTGCGGCGCGAAGGTGTGACGCCCGACGCCTCAACAGCCGGCGAACCTTCGGGTTTGTTTAAATCTCTGGTTTCTGTCATCAGGTTTCACCTTTAAACGGGCGCAGCTACGTTGGCTGCCGGGTGAGAATCACAAGGCTTTGGCGTAATCTTCGTCGGACACTTGCTCTAGCCATTGAACAGCGCTGCCTTCGAGCAACTCGGCGATTGCGACATGGCTCATGCCATTGGTAGGCGTTGCGCCATGCCAGTGCTTGGCGCCAGGTGGTATCCATACAGTGTCGCCTGGGCGAATGACTTGAGTTGCCAGGCCCTTTTGCTGCACCAATCCGACACCGGCAGTCACTATCAACGTTTGGCCCAAAGGGTGGGTGTGCCATGCGGTACGAGCACTAGGCTCAAAAGTTACTGTTCCTCCGCTGACTCGAGCCCCATCTGTTCCTTGGAACCGTGCGTCAATCCACACTTTTCCGGTGAAGTATTCAGCTGGGCCCAACGTCGACGGCTGAGACCCCGCCTGCGAAACGGTCACCAATGGACGATTTTCGCCATTAGCATTGAGTGCAAAGAGCATCAATGCCGCACCGATCGTTTGAAACAAACTCGCAGATTTCAATTTGACGCTGAGCGCGGAGAGGCGAATAGCGGGCATAGGGTGTCCTCGATTGATGTCCATAGCAGGGATAGCCCAGATTTTGAATGTAGCCTTTACTGATAAAGCTGATTAGTGGGTAGAATCCAAATAACCTCATGAACTGGACTCATCAATGCTTCGGGAAAATGCCAACGACCTGCTTGCCTTTCTTGCAGTAGCCCGCGAGCGCAGTTTCACTAAGGCAGCAGCCAAACTAGGCGTATCTCAATCGGCCCTTAGTCATACCGTACGGGCCCTGGAAGCTCGCTTGGGACTGCGCTTACTGACCCGTACCACGCGCAGCGTATCGCCCACCGAAGCAGGCGAACGACTGCTGAAAAGAGTCGGCCCTCGTTTCGAGGAAATCGAGCACGAGCTAGCCCTACTCAGTGACCTGAGAGATACACCCACCGGGAAGATCCGCATCAACGCAATGGACTTTTCATTGGACTTGGTACTGCGCCCGGTGCTGAAAACGTTCTTACCGGAGTATCCGGATATCTCTGTGGAGGTTTGCTGCGACTACAACTTCGTCGATATCGCAGCGCAAGGCTTCGATGCTGGCGTCAGGCTCGGCGAAGACGTAGCCGAAGGCATGATTGCCACTCGAATTGGCCCGGACATTTGCATGTCGGTAGTAGGGTCTCCTGCTTATTTTGCCAATCGTGCGTTACCACAGACGCCTCGCGATCTCGTACAACATCAATGCAACAACCTGCGCTTACCCACAAATGGTGGTCTGTACGCGTGGGAGTTTAAAAAAGACAACGAGGCTCTCAACGTTCGTGTTTCAGGGCAAATTACCTACAACGGTGTTTATCATTTACTGGACGCGGCACTGGACGGCTTTGGGCTGAGTTACGTACCCACGGACATCGTGGCCTCCTACGTCGCGAACGGCCGGCTGATCCGCGTGCTCGAAGACTGGAGCCCCCAATTTCCAGGTTTCCACCTTTATTATCCAAACCGACGTCAGACATCCCCAGCATTCGCACTCTTGGTGGATGCATTGCGCTACCGAGGGTAGTGCTTTTACTCAGAGTGCATAGAGCCGCTGAAGGTGATCACTCATTAAAAGTTGCTCGATGGTTACAAGCCAAGCAGACGACGTAGCTCGGGCTCAGAGGTGTTGGCCCGAAACCCTGGGCCGCCGCGCTGAAAGCTGACAGCCTGCTTCAGCCCGCCGACAATGACCGGAGCGCACCCAGCGTCCCGCACAAGTTGTGCAACTACTTGCAAGGCGGCATCGTCGTCGCTGGCAATGGGCACGCCAAGCTTGAATCCATTTCCAGAAAAAGATGCTTCGATAGAAGTTGCATCTACTGCACTGAAAGCCCTGACCACTCGCGAACCCGGAAGGTATTTGGCGGTGGTGACGGCTGCACCTTCGGCCAATGCCTCCTGAGCCAGCGTACTACTGCTCGATCCAGAGGGATTGCAGGCGTCGAGTACGATCTTGCCCCGCAAGTAGGTGCCCAAATCACGGCCTAGATCGGGTATCGCCTCATAGGGAATAGCGATCAATATGATGTCGCCGAACTCAGCCGCTTGCTGTGGCGTGCCGAATGAAGCACGTGATCCCAACGGTTTTACCCAGGATTCCAGCTCCTCGGGATGTCGGGTCGAGAAAAACACTTCATGACCCGCTTTGACCCAGCAGCGGCCGACCGTACCACCGAGCCAACCTGCGCCAATCACACCGATTCGCAGAGGCTTGGTGACAGTCTTGCTACCGGAGCCGCTCCCCGCTCCAAACCCCAGACTGGGTATCGCTGCAAAAGCAGTCATTGCCAACAAGGTCGTACGTCTTGTCATAGCCATGTCAATCTCCCATGCATCTAAGAAGGGTCATGCTGAAGATGCGCTCTGTACACAAGAAGGCATCCCTTGGGTACCGGTGAATGCAATCACTGTTGTGCTATTTCGCTGCAGTGACGCCTGACTGTGCAATTCGCACCTGGTCGCCCGAACTTAATCCGTCGGGCGGATTCGCAATGACCTGATCGGCTTGGCTGACACCTTCAGCGAGCTCTACATAAGTGCCGTGGTCGCGGGCGACCGTGACCTTTTTCAGCAACACTTTTCCAGCGTTGTCCAAGGTCGCCACCTGTACTCCACTTTTGCCTACAATAAGGGCACTAGGCGGCAAGCTGAGCGTATTGGGCACAAGCGCGCCTTCAAACTGAACAGTGGCAAATGATCCCGGCAGCAGGTCTCCACCTTCATTTTCCACACTGAGCTGGACGCGCATCGCGCCAGACCCAACATCCACCGCCTGAGCCAAGGATTGCACCGTGGCCTCAAATGTTTTACCTGGTCGCTCAGGAACGCTTAGCTTGGCTCGATTACCCACTTTTACCCAAGTGAGCTGCCGCTGAGGGACGCTGACATAAACACGCAACCGGCTCACATCAGAGACAACGAATAGCTCGCTTCCTGCTGTCATACCCACGTTAATCAACGCTCCAACATCTGTATTGCGGGCGGTCACCACTCCATCAAACGGTGCCACGATTCGGGTGTAGCCCTGCAGCGCCTGTAGCCGATCCACATTGGCCTGAGCTTCATTGACTTGAGATCGTTTGGTGGCAAGATCACCACGCCGTTCTTCGACTTCCTGAAGCGATACCGCTTCGCTCTCTCGCAATTGCTCCCAGCGTTTGGCCGTGGTACTGGCGAGCGCCATTTCGCTGCGGGAGGTGGTCAGCTGTGCGCGGGCTTGGCGTAGTTGCTGGTCTAAATCCGGGGCATCGATCTCGGCCAAAAGCTGTCCGGCCTTGACCGTAGACCCTATGTCCTTCTCCCAACCCTTCAGGTACCCACTGACGCGCGCATACAGCGGCGCGCGTGACCATGCTTCGATGCGCCCGGGCAGTTGCAGAGACGCCGGCGTCACTAGGCTGGGTACTACCAATGCAACCGTAGCGATCCGTTTGCGCTCTGCCATCTGCTCCAATTGATCCGCTTGGGAATGGCGACTCGCCAATCCGACGGCGACAATCACAGCAGCAGTCGCAATCGCACAGACAGCGAACAGAAGACGACCGGATCCGCTGGTATTTGTGGGGGCTTTGACAGACATATCAGATTGCTCCAGGAACAAAGTGCCGCTTGGGTTCAGTGCGGAAATCGTTGCGGTGAGCCAAGCTGAATAGCACCGGCACAAATAACAACGTTGCGACAGTTGCAAACAGCAAACCACCAATGACTGCTCGTCCCAGCGGGGCGTTCTGCTCACCGCCCTCGCCCATCCCCAACGCCATGGGGAGCATGCCGAGCATCATTGCCAACGCGGTCATCAGTACGGGCCGCAAACGTGCAATCCCAGCTTCCAGCGCTGCTGCGTTCGCATCTCGCAGTTCCTGTAAACGCTCGCGGGCGAAACTGATCACCAGCACACTATTGGCAGTCGCAACGCCCATGCACATGATCGCGCCGGTTAACGCAGGAACGGACAATGTGGTGCCCGTGGCGAAGAGCATCCAGACGATGCCCGCCAGCGCAGCGGACAGGCCGGAGACAATGACAGCGGGGTCAACCCAGGATTGAAAGTTGACAATGATCAACAGGTAGATCAATACAACTGCGCCTAGCAGACCGTACAGCAACCCCGAAAACGCGCGCTCCATAGTCTGCACCTGTCCCATAAGGTTGACCGTGCTGCCGCGCGGTACCTCATTGACCATTTGCGCGATGATCTGACGGATGTCCTTCGCAACAGCCCCGAGATCACGGTCTTGGGTTGCCGCATGAATTTGTACCATCGGTTGGACGTTGTACTGGCTGACCATCCCGCTGCCGGTTGTTCGCTCAAAGTCTGCGACCGCGCCCAGAGTAGTGACGTTTGAGGCGCTGCCATTACCGACAGGCAAATTAGCCAGGGCTGCTAGCGAGTCCATTTTCAGCTGCGGCGTCTGTAGCACGATGGGGTAACTCACGCCGTTGGCGGGATTGAGCCAATAGGTGGGTGCCACCTGGCTGCTCCCTGCTAGATTGACGACCAGGCTGTTGGTGACATCTCGAGTGGTCAAGCTCAGCAACTGAGCCTGAGTGCGATCTAGGTCGACATTGAAGACCGGCGCCTTGTTCGATTGCAGGATGCGCGCATCGGCCAGCCCCGGCACCGTGCGGATTCGCTTGAGCAAGTCTTGTGCATAGGCGAAGTTCGCTTCTACGTTGTTGCCTCGGATCTGAATATCAATAGGCGCAGGGGCACCAAAGTTAAGAATTTGACTGACGATATCCGCCGGTGGGAATGAAAACGTGCTGTCGGGAAACCGTTCAGGCAACACTTCTCGCAGTTTCTTCACATAGTCCGCCGTGGGCTTATGGCCAGAGCGCAACGCAATCTGGAAATCGCCATCCTGGGAACCCATTACGCCGGTGTTGTTGTACGTCAGGTTGATGTTGCTTGGCGGAAGGCCAATGTTATCGACCAGGGTAGTAATCTCCTCGGCCGGAATGATGCTCCGTATCGCCTCTTCTATTTCCGCGAACCGTGAGGCGGTCTCTTCCACTCGAGTACCTACCGGAACCCTGACATGCATCAGCACTTGCCCAGAATCCACCGACGGAAAGAAGTTGCTACCAATGAACGGCACGAGGCCGAACGAGAGTGTCACCACCGCCATGAATCCCAGCAAGAACACTTTGCGACGGCGCAGTGCACCTTCGAGCACGAGCTGATAGCGCTGGCGCAGTTGGTCAAAACGGTTCTCAAACCCTTGCTGAAAACGCACCAGCGGATTACGCAACCCTTGCTGAGGCTCCTGGTGTACCTGATGCGGCTTAAGCAGGTACTTGGCCATTGTCGGTACCAATGTCCTGGACAGGATGAAGGAACAGATCATTGCGAAGATCACTGCTTCAGCCATAGGTACGAACAGATACCGCGAAACGCCTTCGAGAAAGAACATCGGAACAAACGCGATACAGATGCAAAGCAGCGACACGAAAGCCGGCGTAACAATCTGACGTGCTCCGTCCAATATCGACGTCTCGACATCCTTACCCTGCTCCAGGTGCCAGTTGACGTTCTCGATGGTCACAGTAGCGTCATCCACCAGAATGCCAATCGCCAGAGCTAAACCGCCAAGCGTCATCAGATTGAGAGTTTCACCTAAAGAAGCAAGGATGATTAACGAACCCAGAATCGCCAGCGGAATCGACACTGCGATGATCACTGTCGAGCGCCAGCTACCAAGGAACAATAAGATCATCACGCTGGTCAGCGCAGCGGCGATGGCTCCTTCGAGAACGACACCCTTGATCGCCGCACGCACAAACAGCGATTGGTCGTTGATCGGTTGGACAACCAGCGCCTCCGGCCAACCTGGCTTCAGCGCTTCGATTTGAGCTCGAATGCCATCGACGATGGCCAACGTCGACGCCGATCCATTCTTGAGCACTGACATCAGCACCGAGCGACTACCGTCTACGTGGACAATGTTGGTCTGTGGAGCATTGCCGTCATGGACGTCCGCAACGTCGCGAAGGTAGATCGTGCTGCCGCCCACCACCTTGACAGGCAAAAGGCCCAAATCATCGATCACCGACGGTGCACCGTTGAGTTGCAGGGTGTACTCGAGCTCTCCGATCTTCTGTGTCCCAATCGGAATCAGGATATTGTGGGCAGCTAAAGCAGCGGATACATCCTGAGCCGATAGCCCCCGTGCCTGGAGCGCCTCAGGGTTGACGTCAATCTGAACTTGGCGTTGCTTGCCACCATAGGGCAAAGGCATTACTACACCTGGCACTGTAATCAGAGGAGTGCGAACGGTGTTCATACCCAAGTCAAAGAGTTGCTGCTCCGATAAGCCATCCCCCGAAAGCGCCAGTTGCAGGATCGGTACAGTAGCCGCGTTGTAGTTGAGGATCACAGGAGGCTGGATGCCAGCGGGCATCTGCCGCAACGCGACTTGTGACGCAGCCGTGATCTGTGCGTTTGCAACAGCAATGTCGACACCCGGTTGAAAGAAAATCTTCACCACCCCCACACCAGGATAGGTGTTGGACTCAATGTGCTCGATGTCGTTGACCGAAGCTGTCAACAGACGTTGAAAGACCGTAGAGATCCTCCCCGCCATCTGGTCTGGCGGTAACCCTGTGTACTGCCATGCCACAGCAATCACTGGTATCCGAATTTCCGGAAAAATATCGGTCGGCGTACGCAACGCAGTTAAAGGGCCGACGATCAAGACGAGCAAGGCCATCACTACAAATGTATAGGGGCGGCGCAGGGCCACCATCACGGTACGTATAAGCACTGATGGCTCCGATGACTTGATAAACTAAAATTGAGTTCAGCTCTTTAACTCGGAGTAGCTCAGCGCGACTTCGATGTGCATGAACGCCGGTGTGAGTTCGTCGGCTATGGTTCGAGCTCGTTGCGTTGGTACAAGAGTTCCGGCATCTCGAATGAACAGCGGATCTCGAAAGTAGACCCGTAGCTTAGCCAGCGTATTGCTAACAGCTGGTTGGCTAATATCCAGGCGTAGAGCCGCGCGGCTGACACTATGCTCGTGATAAACCAGCATAAAAGTCAGCAAACTATTCAGGTCTATGCCATGCAACATCTGTGCATCAATCGGCATGAGCAATCGCCGTCTGTGGAACAAAGCTCCAGAAACTCAGATTTGCACCTTCTTCGACCAGGCAGTTAAGCAACTGCATCATCGGAGCGCTTTCGAACGAGCTGGTCATTTGAGATTCGCTCTCCCAATAGCCGGTAAGCCACCAAAGTCCGGGCTCTAGCGTGCTTCGGGTCAGCGTGTAATCGAGACATCCAGGAAAATCTTGAAGGCGTCTGACGCAGACCATCGCCGTTTTGACGAAAGTCGACTCAAGGGTCTCGAAAAGACGTATTTCAATGGTGTTGACGCTTTCGATGGCCATTGGCTGATCCTGCTGAATTGACTTAGCGCGAATCTAGCGATGGTCTTTAAAAGCGACTACGTCACTCAGCCAACATAACCTTATGAGCTCGACTCATGAATCAACTCAAACCCACGTATCTATTGACGTTGGGGCGAAAGCTTTATAGTGAAAGATACAATTTGAAATCATTGCCAACCGCTGCTCCTGGAGGAGCTCCAATTTTCCACCAGGCTTTTAGAAGCGCTTGTCATTCCCACTGCTTCTAATTTAGGAGCTCAACCCTTGCAGAGAGTCATGGATAGATTCGCCGGGCAACGAGACTGTTTCTGGATGCAGCCATAACGAAAAATGCTCCGTATCTTTCGATACGAAGCATTTCCGAAATGCGTTTCGCTGATGGCTAGGTCTCAAACAGTCTGTGATGCGCCGTTTTTTACTCAAACAAAATCACTTGGTCAGCCAGGATTCGACTGTCGCGGCGCCGTGCTGCGCTTTCCACTCCTTCAGAGTCTTATGATTGCCGCCTTTCGTTTCGACGACTTCGCCGGTGTGAGGGTTTTTGTATACCTTCAACTGACGAGGCTTGCGGCTGCCTGCTTTGGACTCGACAGCTGGAGCGCGACGGCCCACTTGCGGATCTAGCAGGTTGATCACGTCCTTTAGGCTGTAGCCATACTTTGCGAGCAAATCGCGCAGCTTCGTTTCGAATTCGATTTCTTTCTTGAGACCTGCGTCGCCCTTGAGGGCCTCGAGCGCTTGGAGCTGTTCGGCGAGGTGTTTTTCGAGCTGACGGAATTCTGCGAGTTTCGACATAAAAAGTTCTCGATGTGATTAGTACCAGAAGGTTACAACATAAATCACGGCCCGCATTTACAGGGAGATGCGTCTTGGCCTTTCACGCGAAAAGCCTCCAATGCACAACACTTAAAAGCTAACTCGACGATTTTTTTGAACTCGCTCTACACTAACTTGAACATCTGAACGATGTCCATTTACTTCGTAGATTCGATCCTTGGATGGTGGTGCAATCAGCAGGTTGTGAATGCTCCTCAGATTTTTTTCCTAGTTTGCCCCCCTGACGACAATCGGAAGCGTACGTAAGGTCGATCACAACGCTCAAGCGTTCAACCCGACCCTTAAGGAAAATGACATGACCAAGAAATCTTCAAGCACGAAATCTCAGCCTATGACCCAGGACGCCAAGGCCCGCATCTACTCGGCGACAGCTCGAGAGAACGACGGCATCATCCCACCGGACAGTTTCGCTACCCGAGCAGCAAGCGCGGCAGACAAAGCAAAAAAATAAAGTTGATCAGCACCCAAGGGGGAGCTACCTCCTTGGGTTAGGTGATTGTATGAAGCTACCAGAATCACCCTATCCCTCTATAGGCGAAATTGTCTACGAGATAGCCACTCGTAGCGGCCTCGTGCTCTCAACAGAAGGTACCGGCTTTTACGATGATTTGAAGGCTTTCAAAGACGAACGTAAGCGACCTGGCCTTGATCCAATTGAGATTCCAACCACCATTTTGCTCAAGCTCGAAAAGCGGTTGGCGGCCTTTATTGGGGATGAGTTGTTCGCCAACTCTATTTTCGTAGCTTGGCGTCGCTGGCTCGAATATTACACAGCTGTAATCGCTAGGCACGATGCCGGATTACTTGGTCGGCGAGACATGATGTACCTACTCTGGCCGACAGTTTTTGCGTTTGGCGGCGGTTTAGTGCTGAAGATGATTCACCACATCCTGCCAATCGTTCCCTTAGAGAAATTGTTGTCTGATCCAGCGCCATTCGGGTACCTCGTAAAGGCTTTTTGCACTTGGGAAGTCAGGGACTACGCCAAAATCTGTGAGTATCGGGCAGAGGCGAATGGTATTGATCTCGATAACTGCCGAGATACCCTCGACGAATGGCTGAAGGGGCAAGCGGTTCCAAACCTTGATCGAGCTCAAGAGATACTCCAAGCGCTGGGGCTAGGTAACGAGTTTGCACCGAAGCTGTGGATAGTAACCTCCAGGCTTCTAGGCAGAACGCCACTCAAGTATCGAAAGGCGATTTCAAATCATCTGAATCTCCGCGAAGACGCTGGCTCCTTCCTGGAAGCCTTTTACTGGCGTAAACGGCAGCTTTCAATGGAGCGAGCAAAAGGTTTAGACATAGGCCCAGATCGACCATATTCAGAGCTGCGAGAAGCTCTTTACGATCCAGCTATACCGAGGGATGCGCATGCCGTTGAAGACATGTTGATCCGTCTTGAAAGGACGTGGTCACCCATTGCGGAGGAAACGTATCACATCATCAATTGGCTTCGCGGTCGCTTTTTGGTTCTATCCGGCCAAGAAGAGAAAGCCATGAAATGCTATCAAGATGCCTACGTGCATGGGATGGGTAGAGAGGCTGAGGTATTCGACCATGTACTCCCTGAGGCTCTCGCGCTAGCAGGTAAACTAGGTAAGAAAAAATGGGTTGCCCGATTCGACTCGTTGCTTAGCCTACATTGGAAAGGTGACTGGGACGGCGACTCTGAATCATTGGGCGAGCTTTTCAAAAAATATTTTGACAGTCGATTGCTGTATAGAAGAGATGATTCACAGCAGGAATGACGGCGTCCGGTTTACTGAATGCTGGCATCGAAAGTTATCTCTGATCTACGCTGGATGCGGCACCGGTACGTATTAATGAGACGTGTCGTTGCGGTAGCCAAGTAACCTTTAGGATCAGTGCAAGGAAGCCGACTTGAAATTTTATCGCTTCGATCCCCAAAAGCTTGGTGCGTCTGTGAAGCATGACGCGCATGGAGATTCTGATTTGGTCGGCCTGATAACTCAGGTGCGTCCGAAGGACTGCATTCTGCTCGCCGAATGGGACGCCTCCTCTCAGGTTGGTAAGGTGAGTGCCATCGGCATCGTGATGGAGATTGAACGAGAGCGAGGCACTGCCAAAATGCTTTGGCGTGAGGCCAATGTAACCCTCCGCCCCAGTTCAAACGGAAAGCGTTATTGGGAGCAGTCCAAACACTGGTTTGCTTTTGCTCCCGATGTTGTAAGACGCTATGGTCTTCGTGACCTGCATGCTGAGCATTTTCCAGACTTCACCGGATTCGATATCCCAGCACCACCACCGGTGGGAAGCTCAAGCAGGTCATCAAGCTCACCTACAGGTGGGTACGTCTATGTCATTCGATCTAAGCTAGGCTTTAAGATCGGCAAGACAATCCATTTGAAAGCTCGCACCCGGCTCTTCGAGGTCAAGCTGCCATTTCCCATCAGCCTTGAGCATTACGCTTGGTTTGATGACTACACGCATGCAGAACGAAGCCTCCACATTGCCTATCAAGCAAAGCGCCTTGAGGGTGAGTGGTTTGATCTCAGTGCGTCCGATCTTCAGCAAATAAAAACACTTGGTAAATTGGTTCCAATTGCAGGGCTTTGATTGGGTGATCAAATGGTCGTGATGAGTTACTTGCGAATTGAGAAATCAGTAGACGATTGTCTTGAGGCTTTGACGACAGCTTTGGTCGCGATACCCACACAGATCATTGAGTGTACGTCTATTTCTGCAGGTACATCTCCGATAGCGATGCTGGATCACTTAGCCTTCATTAAAGCCTGCGAGAGCCTCAAACCTACTGTGGTATTTATTCATCGGGAGCATAGCCTTTTAGAAGAACAACTCGCCGATATGGTCTCCGAAATCACTGACATCCAGCCCCAGAGAGACGCGCTCCAACGTGATTTCTTGACTAAGGAGGCTGAGCTTATGGCTAGGGCTCAAAAAACTTGCCCCGAATACTCTCACCTTCAGTGTTTCTTCACATCCGGTGCCTCATTAGTCGCTATGGCCTGTGAAGTAGGTGACTACCAAGACTTCACTGAGGCACTCGACAGGTTCGAACAGGCTGTGGATGAGGCCGAAGTAATCGCATTATCTCTAGACCAAGCGAGGCTTAACAGTGAGATGAGAAGGATCTCAGAGGTAGTTTCTATGGATCAGGGTTTCATCTCCCTCCGTGGCAAACGAAAGCGGGCGATGTACGTACTGAAGCACTACCGACAAGAGATACCTGAATCTCCCTATTTGGAACGCCCCGATCAGGGATCCGATCCAATTGATCGAAACGTCGTAATGGTCGCAAGAAAGGCCGCTGATATTCTTGAATTTGGGGTTTGAGCACGGTCAAGTGCACATGCTCAAGAGATGGCTGTTATGCAGTTGCAGCAGGTGGATGTGCACACCTACAGCCATGAGACGCCCACCCTTGAGTTGCGCGAATTCTTCGAGGGACGGGTCGAAGCATGGGGATTGCTCATGGCACCTCCTAATGCGCTAGATTTAAGGCTTGTAGGTTTCTACGAAGCTAGGAGCGATTCACTCCGCCTCTCAATTCCGTGGTATCTAACGCGTCCCTTTTGATATCGCAGGTGCGCACGCCGTAGGAAAAATGGCGAGACGCCAGTACGCTTATACATTACTATTCGGAGCGATTTTTAGTGCCAGCTAGACGACGTCTGAGTGGCAAAACCATAATGTAGACAAGAAAAATAATGAAACGGACTTCACCCGCTGCACTTCTGATTTCTTTATTGACCGTAGTGTTTACTGCCCAAGCGCAGGAGCAGCCGGCGACTCAAGAGTGCGTGGAAAAAAACTACCTCTTGGCAGCGGGAACAGAGGTGGTGACACGGATTTGCGGCGAGCATCAAACCATCACTGCCTATATCCCTGCGAACGTCTCCGCCCTGTCAGTCCAAGATATCCGGAAGAAAGGCACCGCCAAGGAAGCCTATTCTGCGATCACGAACAAAAACACCATTTTGATAGCAAGCGGCGGCTTTTTTGGTTTCAGATCAGATGGTGCCGAGAAGCCAATTGGCTTGATCAGGTCTAATGGGAAACGCTTGGTTAAGCTTATGGAATGGGATCACGGGGGTATTCTGGTCTCTGACCGCAAAGGCAATGTGAAGATCATTCCAGCCCAGAATCGCAACCAGGCAGGCGCATGGCCGGACGCTGTTCAATCCAAACCGATCATCGTGCATAAAGGCGCTATCGATATCCGCAAAAATCCCCGGGATGCCGAATTCAACAGAGTCGCCATTGGTTACACGCTTGAGGGAGAAATGCTGGTCGTAGGCGTTTTTCACTCATTCAGCCAAGCGTCCACCCTTTATGACTTTGCGCAAACATTCAATGAAATCGCTGAAAGCCGTGGTTTGAAAATTCACAGGGCCATTGCCCTAGATGGCGGTGCGGGAGCTCAGATACACATCCCATCGAAGGGATTGCTGTTTGGTGACTCCGGCAGATCTTACTTTCCGAACGCCATCAGAATCGACCGCTTGGCAGAGAAATAGCCATGTTCGGTTTGAGCAAGCTGATCATCAAAAGAATCAAGATATGCGCAGGCATTCTTGTTACCTGTGGGCCAAGCCTAGCGTGGTGCATTTCCAATGCTGAATCGATTAAAAATGCGGTTGGCATGTTTCAAAGCCCAGATGCCGAGGTGAGAATCGACGCCGACTCGAAATCCTTGAATGTCGGAGACACGCAGGATTTAATAATCACAATCTATCCCTCTGCACAGCACAAGCTGCCCCCTGGGACGGTTACAGTAACATCGTCCTCGAACAGCCTTAAGGTGATTCCGAACGCACATGCAGTGGTGGGTGAAATCAGCGGTTCGGGTCTCATAAAAGAATTCAAAGTACGCGCCGTCAGCTTCACCGATGTTCCGATTCAGGTCTCTGCGAGTTACCGCACTGGTGATTTGGAAAGAAATTCGACTCCAATTACCTTCACCATCACTCCCAAGCTGCCCACGCTGAAACCACACTTTGAGCGGACAGATACGAAGCGAGTTATTCTCGCGGGTGAGTGGGAAATGGTGCTCGGAGCAAATGCAGGCGTGTTAAAACTCGTCCAGGCGGAATCCAAGCTGACCGGTTCATTTGATGTCCCTCACTACAAATGGAAAAGCGGAAGAATCGCAGGCAGCAAGGACGGGAACACTTTCCGTATGGACTTTTTGGTTCCCTCCAAATCGACGGCGGAACGTCTCTGGGTTGTAGGTGACTACGTCATCGAGAAAGAGTCGGGGAGCATTCAGATGCGCGGATGCGCCTACCATTTAGGAAATGCGCCAGATCAAAGAGTAGAGACCGGCGCTCAAGGGCTTGATTGCTCCACTGCCGTAAAATTTCCGGGCTGGAAAACGCTTCGGGGAGAAAAATTCATGGCCACGGCGAGCTTTGATTTCGGCAGCGATTACTAAATATCCGTCCAGACTTCTGACGGAGCATGGGATGAAAGCGGGAGGAGCGCTTGATCCGTCCGCAGTTACCCAGGTGCAAATCTGAATAGTTCATCCAAACGAACGAGCCTACCTGGGCGTTGCATCAAATCGAAGCCGACTAACGCCACGGTACAGGTCATGCAGTTGCCAATTCCTCAAGCCGAAGGTTGGCTAGATGGCCAAAGATGAGTACATGACACAAGCCCCGATATGCGATGGGCTGCGCTATCCTCCTAGGCGACTTGAGGCCGCTGCGGGTGCTCTACATCAAGAACGTCGTCGATTTATCATCAGCAGACTTGCTACTGTTGGAACGCTTTCGTAGCGAGAGTAACAGGGTCGAATCAAGCAATGGCTGACGTCAAAAAAGTCAGACCCGCTGCGAGTTGCTCCTCCCGTGTCAGCTTATCTAAGCTTGGAAACGCTGATCGCGATGTGATCACCAGCTCAGATTCCGCCCCTATCTTGTCTGGATACATTGCCAAATACCATATCTGGAAGGCTTGCATGGCAGTGCTGGATGGGCCGCCCAGCTCTCCACACTCGAGCGAAGCAGTGAAAATCAAATACTCATTCTCCTCCTCGTCGAAACTTAAATACGCGTCAGGATCGCGGTCAGCGTGCTTCAGGAAATTCTGAGCCCTGTTGATGACCTCAAGCGCCTCTTTTTTAGACAGGCCAGAGGTTCCGATCAAGTGTGATCGCCAGGAGCCATTTGGATGCATGAGCTCCACCAAGTCTGCAAATATGCCATGTGCAGCGGCGGCCAACGTTCGAACTGCCAGCGGATCACGATCGTAGAAAAACATGATAATTGCTTCGTCTAGCTGGCGAGAAGCTGCTTCGAACTTTGTACAGGTGACTTTCATGATCAGATCACCACCGCGACCTAGGACGCACCAAGGTTAGCTCTTCTTCCGACAAGCCGTCCTTTAGATGAAGCTCAGGAATATCGGACTGAGAAAGATCCTCCATCATCAGCGCAGATTTGGCCTGTTCAAATGCTTTAGGGATTGAGTAACCGAAGCCAATGCTGGAGTAAAACTGGGAGGAAAATACGCGAGCACCTTGATCGCCGATTTCACGATTCATACCGATTGCAGCATCTATCTTTTCAACGCTGCTTCGTGCCTGATTGAAAGAGAAACAAGTATTGAAGAATACAAGTTTAACGCTCTCAGAGCCGAACGCGATTGCACTCACTATCCCCTCCTTTGAAACGTGCTTTGGTCTACCATGGTCATCCTGAAGAACTAATGCATCTGCCGATGTGCCATGGCCACTGAAATGCACAATCGTCGGGTGGAGTTCATTTATAGCCTGCAGGATATCCATCGGTCTGACCGCCCAACGCGTCTGAAAATTAACGGCATCCCGATACTCTGAAGCCCTGAGTTTTTCCCCAATCGATCTTGCCTCCTCATCGAGCGCAAGCTTGTTGGTTCCTGGATCTGACGCCATAAAAAGTACGGTGATCCGTTCAGGTAATGCCCTCAGCATCTGAATCTGCAAAGCCGTTTCTACGTGCAAATCCTCATGCCTAGCCAGCCCTGCTCCAATCTCACGCATACGGCGCTCTCGGGTCTGCTCTGTACGCTTATGTTCGGTCTGCTGTTTCTTAAGTTCAGCATCGCGTTTTTTCTTAGCTGCGTCCTGTTTTTTCTGTTCTCGAGCCTCCTCTTGGCCAACCTTGCCTTGAGCGGCCACAAGCTTCTTATGTTCATCGGCAATCTTGCTATCGAGCTTGGCCATTTCGACCATGGCCTTGCTCTGGTCAGAAGCATAGCGCTCGGCCTCACGCAGCTTCATGTTGATTGTAGAAGAGCTCGTCGTCCTGCCGGCGGCAGCCAATGCATCTTGCTTTTTCTTCAATGCCGCGGCGGCTCTAACGGAGAGCTTTCCCTTGTCGGCCTGCAGTTTGGCTATGTTTTTTTGGCATGTGGTGACCTGTCTTCGGTAGGTTTCAATGCTCATTCAACGCTCCTTTATTAGGGCTTGATCATAGCAATCCCTGTAGAGTGACCTACTCCATTTCTACTCAGTCCTCATGGATCTTCAACGGATATCTACTGGCATGGATGAGACCATCAGCTACCTGAAAGAACGCTTTAAAGAGGAACAGGGTCGCTTCGACCACTTTGAAAACAAATGCGCGAAATTCCTGACTGCCGTTTCGATTGTAATCGCCGCAGTAAGCGCTTTATCAGGCCTGAAAAACGGTATTCTCTTCCAGTTGACGTCCCCTCTAGCTGTAATGATTTTTCTATCCTTTGCAGCCACCGCTATCTGCGTAGCCTGCTCTTGGGGACATGCATTCAGCGCCTTGCGCATCAGCGATTGTCCAAGCCTGCCTTCGAGCCGTCGAGCTGCGGAATATTTATTGGCCGTCGAATCTGAGAAGCAAAAGCTCCACATCTATAACTGCTACATTGACACCCTTGAAAAACTCCAAGCCGCCATCGACGCCAAATCCAGACCGCTAGATTTGGCTTACAAGGAACTTGTATGGGGTGCCGGCTTTTTCATGCTGCTAGCGATTCTCACAACAATCAGAGAGCTCAATACATGACAGACAAGAATCTTCAGAACAACCAGAACCAGACGCCACCCCCTCCCCCGCCCACCACGGAATATCAGCGAAGATCTGAAGAGCCGGCCGTAAATCGGCAGACGCCACCAGACAAGCGCTAACCGCGAGACGCCGGCCCTATAGATAGGGCTGGCGCCTGCCTGGCTAGAGAGATGTGTAAGCGGTGGAAGTCGCTAGGATTGGGCTACAGAGCATAGTGGTGAACTGCCCAAATACAGCACTACGACGCCAATTCATCGTACAACTTAACAATCCCATTCGGGCCTACGTCCCAATCATCATCCGGAACGTTACCGCTCACAAATGCCCCTTGAGCACGGGTGAAATTGCATTCGAAAATGTTGGCATTCCGAAAATCCACGCCTTCCAATTTAGCGCTACAAAAACTCGCACCCCGAAGGTAGGATCCACGAAAATCCGCCCCAGTTAAGTCAGCATTGTCGAAATCTGCCATCCAACAATTGACCCCCGGTAAGACCAACGGATCGACGCTCATCGAATAAAATTTTGCATCTCGGAAATTTGAATTTTTGAAGTTCTTTACATCCAGTACCCAGTGCCAATGTACAAGGCTTCCTGGTGCCTGAAGATTGCTAAAATCAGGAAGTTTTTTCCGAGCGAGCACTTGGCTGATCCTGCTGAAAAGCAAGCTGCTAAAGTGGAAGCCACTGAAATCTACTTTTCGTTTGTTGGCTGCGACGGCGAGTGGCACTTGATCCCGTAGGCATTCAATAAGCGCATCAAACTGAAGCAGGAATCGAGCACGACGAAACACGCCGCTGTAGGGTTGCCTCCAGTACCCCTGAGCATAGGAATGCTGCGCGTACTTGAAGATCATCTGCTCTTCGGCTGTGATTTCTTCGTAGGTGGTTTCGTATTCTTTGGCGATGGTTCGCAGGCATGTCGCGAGCTTGATTTCTCTCTTTGGGCGAGACGAATACCGAGCAATCCTTTTGCTGGCATCAGGACAACCGTCACGGAAATCGCGAAGCAGTACAGCTGCATCCGACTTGAAAGCACTTAGGGAGGGGGTAACAAAACGACTCATGGCCAATCCTCTCACGGCCAACGTTGAACCCTAGTATTCCGTTGACCATTCAAGATGGCTGGGATGAAGAAGATGAAGCAACGGTGCAGAGGCTTTATCTAGCTAGGGCTGAACGCCACCGTCATTGGCGTAGTGGCAATACTGAAAATTTTCTCTCTAAAAGTCAAGTCGCAGAAACTAGCCCAGCAGATCGATCCAATACTGTGCTTAGCTCAGCCATCGAGTCGCGGTTAGAGGCATCAAAAAAACTGATTTTCACATAAAGACCGCTGCACGCCACTGCTTTTCATTTGGTAGGCTGTAATTCGATTTGGGCGATTTGATGAGGGGCGAAGGGTGGCGAATTGGATATGGGTTCCGCCATCTGAGGCAGTGGTGGGTAATATGATTGCGGGTCGAAGAATCGTCAGAATTTCCAACAACAAGAAAATGCTGTCAAAGAGCTTATGCAAGGTAACGCTTCGCTTAATGTGGCCTGGCTACTATCAAAGCGTGATGATCGAGTGAGTAAATTTTCTCCCTCATGTTCAAAGCCGAAGGCCTGAAAATCATCCCACCTTTCAAAGTGAAGGACATTCAAATCCCCTTCAATATCAAATCAAAAAATCCTTAGCACCGCTCAGCGCCCCAAGTAAGCGGAGCGCGCAGGCCCATGGCCGAAGACCGAGGATGGAAGCCCGGCAGGGCCGAGACGCGGAGTGGCTCGAAAATGAGGCAGGCGCTGGCCGAAGCACTCAGGAGGAAGCAGTCTGAGCAATGGCTGGCAGAGAACTGCGAGGCCGTTCATACATACAACGAATACGTGGAAGCCCAGGGCGTTTTCAGCGACTCCGTACGGAGCTTTTAATGCCTGAGCGAATTGATACTCCCCGGAAACGGCCGTGGCCGAGACTTAGGAGGGCCAAAGCAGTGAGTCTGTAAGCTAATGCGCCCTCACCTCAAGCCAGGGGCAGATTGATCTAAAACCAGCGTAAGCGCCTGAAACCCATTAACACACCCATTAACACCCAATTTATCTCTGCGGAGATCATGTTACGTTTTTGAATACTCGATATGCTGCGCGCCTCCCAAGCTGGAAATCATGGCGACAAATCAGCAGTCCTGCTTTCAGCACCACCTACTCCACAACCTTCACGGGCGAGGTCAAAAAGCCTTGGCCTCGCCAAATATTCAAATCCACATTCGAGTCAATCGGCGCACACTTAACGGCTACCTTAAAATCAATAAAGTCATGAACAGGCGCACCGTTAACTTCAACGATTACATCTCGAGCCACGACTCCAGCTTTCTCTGCGCTTCCACCAGGAATGGCGTGAGAGCTATCAGAGCTAAAGGTTCTGCGCTCAGTGAAAAGCAATCGTCCCTCGCGTCAGCGCCTAGCCTTAGCTTTTTTAATGCTTCGTCGGCTCTCCGGCGCCCCAATCGGGCGGACTCTCAACAATGTCTATCGACAGCGTCAGCTCAAGCTGAAAAATCTCAAATAAAGACTCCATGCCCGGATGTGCACTCGACTCATGTAGAGCAGTCACAAGCTGCAGAAGCTCTCGAGCCTGAGCAACTGGCATTTGACTGTCGCGGTACACCGTATCGTCGCCTTTCCGGCCCATATCAGCTCCAGATCTTTATCCAGCATGGGCCTGACCTGAGCTCACTAAACAGTTGGAGGCACAGGAGACGCATTCATACTCGCCAGGAGGGCTCGGAAGCTGTGCCTTCCATCCAAGCGTTTGAATGACGCAATCACGTATCTGGCATCCAACGTTGTGAGCACCCAGAACCGCCCTTCCTTCCTAGCAAAACGTATGGAGGAGGTGCGCAAAAAACGCCCGTCATCGAATCGCCCGAATTGATCGACCTCTCTGTGGCCAAATACGACTCCGATCGCCGTGCCACCGGATACGAAAACTTCGCTCAAGTAAGCCGTGATGGGAAGATCGTAGTGGTGCTGGCATGCACGTAGGATTCTGCGCAGATGAAAATCCGTGAGACGCCTGGAGTGAAATTCAATCTCTGTAGCGTTCGACATGGTCTAGGTCTCGGTTTAGTAGATTTTCTTTACTTCAACTAAGGAGTCGACACAAAACAGAGGGTCATGTACGTCTGCATACACCTCCCCGCTCGCTACCTCTAGAAGGCACACTTGAATGCCGTTTCTATCGAGGCCAATCGACATACCGACCAGCTTTTCCATACGCCACCCATCAGTCTTGTTCATCCAGGCGGGAGTAATTGCCTGTACCTCCTTTAGGACTACATCATCACCGCATTTCTCAAGAACCTGCTTAAAGGCCAATTCATCTCCGGCCATCTCAACCATGGGGGTCATGCGGTCTTCATATCTAACTTTCAAATCAATGTGGTACCAGTGGGTCGGGAGCAATCGCGAAACCTTGAACCAATGCGCATGTCCTTCGCCGAACATTCCTGCCACTCCGGCCCTATCTGTTACGTTTGTTCCGAACATCTCAACCCCAATCGTTTAACCGATTTCACACTAGAAAAAAGAGAGAACCGTCTTGAGACTTGCTGATTTTTTGTGCCCTGGGCCCCTCAACACGTAGATTGTGTTCCGCGTTTCAAAGAGGAATTCCTCCTCAAACGAAATTGCAAAGGTGCTGCGCACCCAGTCACCCACGTCGAAGCGACGCTCACTATCAAAGCGAACATTGTGAGCAAACAGAATCATTGGAAGCTGCCCTACCGCATGGATTTTGTTCAGCTCCTCTTCGGTGACGTCGACGTTGAAAATTGTCCAGCTCTCAACCAGGCAGTACGGCTTGTGCGGATGCAGTGCTCGGACGAGTTCAATGAGTTGCTCATCTGTGTCCATAGATCCCTGGAGTGGTTCACCGGGGCCACCGAGTAGTTCGTCATCACATTTGTTTTGATCTGTACTCAACTGCAAAATCTCCGTTGATGCATTGTCTGTGTTCACCACGCGCGCCCTCAAAGGCTATGTGGCTGTAGCCCGGAATCTATTTCGAACGACCGTGGATGGTTGATCACGATCGTTACATCGCCCGATGTCTGTGCTTTTGAGGTCTCTATAGACGCCCTGGTTTGAACTCCCCGGTTGAGTGGGGTTGGCGGTGTCCTGCCATCCGCTCTCGCCACTGTGTACCGGTGTTGGTAGCAGTCAATCATACGAATAATACACTATATTGACGTTTATCCATAAAGCTCAGTTATGGCTATATCCTGACTTTTGAGAAAGTCATGGAACTGAGAACCGCATTTGCAGGCGTACTTCGGGCGCTCCGCCTCGTCCGGCGTGCCAGGTACGCTGACGTCTCGGATGCGACCCACCGGCGCAAAGTCAGTGCTCTCGAGAACGCACAGACCAGCATCACGGTCGAGCAATTTGATGAGCTGGCGCAGTCACTTGGCCTTGATCCGATCGCGATGCTTACCCTCTGCATTGCTCACCGCCAGGGTGAACAACCACTGACTGTAATTGGCCGTGCTTTAACCGACGTAGCTGCTTTTGAGGCTGAGGGTGGCATGAAGGTGCTCAGCGATCAGTTCGATGCTGACGGCAACCTCATTAAACGAGGACGCGGCAAACCGCTAAACGCAGACAATGAGCGAGCCGTACTGGCACTTAAAGCGGAAGGTGCGACGCAGCAGCAGGCAGCGGCGCAGTTGGGGCTGGCTTTGACGTCGGTGAGGGAGTATTGGAGGAAGGTTTAGATCTAAATGGTGGACTACGAGCTCAGAGCCGGAGCTACAACATAAAGTCCAAAACCCAAAACTCTTGTCAATGCACCGTAGTTTTACAAAATCGCTACGGATGTAGCGGTATTCTTGTGTGTGTACAAGCCACAGAGCTCCACCCACAGAAGTTCGCATAACTGAATGCACGTTTGTCGCGCCAACTTCAATCTGTTCAAGATGACTTATTTGCAATCAGGAACTCAAAAGTAATATCGCCCGACTCAACCAAACTGTTAAATCGACAAACCACACACTCTATCAGCCGGGTAAGTGACTGGGGGCTGACATACCTGAAGTCTTCAAGCTCACTGATAAACTCATTAGACCAGTCGTAAAAAAAATGCCCCAACAGAGCCCCTACCCTATGCAAGTCATATATCTTTGGTTTTTTACATCTCGAACCAGTTCCAGTTAAAGATAGTACAGCGTGATCGGTCATAACCTTTCTCTTTGCCAAGCTCGGATCACCCAAAGCACTGCGAAACATGTGTATTGATCCCCCAGGGCGCGCTTGTTTTTCCCGAAGCGCAAGCATTCCAAGGCTCAGCAAGTCAGTACGGGCCAATCCATAGCTGAATGCGTGCGATAAAATGAGCCCGGACTCACAATCCATCGCAAAACAAATAGGTGTGATCACATAGTCGTTCAAGGGAAGCATTCGCACTCGCAAATCAGGTATCCAGTAAAGAGGAAGAATACATTTAAACATCCAAAACTACTCCCAACCAGTTAGCGTTGACACCCCTAATAGATCCGTACTAAATAGCTGCAGCAAGGTGTGAACTCGAGACATGTCCGCAACCCGCCGCCAGATATCGGAGGCCGAAGTTGCCAAATAAAAGTCATCCCTCTGCTTCGCATTTTGAGCCTGCTCCTCATCAATCCAGCCTAACAGCAGCCCTATCAGATAAAATGATCGGGCACGCGCCATGCCGGTTACACAATACGGAAGCTGGTAAAATAACGGCAACTCATTAACGCTCTCAAGTTTTTTACTGGACGGAACTGTGAATTTTATAACCGATGTATAATTACCCCAGTTTTTTCGCATAAGCGTCACGCGCAAAAGAGTCATAATAAAGCTTAATAGTTTACTGTGCACTACAGCACTTTCAACCTTGCTCAATATTGAGTCAATACGATCAGCGACCATCTTGCCCAGAGCCTGAACATCAGAGTCTTTCGCAAGCCATTTAGACATACGGTCTAATTCATGCGACCTAGCGCAGTCATATTCAAAAATGCTCGTAGCAAAATCCATCGAGCAATGCAATGAAATATCTGTGCTATAAAGTACGCTCCCATGTTTCTGGCAAAAAGGTTTGAGAGTCAATCGCCAACTTTTAAGATAAACCGGGAAGCCGACTTCGGCGATCGATTCTTCCATGCATTGCAGGCAGTAATCTGAGCGAAACCATATCGGAATTGTCTGCGTACAAGCCGGTGAGAAAGCACTTTTGATCCATTCAAGAGATAGATCATAAGCATTCATAAACGCAACGATCTCTGGGTTTTCAAAACGGAAGTCTAGGTCTTTGCCTCTGCTATCAAGAACCTTTGCGTAATAAGCTGCGAAAGGTGAGGACTCTCGCTCATGGCCACTCATCTCGCGTAACGCTCGGATTTCCGGCTCAGGGAACGTTTCGCGGACACGATACATCCATGACGACAAAGCTTCGTCAGGATAGGGTTCAGGAAGTGAGGAATGATTAAACATAGGACTCATACTCATTGAGATCGTTTAAATTACTCAGTAAACCCATAGCACCGTACTGCAGCAAAAATCGCTCGACATAATGCAGTCGAAGTTCTCTGTTTACATCTTGGAGATTCAAGCTATTGCGAGGTTCTAGGGATTCAAGATTCGCTATCACCACGTCCAACGAGTATCTCTCATTAAGCCCCTCCCATAGACGATTAGCGAAATCGTAATATTCTTCAAGCGAGATCCGTTGTTGTATACTGTGGCTCCACCAATTTGCTTGCGAGTACTTAAAAAATCGATTAATAAGTTGCTTGTTTCGTGTTGAAAGCACAGCTGTAAATTCGGGTACTTTAGCTGACAGACTTCTGATTGTGCTGAACACTTGGCCGAGCTCATCCTCATTAGAAATGTAGATATCAAGGTCGTCTATCAGTAGTGCCTTGCGTTTAGTCAGCGAGAGCACCCTAAGCAAATGCGCTGGAAGAAGCTTTTTTCGGTAGTCTCCACGTCGGATGTTGAACGCATCGCAGAGGTGATCGACGAAATCCCAGTAACCGATATAAATGTCCCCTTTGAGCATGAGTGTGGCTGTCGGGTACTGCGTCTGTAGCCTCCTTAACAAAGTGGTAATGCCACAACCTGCGCTACCTTGCAGTAGTATCACCTCGCCTTTAGGTGATCGGAGCGATTCCTCTAGGCGCTGCATGAGATTCAAATGTTCATCTGAAAAATAATGAAGGGCAAAATCGCCCTCCAGTACTTCTCGAGCCACCTTGATAGCTTGAGATGGATTCATTTATTCGCGCTCCTTGTCCATCCTCACTTGTTCCAAGCCTTGCAGACTTAGGCCCAGTTCTTGTGCCATAATTTCTTCCACTTCCATGATATGGTTCAACGTGATACGTTCTGAACCATCAGCAATTGCCGCCCATGCTGAAGCCTGCAGAATCTTCACGATGTTATCGGTGATACCCAACGACTTTTCGATGATCGCCAAACACAGATTCTGATCACGAAAATCCGTTGGTTTTTTTAGCGGTAGCCGATGAATATAGCTGAAAACAAAATTTCGGAAATCTTGCCCATTCTCCCAAGACTCTAAGTTATGAACCGCATAGTGTCTCGCCAACTGCGGATCCTCCCTCAAGAAACGAGCTGCATCCGGAACACCAAAGGCAAACACTGACAATCCATACGTCGTGCCGGAAAGATTTTTCAGCAAGGAAAGGTTTATCTTGCGTTGAAACGGAGAAAGCGTAAGAGCGTCGTGTACTTCGTCAATTACAATAGCTTTGATGTTTTCAGACTTGATAATGTATTGAAGCTCTGGGCTTATTCGCCTGCTCTGTCTAGCCCTGCGACTCGTATCTAAGCCCATCTCCGCAAGAATTAGCTCTTTCAAGCCCAAGTTATCTGCGTTCTGGTGCATCGTGACGAAGACGATGCGGTTTAACGACGTAGCATTCCTGCGCTGAAGCTCCTCTACCGTCGTAGTTTTCCCTGCCCCTCCTTGCCCCAGGCACAACAGACAAGGTGCAACGACTTTCCTTGGCATGGACATGATCATGTCCATCTTCTTGAAAAGGCGCTCCGCAGAAGGATGTGGGATGAAAAAGTCTTTCAGGCAAGCTCGTGCTCGCTCCGGATCACTCAATTCAAACAGATGGTGGCAGCTATCGTGCACGTGAGAAAGATCCATCATTATCTCCAAGATTATTTACGAAATTCTTATTTTGCCTTTCTATTGGCGCACAAAGGCCTCTGCTTATAAACTCACGATCCGAATCTCTAAGTTCTATATGCGCTTTTTACTCTCAGCGAATTCTGAAGCAAATACACTCAAGTGATAACCACCGTTGCTGTCATGCCAAATACTCGTGCCAGTTATTTAACCAGCGTGAGAAATAACATTCAGTAAATTGTTGGAGGCACATCGAAATCAATTTCCTCAGCCAAATTGTTCTTCAAAAATCCCCTCCAGTGCTGTTCTGTAACCGCTCGTGCTCCCTCAATGCCTCTCAAGCGAGCGCGCCCTTGTCGACTCGATTTTTCCTGAGCCTTTTTCTGCTTAGTAGGCTTTTTATCAATCGCCGGAATCGCCTCTGAACCAAGATGATCCATTTGATCGACCAGAACTGCTTCACTAGGGATCACACACTCAGCCTGCGCAGCCAAGGATTCGGCGTATTGCTTTTGATCACGTTTGCCAGCCGCTTTAGCCGCTTGCCGCTTACTTTTAGCTGTCTTGCGGTATTCTTCCTGGGCAATTGCCTCACCTAGCGCTAGCGAGGCGGTACCTTCATAAGAATACGTTCCATCCCGCTCACCTCTCTGCTGCCTCTCTACTCTATAAGTAGCGTAGTCAGAGCCTCGCCCTGCCACGTTCTTACACTCCGGAATTTTTACATACTTTCCATCCTCATTAAGATCTACGTAGACATATGAAAAATCATTAGGATCAAACTTAACAATCAACTCATCACGAATCTTATATTGCAGGCATGGGGCATAATAGAATCTACTATGCATCTCAATTCCGCCGTTACGAATTAGCTTTGGCTTTTCCGGAAAGAGCACATACCTGAAGTTTTGATAATATGACTCGTCGATCTGACGCGGTGGAGCATGATGTGCAAAGTGCTCATTCCACTTTGTAGAAGGGAACATTTTGATAGCACTATGTTTACGATTGTTATAAGCATGTATAGCGCATACGAAAAATTTCCTGAGCGCTGAAATTGTAAAGGAAGCCCTGCCTTCACTATCCTCATCGCCGCGTTGCTGTGTATTCGAATAAGTAGTCCCTCTTAAGAAATGAATATGGGAGCTCATCATCGTGCCGATCAAACGCTCAATGTGGCCTCCCTGATGTTTTTTTCCAACATCACGGTGTTCAACTCTAACGCCAAATCTTTTAAGATTCGCCTTCAACACTTCGGAGCGAAACTCCGCCGCGTTATCTGCATGTATGACATCAGGTATGCCATACATTGGCCAAATGTGCTCATCTAGTCCAAGGCTTGCCAACATGCTGGTTTTCGGGAGGACGATGTTCTCGATCAGCATAGCCACCGTTACTCCGTTTGGTGGGAGCAAGGAGAGGTAGAAGCCCACGATGGCGCGCGTATGGATGCAAATGGCGAAGCTCACCCAAGGACGATCGATCACCTTGCGGTCTTTCTCGTCTACGACGATCAGATCTACACGTGTGTGGTCGATCTGAACCCACTCCAAGGGACGCGTTGTAACTTTGTAGCCTGGCCGTGCTTCGAGAATATCAGCCGCCTCGGTTTTGCCTAGGCGCATCTGCGTCAGAAAGCGTTTACCCTTAGCCCTCAGCCTTCGTCGCACAGCGTGGTAGCTGGGCCTTTTCAGCCCTCTTTCATCTGCGAGTACCTGAGCTGTCACCCAAACCTTCTCAATCGTTGCTGCTTTTCCCCGATAGGCGCTTACCGCATCCACGATCAATTGTTCCATCTCAGCGCCAAACTCCAACGGCGTGTTTCGTCGCCCTGGGGCGCCAGCCGTCACCGCGCTTAGATCACCTCCATGTGCTCGCACCCTCCGGATGATTTTGTGAAACCCGGAGACTTTGATACCTATGAACTGAGCTGCTTCTTTGGCGGTTAGATCACCGGCAAGATACAGCTTGATGGTAGGTATTCGCTCACTTGCAAGTTCGTATCGAGTCACACTGTGCTTCGAACTGTTAACATTCAGTTCCGCCGCCTTCGTCGTAGTTCCACTATAACTTGAACTACCAGAGGACGATGAACGTTTCTTATTTACCGCTGGAGATTGAGTTTTGCTACTCATTTCGCCTACCTATTTCTAGCGGGCAGCCAATATTTGAGGTTTCCCTAAGTCTATTCGCACCCTTCCGTTAGTTGTAGGTGGTGATTATCACTTGTTGATTTTTAAAGAGCGATATTGCGAAAGCTGGAACAGTCTCACTTTTTAGGGACTCCCGGTCAATAGCCTCACTCTAGACAGAAACAGTGCTATTTATTAATATATTGACGTAAATATACATATATTGCTCGCCCCTTGTAATCTACGTTAAATTAGTCACCGACCTTATCTGGCGGGAGTTTGAGAGAGATGGCAGCATGACAATAAAAAGCGCAACCACCTAAGAAGTGCAATAATTAACTATATATTGACGAGTTTTTTATAATAAAAACGTAAGTTGCAGTTTATTTTTATCGCGCATCATCATAAAAAAATGCGAATTTTTTGAAGAAAACAAGGGTTCATTGCCTGAATTTGCACTATTTCAAGACATAATCCTTTCATGATCCAGATCAGACACTTTTCTGGACACAGACAGAAAAAGTAACGAATAATCTGGACACTTCCCTCGGAAAAGTTGCAATTAAACTGGACTCAATCCTAAAAAATGTGTCCAGAAAGCAAACTGAAATGCTGGAGGCCTTGGATTGCGCGGCCCTCAGATTGTGTCCAAAAATCGCGAAGGTCACAGTCCACTCTCTTAACGGGCCATGTGCTTCGTGTTCATGGCGAAACAATGAATGAGGGTGGCTGCCGATGAAACTGATTCAGTGCCGTTACTTTTCTGGTCAGCGTGTACCGTTGCTTGTGCAGATCGGAGATGCGGCGCCATTGCCCAAGCTTGTTCCGTTCATCTACGTCCAACTCAAGCTAAGGTACTGCGCTTGCAACACTGCTGCAGCGCACCTACGTGCAATCCAGGCTTTCTACGCCTATGCCAAAAGCCGAGATCTGGATATCGATGAGGCCATCTTGGCCTGCCACTTTGAGGCGATTCTGTCTTTATTAGACGGTTACGCCATCTGGCTCCAAAGCGGTCGTTCATCCGATAATCTTGTCGCCCGAATCGGCAAAGCTACAACGGCACCTTTTCCACAGATTGATCCGCGCACCCGTGACCAGTACCTGCGGTTGCTGAAGCGGTATCTTTCCTGGTGTGTCACCCGTTACATCCCGCGCGCCCGTCAGGGCTCGACCATCCAGGCTAACATTGAGGTGGTATTTGCAGATGTCGCTGACGTCATAGAACGACGCTTTGAGAGCCATATCATCAATGTTCGTCCCGACCGCGCTCGTTACCGCAGCCTGACAGATCCGCAACTCCAGATCATTCGCACATTGATTATCCCGGGCGCTGTGGAGAATCCGTTTCCGGAACGACTGCAGTTGCGCAATTGGTTAATGATTGAATTGATGCTGGAGACTGGTATCCGCCGTGGAGAGCTTCTGAAGCTCTACGCCACGGATATCAATCAAGGTTCTCAGCATGCTTATCTCAGCATCAATGACCGCGAACATGACCCAGAAGATCCGCGCGCTGAAGAGCCTGCACTGAAAACACACGGGCGGACCGTAGGTATCTCCACACAGTTGTATGAGGTCTACGAGCGCTATATCCAGAGCGAGCGACGCCCACCGCGTGACGGAAAACCGATGAAATTGCTGTATCGCTATTTGTTCATCTCTGACCGAGGCCGCCCGTTGTCGATTCGCGCACTGTCTAACGTCCTCGATCGGCTATTTCTGACCATTGAACTGGCTCATCCAGGGTTGTTGCCTACACTCTCTGCGCATGACTTTCGCCACACCTTCGCAGACCGTTTCCTGGCCTATCTGGTCGAAACACGCGGTTATGATTTGGAGCGGGCTACGGATGAACTCCGGCGGGTCTGTGGCTGGTCCGATGCCTCGACCATGCCACGACGTTATGCAAGTCGTTATCTAGCAGAGTCGGCCAATCGCCATAACGCCGAGCGAGCCTCGTCAGCCTGGAGCCGCCGTGAAAATTAAGGAGGTTTGCTGTATCTAAATCCGCCGGTCGAGGTCACCCTTCACCCGCCTCTTCCTTAGCTGCTTATGTGTTTCAGGGCCCGGCTCAAGTTGCCATTCGAACACGTACGAATGACCAGCCACGCTACGTCGATACCCGGTTGAATGTGTGGACATGGTACGACGGTGGAGTCGCACTGAAAATTGATTGGGCCGAGCTTGACTTAACTCCAGAGTTTAATGAAATAGCCAAAGGCTTTATGGCATACGCGTTGGAGAAGTATGCTCCCCAGACAGCGTTCATGTTTGTAAGGTCTCTTGTCTATTTGTCAGGCACCAACCTCGCCCGTCACTTTCCTTGGGATCATCAAAATTTAATCGCCCATTTAGATGGATTCAAACGCTCTAGGCATAATCTTATCGGGTTCCGCAGGCTTTATCGCTGGGGACTTGATAGAGGAATTAAAGGTTTTGATTCAATCACCTATCTTAAAATCAAGGATGTAAAATTAGATCGTGTAGATCCATACTCGCGAATTTTTCTCTCACAAACGGGTTTAGATCTTGAGGAAGAAGTTCGATTGCTCAAGCGTATTGAACGAAATATTTCATCGGAATCGTGGGAGGAAGTCCAGTTCAATATAGTGCTTCATTTGGGCTTTGAACTTGCACCACGCTCGATTCAATTTCATTCTCTTGAAATTTCAGACTTTGAGTTTGTTGAAAGCACGGATAAGGATAAATATTACACCCTATGGCTACCTATGGCCAAAAAGGTCGGCCAACGCAGGCCTGAGCGACGGCCACGCAAAGTAACAACTAGGCTGGGGGATAAGATCTCACAGCATATCTTGGAAATTCAACGCCGCTTTGGTAGCAACTGTGAACCCTTATTTGTAAATTCTAACGGAAGACGGCTGTCTGTAACTGAAATCATAACAGGACTTAAGCATGAACTGAGTGAGGCTGGGATAGACAAGCCTAACCAGGTAACCAGGTTGCTCCGACATCATCTCGGTCAAGGTCTGGCGGACCAGGGAACTCCGGCAGACATGATTGCCGAACTGCTTGGCCACAACAGCACGGTTGCGGCGCGAGCTTACGTCACGGCAACCCCCAACATTGCACGGATCAAAGAGAAAGCACTCGGCAAGAGTCTCGCCTATCAACGCATTATGCGCAGTCTCTTGACCGGAGAAGTCGTGCAACGCCGCGATACCGCTGCCGAAAGAGCTATCCGTGGCGTGATCGATACACAGTACATCGGAGACATCGGTGCATGCGCCCTCCCAGTTCATACGCACTGCCCCTACAATCCCGTCTATGCCTGCTACACCTGCAAAAAATTTCACCCCTTTGCTGACGGCCGGCACGAGCAAGTGAAAGAGGCGCTGCAACGAGAAGCTCAGCGGTTCATTGACATGGCAGAACAAGCCGGAGACCTCATTCACAACCGGCCTCTCGCACAGCATCAAACAACCATCCTGGCAGTAAGCGCTACCATCGAACGCTGCCGGCAGCGCACGGAGGGTGCCGCAGATGACGCCGTCTAGAGCAAGGCTGAATCTCGAAGGTCTCATTAAACAGGAACAAGTGATTTTTCAGTCATTACCGATTCCAACCCCTTGGGAGCTAACGCTATGGTCGGTCGAGCATTGGCTGCCGCAGCGCTTAAAGCAACAGACCATAACCTTTGAAACTCACCGACAGTCGCTTGAAAAGAATGGCTATTCTGTTCCTCCTAAAGCTGCCCTCCCCTTGGATTTCCAGGATTTTTGCAAGGCATTAATCGTATATCTTCAACGCACCCGAAGCCTGAAGTTTTCGATGGTCGCGGCCTACAATATTGCCGTACGCCGGCTTTACAATCCGTTGTTTGAACGACGCGTATCCGACCCTACACAGTTGACGCGGGGTGATTTTGACCGCGTCGTAGAATTTCTCCGCGTGAGTGGCTACAAGAACCTTTACGACGCGATCTCTCATCTTCAGGTAATAGCGGATACGATCGATAAACTGCAATTAACCGAGACCGCCATCCACTTCGTACATGATGCAAAACCAGAGAAACGCCGCCACGAGTACATCTCATTGCACGATCCTGATCGTGCGGTAAAACAGCGTAAATCTGATGATAGATTGCCTTCTCGTGAGGCGATGGAAGCATATGCCCTATGTTCGAACAACCCGCTCAGTGACGGCGAAGAAATTTTGCTGCGCGTGATCGATTTATTGATTGCGACTGGACAGCGAGGTAACGAAGTAGCAGTCATTCCCTATGATTGTTGGGTCGAGAGGCCGATCAAAGGGAGCACAGGAGAGGTCGTTGTAGATGCCAATGGTAAGCCTCTGGTCGAATGCGGAATTAGATACTTCGCGGAAAAGCAATTTCAATCCCGTGTTCATTGGTTGGCTGAAAGCGACGTTCCTTTAGCCAGGCGAGCGGTAGAGAGATTGAAGACGCTAACCGAAGAGCAGCGAGAGATTGCCGCTTGGCAAGAACTCCACCCGGGACGTATTTGGAGCTACCCTCCTCAGTCGGTGATCTCCGATGCAATGGTCTTGGATTGGCTAGGTTTTAGCGAAACAAGGAGTGCAAACAGAAATCTATACCTTTTCCTCACACGCAACGGCGTCCATCCGTTTGACAATGAGCCCGATGAGAAACGAGGAAGGTCGTTAAAGCGACGCTACGTCGCGGGGGAGATTGAAAGACTGATCGTCCCGAAGCTCCGTGGGCACGCGGTACTAACAGAAAATGTCGGGGGAGAGGCTCGTATCGTACTTAGAACCAGCGAAACGCTTGCCATCGCTTTCGACGGGCAATTTCGTTTCGGTGGACGTGAGGCAAATGTGTTTCGTGCGGTCCCGCGTCGGGTCAGCATCGTGGATATTAATCACGCGTTAGGTGACGATGAAAAATATGCGTCCATTTTTTCGCGTCGTTTACTAACCGAATCCGATGGCACTCCGATTAGGCTAACAAGCCACCAACCCCGACACTGGCGAAACACTATTTATCATCTGACCGGCATGAGTGATGTTCAGCAAGCATTAGCCTTAGGGCGAAAACGCTTCGACCAGAATGTCTACTACCAACACACGAGCATTGAGGAAAACACTGCTGCGCATCATGAGTTCTTGGCGTTCAATAGCCATCACGAGCGCATCGATTTTCTGCATACAGGCATAAGAGATAAACGCATTCAGGGCGCGTTGACCGACAGTTACCATGCGTTGCTGTCAGATAAAGGCACGACCACTGCAGAAGCATTCCTCACCGTACACGCCACGGCTCTGCACGTGACCCCCTTCGGAGGTTGCATTCACGATTTCTCCCAAGCGCCCTGCCCTAAGCATCTTCAATGCTGGAATGGCTGCTCGCATCTCCATCTGATGGGCACTCCATCGGAGCGGGCCAACCTTGAGAGACAAGCCGAGAATCTGACGACCGCAATTACTATCATGCGCGATGCTGGCGCTGGAGAGGCAGGCAGCGATGTATGGCTGGCGGACCAGGAAGACAAGCTCAACAATTTAAAATCTGTCCTCGCACGCGATACCAATGGAGGTGTGCAACGCGTGTTTCCCAACGGGCATCCAATGACGGTTGCGGACACGGACAAACGGCACAGTTCGGTTTCGGATGATTAGAGGCGACCATGGCGAAACGACAGATCTTGAGGGGCGGCACCTTGGACGAGGCTATCGACGCCCTCCTCGCTCAAATGATTAGCTTAGGACTGGAGCTCGCGCCTATTTCACGCCCCGAAGTGCAGCGGCGATTGGGCCTGACTAGCCGAGCTACCTTAGTGGGGGACCGCGGGAGACGAATCGAGTCCGCCCGTATCGCACAACTCAAGGAGAGTGGCAGAGATCCAGACGGTGCCCGCCGCCGAAGAACCCTCGAAGAGCGTATTGCTAATCTGCAGGCAGAGAATTCTGACTTGATAAAGCAGCGAGACCAGCTCTATGAAGCACTGTCGGCGATTGCGCATAACTGCCTGCTGAAAGGGTTGGATGTTGAGAACATACTGAATCCATTACGAAAGCGGTAAGTGGCATCGCTGTCGGCCGACGCAGCGGGTGGGCGGGTAAGAAAAGTGGCCGCGAAACCGCTAGCGCATCGGAAGGTGTCGTTAAACGTTCGAGTGTATTGGGCTCACGCTCACCGATATGCAGATGCGGCTGAAAAAATGATACGAGGACGTTGCAAATTGGACCTGCCAGATCCCAAGTCTTCAGTGTAAATATGCCCTCCCTCCAAGCTATACACGTAGGCCGCCCCCGCACTCATGTCATCCATCGTCTCGCGCAACTCTAGTAGCCTCTCCATCTTCCACCCATCACTTCCGTTCAGATAAGCCGGGGAAATCAACTGTACATCCAACAGCCAGATGTCTGCTCCTTGTTCAGTAAGTAACTGCTCAAGCGCTGAAATGCAGGGAAGCATAACCATGCTAGTCAACGCTTCACTGCCTTGTTGTCGACCTACTCTGACGTAAAACCAGGGACAATGAGTGGTCTGCTCAACGTACTGCCAGTACTGGGTAGAGTCATCACCCAGGTATGCGCCGAGGAAAATTTCTGCTGGTTTGTAAGTGATGAACATAGCGCCATCCCAAAAGTGAACACTATAGATTGTAGCCCTATAGGGCTCGCGAAGGCTTCATCGTTCCTTTTGCGAGGTCGGCAATATGGAACTGAAACAGGCATTTGGCGCGGCCCTGAAAAAGCTGAGATCGGAGAGAAAGCTTTCCCAGGAAGATTTCTCCGACGTCAGTAGTCGTACCTATCTCAGCACCCTCGAGCGCGGTCTGAAAAGCCCTACGATCGAGAAGGTAGACGAGCTGGCAACTGTAATGAACGTTCATCCGCTGACCATACTCGTAGGCTGTTATCTGCTTCAAGACAATCCGAAATCCCTCGACGAGCTGTTTTCTCGAATTCGAACGGAACTGCCAAGCGGGATGAAATGAACATCTTATGAATCACGTTTCATAAGCAAAGGGGATCAACGGAAGACTGTGGGTTGTAAGGCTTGTGCTAGCATCCAATTTGATCCGAAGATCGAGGTCAGCAGCGATGAAGCACCCAGTTCAGCTGGAAAGTAACCTCTCTGAGATTTTGGAAGGTAAACAGAAACGTCGTGATGCGTTAATGCTTGCTGTCAGCCTTGCGTCACCGTCTGAGTTAGAAGGACCTGCTGAGCGTTTGAAAGAGGTGATGAGAAAACCTGCTGGATCACGCCGTCAACGCATTCCCCCACCAGAGTTCGCACGATAGGCGAAAGTACGATTTCTGCCTCTTTGAACAACAGCGCTACCGTGTCGATCGTCGGTGTCAGCCCCGTACCGTGGATTACCAACGTTGATGATCATATCTACCGCAGTTATTGCCTATAGCCCTCGTGCCAACTGACATGCTCACGCTTCCTTTTGGTTCTCGGCGCAGGTTCATGTCCGTTTAGTGTGGCGGCTGACCAGTAGGCCGTCGTCCCGCAAGCGTGCGAAAGGCAGCAGCCAATTCATGATTGTTTCTTGATCATTAGTGCTACCACAGGAGTCGGATTCATCGAGCAATTCGAGCATCGCGCGAAATGCATAATCGACGACATGGCAGTTAGAAACGACACGCCCAGAATCGACGTGATGATGAATCATTTCAATGAGCTGGGCATGATCGTCTGGGCGATCGTCTAAGCTTAAGGACGAAGCCACATATGCTGGAAAGCCACGCTTTCGGACCGCGACTATGGCGATGGCCCTGTATAGGTTTTCCACATCTTGCTGGCAAATGTAGGGCCCTGCAGCCCCGATCGAAGCAGATGTAAAGAAATACTGTAAGGCTTCTACCCCACGCAGTATGTCAGTGTACCAACGACCATTATCTAGAAGTGATGGCTCCCTAGCATCCCGTGCGACGAAGATATTATCTAGGTGCCTTGAGAACTCCTCTGCTTGTTTGGAATGCAGAAATCGCTTCCACCAGGAGCCAAACTCACGCCTAAACACCCGTTGCTTTACCTCGGGAAGCAATGTTTCATTCAACCAGCGTAAAGTGAACTCACAAGGCCACCATCCTTTCGGCGAAGGGGATCTGTACGTGAGATCATCCGGCGCCCATAGCAGCTTAACCCTGTTACCGGACGTAAACTCCTCCTCTTTTGAAGCGCTAATTAAACAGTGATAACCGGCGTCGAATTCTGCAGTAGCAGACTGATGGCACGGTTTAAGAAACTCCGCATGGCCGTCGAATATGTGCCAAGGTGTAGAGCCATTCGCATAATCGTGCTCCTCGGTGAATCGTCCGATCTCTCTCCAGACATCTTCACGTATGGAAGCAATGACAACTCTATGCGACCCACTCCAATCTAAAAATGGAAAATCTACAGCTGACCAATTGCTTTCGATGGCCTTTAGCGCATCGCGCATGACATTGGTTAAGAGATCAGATATATCGGCTAGTTCTTGGACAATCTCTTCTTGGAGAGTCAGCCGGCAATTAGGTAGGTCGATCAGGTACTGGTTGGGCTCGCCTGGCATCTTTCCAATGATGAAGGTACGAGCTTTGCTCGACAGGGGCGCCCCTGCTGCAAAAAGAAAGCACTTCAGGAGCCAATCGTGACTCACCGTAATCGTGACTCCCTTTAAATCCTCTTGGTGGAAGTCAAAAGCGGCGGATGCTTTGGAAGATATTTGGTCAGGCAGGAACACACTAACTGAGAACCATGGCCCACTATAAAACCAATGCCGGCCGGTATGACTGACTTTCCGGAACGCGTCTATGGAAAAAGACAACTCCCCTGTGATTCGATGGGCGGAGGGTATTGTCGATCCAGCCGGTAGGTTACTGCCACCCGAAATGCTGTCGAGTAGCCAGCCCGATTTTTCAATAAACTCTCTGGCCTTCTGTGCGACTCGCTCCCTGGGATCGAAGACTGCTTTTGAGACAGCATCGAGAAACCCGCTACGTTCCATCCACAAATTGCCGAACGTCTCGACGTGCGCCCCTGGAAAAAACTTTGATAGCAGATCCGGATAAGACTGGGTTTTCTGTGTCAGGTGGTGAGCCGTCCAAAGTTCACCTTCAACTCCACATTGCCTTAAGCGTTTTCTTTCGATATCCCAACGTCTTGCCAGAGGCTCGCCAAGGTCCTCTTGTGCCAAAATAAGCGTAAATGATCGAGTATCTTTCTTCCATTGACCTTGAAGAAATCGATCAATTGCCTCGGTTAGTCGTGTCGAATCGAATTTCTTCCAAGCCTTGCACTCGTACACATTAAGCTTGTCGATAAAGCGTTCATCATAAGCAAAAAGATCAATACCGCCCTGCTCCGCTCCATTTTTACCGAGCCTTTGACAGCCATGCAGCGATTGCTCCTTGGTCAGCAGCGACCAACAGAACTGTTCGAAAGTAGCCGCCGGCATCCTGGCGAAGTCGAGCAGAAACTCACCGCGATGAAGTACGCGTTCGACTGGTTTGACCGCTGCCTCTGCGTGAAGATGATCGGGCCATTCTTGGGGTAATTCTTTATGGACTTGAGAACTATCCGCAAATTTGTACGATTGCCCCTGACTTGAAAAATTCAAAATACATTTCCGAATGTGTTTTCGGCCAAAATCTTGGCGGGATTTCAATCATGCTGCTAGCCGGTGCGTGCCGCGCGGCACCGGGACAATTAACTCCAATAACTTCCTGGCCATTTATACATCGTACTTGATAGTATGGCTCGTTGATGCTGGCATGTGCTCAGTGCCAAACTTCCAGAAGCTACCAGTATCATGAATTGCCTCCACAACAAGATGAGTATAGTTTTTGCTTAGAGCTCTTTTAAATATTTCATTGCTAGGGATCTCGGCATCCACATAGTCAATATTGAGAGTTGGTTTAAAGTAATTTATTAGGCTCATTTCCACAAGAGAAATCGCGTCCTCAGCAGATACATCGCTAGTGTAATTACGCTCTAAGTGCATGCTTCCGTCAGGCAGATTTTTTCTGATTATTTTGTCACTGTCAAATTGAAATGCGTACAAGTAAATATCGGAATCATCATCCAGCTCCGCTAGAGCCTGTTGTATTTTTTCATGCTTATATATTCTGTCCACGAGTGATGATGATTTTCCTATATAAGCAATTCTAGGGTAGTCCCTTGCAACAATTCCATATGCGGATATGATGCTGTGAATCGGAATTATAGCATCATTAGCTTGCCCGTCAGGAGTGTAAAGTCTTAATGCGACATTCTTTTTTGTCTGCTTTTCTGGAATCAACGACAAACCAATTATTGGTAGCTCCCCAGGTTCAGCTAGCAATCGCTTATAGTCATCTATATCTTCGACAGACCTCATGTGCTTTTGGAGCGTTCCTGTATCGATATAAGTTTTTTTGAACATTTCTCCCAAATCAATAAATAGCGGTGCCGCATCAATCGTCTCCCTTATCACTTCTCCATCGCACAGTCTAAAATCAATTCGCAATCTTCCTTTGCTTGATAACTTTATTTTCTTGGGGTCAACACGAATCTTTCCTCTTTCAGCTATAAAATAAATATTACCTTTTTCAATGTGCTCAAGATTTTTTAGAATTTTTCTGTTTTTGTCGTACAGCTGCTCAGGCTTGAAAAATATTGACTGAGTCAAGTGAGCATTGAAATATATTTCATCCATATAAGCTTTAATTCCCTGCTTCTATAATGATAATAGATTTAAAGTCCGGCTCTGCGTAAGCGGCGTGCCGGTGTATTACTGGAAATTCTTTGATTTACGCCGCTTATGCTTCCCCGCTGCCCAGAGTATGAAATCCAGAGCTTTATGCTCAGAAACCTCACTCTCAGCGCAGCCAAATTTTGATCGAAACTGAGTTCTCACCAATCTGAGCGAATCGTCCTCTATGATCCGTCCATAGATGGTCTGCAGTTTTGAATAAAAACTAAGGTTCGCGTCCAGGCGCGCTTCAAACATTTTGTTGTGGTGCGGTGCCCGGAAACCGAAAATCGAGGCCACTTCTGAATCATAGATAGGTAGGTGTGGCGATATGGTCGCAGCGAGTTTGGTGGCGAAGGAAAATTGGAGTGACAGCTGCCCTTTCAGATTTGGATAGTCCCTCAGTTCCGTGGTAATCGCGCCGACATCGGCCCTCCCCTCCAGCCTTGCAGAACTCATCAGTTCAAAAAAACGTTTCTTGAAAGCCGCGGTGAGCCCCGCACTGTCCAGCCGATAGAATGACCGAAAAACGAACTGGAACAGTTCATCTTGAGCAGGATCGTAAGTCTTGAAGCGCTCAGATAAGAATCGATAGACAGTTACCGACTCAGTACCCAATTCACCAAGGACTGCCGTCGCTTCATCATCTACCCAAACCAGTTTCTCCATTTCCATTGTCGCTCCTTATTTAGCATGAAGACACGTGGCGTGTCGGGGCAGTGATAACCGAAATAAGACGGGCCGCTACATCAGCGACAGGTAGCTTCTTTTCAGTCACTTGATTGAACTCTTCCGGGTAACGCGGGTTGCTCATGGCACCTCTTGATTGGCCTCATTTTAAAGCATGGAGGTGTCTACGAAACCCGGGGCGATTCACTCTTTAACGACGGAAGGTGTACCACGCAAGACGTGATTAACAGGCTTTACCAGATCTCTTCGTACGCACACCTCAAATCAAAGGCGGTCAATGTACCTACAGCCTTATGAGCATGTGTGTACAGCTGGCAATCCGCAAACTTGCGACCGCATCCACATGGACAAGGATGCTCGTCTGCCGTGCCCCGATCAAAGGACATCAACTCCATCAAAGCACGCAGGATGTTCCGATCAGATACCCCAAAGATCTGAAGGTAGTCGTCTATCAATCCCGGAGATCCATGTGCCAGTTCCCCAAAAGGAAAGCTCGCAATACCCTTTTCCCGTAGGGATTGCGTATATAAGAAAGGAACTAGACATTTTTCAACAAAACGGCATAACGTCAGCTCGGCGCCCAATGCGAGCCTCACTCTTAGCAGTGATCCCAAGCACAGCGATCCGCCCGGGTTAACGTGATATTCGGCTAATTGAGGGATTCGGCCAGCCGTTTCATAGATGAGTGGCAGACCACGATCGAGCGGTTCTGTGATATCGATACGAATACGGTACTCATCTGTCAGGTGCGGGTATTCCTCGGACTTCGCCGAAAAAGGGAACCGACCCGCCAGTGAAACCACACCTAGCGCAGTCGGTCGACAGCGAATTGTCGGGAAAGCGTCTAGAAAGGCCTCGATGGCCTGCTCCATATCTTTCAATCCCAGCAGCTCCAAGGGCTCGGTGGTTGAGAAACGTCAATTGTCGGAAGATACAACGTAGCAACGGAAAGTCCCGTTTCGAGTTGAGTTGAAGAAATCGTCACGTCAAAGACTTCCTTGATGTGTTCGACTAGCGTCTTGGCGTCCAGCTTTCCAATTGCATTGAAGTCACGCAGGGCTTGTCTGACCCAGCGATAAAAGTTTTCTTTCAGCTGGAGCTCCCTCCCCTCGGGCGTAAACCAGCGATCTGCGAAATTTTCTACCGGGTTAACTGGGTTCGGCACGGTGTCCGAATCCGAATCTACAAAACGCTTCAAGGCCATAAGGCAAGTCGCTAACGCCTGACTCAAGCTCGCGGGTGATTCGTAAGCCTCGGCTGCAAGTGTCGTGATGATGACGGAGATTGGTTTTGAGTCGGGGCTGTCTTGATACATGACGTCGCGGTGGCGCTTGAGGAGCTGAATAGCTCGCTGCAAGTGGGTTATATGCTCATGGTACGGCACGTCATCGACTTGAGCAGCTTCCGCCGAAAGTCTTAACCCGAGAGGCTCAGACTTAGATTCGAACCACTTTGCGTATCCTTCGGGGTTGCTCAGCAGCCAGTCTTGAGAGATCAACTCGTAGCTGGTGTCGCGGATATCAGTGATGTATGCGGCGAGCTCCGCGACGTCTGTGGCGAGTACCTGCTGAAATCCATAGCTCTCCATCGCGGCGCTAAGAGCCATTCTTCGGGATTCATCTACCGGTACGCCAGGAACGACATCCATGTGAAAACTCATACCATCCTGGTAGTAAAGCCTCCAACAGCGGTTTTTTTCCTCTAGCGGCTCCTGGATCTGTAGAGCCTCCCTATATCCCTCAAGCTCAATACCGACCAAATTTTTTAGTTCGGCCTGTGTGTGCGTCGACCGGTGGATCCCTTCCCGCAGTTTGCAGGAGAGATCCAAGTCGTAGCTCTCGCCTTCAAGCCACGGCTTGATCGCAGTTCCAAGTGCGAACGACCCTTGCACATAAATGTGAGGGTCATTCAGTGCCAGCGTAGACTCGGGCCGTGCGAACCATTCGCCTAGCGATTCATAGCGACGTCTAGCTTTGTCGTAAGCCGCATGAGGAAGCGCAATCGCCTCGACCACAGCTGCCAAAGTACGTTCTTCATTGTCCACGTTGAGTCTCCTTTACCCGATCGAGTGAGTTGAAGGGCGCTGCTCGCGCCGTTAGAAAGCATCCAGAATCAGTTCGTTGTGTGGAGGCTCGTGTGGGCCGATGATTCTGTGACGCTCAAGACTGAAAGCCAAAAAGGGAGGTTTTTGACGGGCCATTTGGTACATGTGGATTCGGGGATGCAGTCTAGACTGTAGCTTCATGCCGAACGCGAATACGGCAGCAGCGGGGGCTATCGCGCAAATGGACACCTCTGAGGCTTTAAGGACGTCCACGGCGTATGCCCACGCTTCTTGGCAAGCCGCACGGTAACGCTCCATGGCTGCTGATGGCGCAACGACGTCAAAGCCGTGCGCAGATGGCGTGATCCGAACGCGTGGCATCGAGCGCAATTCTTCATTGAGAGCGGCATCAGTAACTTCTGCGGTGATCTCCAGCGTGATCAGCACCTTGGCTCCAGCCACCACCTTTCGTCCCGGTTTCGACCACGCGAATGTCACGGGTGGATTGTCATCTTGCGAACGCACCCAGGTTCCGGGATTGCGGCGGAAGCTGAATAGCTCAACCCGACGGGCTTCGCTGATCAACCAGCCCCCGAGCAACATCGCGGGCATATTCCCTAATGGAAAAATTGCCAACTCCTCTGCCTGGCTACCAAAGGCGCCGTGCCCCCGAACCGAATCGTGAACGAGTCGAATCTGGCTCTGGAAAGTTCGGAGGAAGGCTGACCAGTAGCCTGGGTCGTCGACATCGTTCCCACCTTGAGAATCACGCAAAAGAAACTCGGCCACACGCTCACTGGAAGGCATTAGCTGAGCTTCAAACAGTGCTTTTCGGGCGTCGTGCTGGGAAAAACCACTTGTGCGCCCTGCAATGTCGCCGATGAAAGCCAGGGCATGTACAGTCGGGTAGGCAAGCGTCTTGGCCTGATTACTCCGCCAACTGATCCTGGTGGCAACCATTGCCTCCAAGCGCTCGCGCGGATAGCTGTCAGGTTCAACCTTATCGATGAGGCGATGATGGATGTCGCAGCAAAGCATAATGTTTGCCGGGGACTGTGCGAGCGCGCTCGACAGCTTTTCATCCCCTCTCGGCCCTTTAGGCTTGGCGGCAACTATGTGGGCGAGATAACCGTAGTACCCATAGTGGTCACGGCTATCCTTGAACAGCTCCTGGTCACAACCTTCAAATTCGCAGATCCCACCTGACCTTGCGTACACCCAATTCACTACAGGATCCGGCAAAGCTGGCCGCTTGACGTCTGCAAGTAAGGAATCCCGGGTTTTCAAAAAATGGTTGAGCGCAGTCTTCGTTGCTTTTGCCACCGAAGAATCCAGAACAGCTTCTACGAACTCGGTGACATTCATTGCGACGATGGGTTGGGCTTTAATCGCCATGAGTTCCAATTGCACCACCAAGGAGGCGCGCGGCGTGGCGATCCACTCAAACATGAACTCCTTTGAAAGCGCCCCCAAGTCTCCCGTAGCAGCCTCTTTAGGCTCGCCCGAGTCACCATCAATTAGAAGAACGGCAAACCTCCAGCCATCAGGGTCGTAGGTCATGATGACTCGGCAACCCACCGATTGCTGCCATGCCTCCAGCCTGACCTTGAGGTCTTGGTCATACAGTGCATCCAACACTACCGCCATCGCTTACTCCAGCGCACGATTATGCATCCGTGATATGTAGCAAAGAATTCAGTCGCCTCCCCTGCTCATTGTCTTGCTTCAAATCGCTATCAAAAAAATAAAAAACTAGCACAACATATACATATGGATGGCTTAGGCATCGGTCACATGCCAAGAAAACAGTCGCCCTCACACGTCATTCTGTTATCTAGGTCGTTCGGAGAGAATGGCAAATTGGTCTCGACTCGAGTGAAGACACGCCCGGGGATAGCAGATTGCGGAGAGTATCTTATGTAACACTCTGCCCATCGCCCAAGGCCTCACTCTCAGCCCGCCACATTTTAGTCCCATCATGCACCCAGACGCCCAAACCGACAGGAAACGGATCGGTGCCCACAATCGTGAATACCAATCCTTCGAAGTCACTCTTGCCGGCCTCAGCGTGCTCTTTAGCCAATCTAATGTCGTCGTGTGAGGGGGTTGGGCGTGACTCAGGGTGGGTATGCCAGAAACCAAGGCAGTGAAGCCCCTTCGCGTACATTTCGGCGCGCTCGCGCTTGACCGCCGCCATATTCAGGCGCACCCCCGAATAGCCTGCCCATGCTGGAGTAAGACGGCTCATCCTATCGACCCGGATCGGATCTGAAGTGGCATCAGCGGTGTAAAGTTGACCCACGGACTCCAAGGAGTGACGGCCATGTTGTGCGACCGAAACCAACCCCGCTATAACTTCCGCAGAAAACTCTAGACTCCAAGCCGCCCCTCTTATCCGAAACCTCAAAGTACACTGCTCACTTTTCACCAAGGACATCTTCAAAATTTCGACTGACCTGAATGGAATCCAACGGGTTAGTACTGCTGGGCACAAGCGGGCTGACCTTTACTTGGACGCCCAGTGAATCGAAGAACCCTTTCGATCTGATCCAACTCCAGATGGTAGAAGGCGTTGCCTGGTTATCGAGGACCGCCAAAACGCGTTGCGCAGCAAAACCCGCAGACTGCCACGCATCTGCTGCGCCGTAGGGATGAAATCCAGAACCGCACGCGGGGAGTTTGATGCGTGTGTTGGACATCCATTGACCAACGTTGACCTTGTCCGTTGGATCATACACGGGCCACTCATGATCCTGTCCGACGAGGACAACGTGAGCAGCGCTGCAGAACGGCTCCATCCACGCATGCACCACTGGGCAACCGCCAAGCGCCACTACACGATAGCGGGCCAGCATACTGCGCACTGCAGCTTCGCCGGTGCAATCCAGTATCAGATCATAGTCGCCAGGTTTGCATTTGCCCGAAACGTAAGCAGCAGCGGTTGCAGGCAATCCCGTGACAGATAGACCAGGAACTGACAAGCGCAACCGCTTCGCCAACGCATCGGCTTTACCTTGACCAATCGCGTCAGCACCCAAAACGTGACGCGAGCAGTTGGAGGCTTCCAGTAACTCCATATCAACCAGATGCAACTCGCCTATGCCAGCACGAGCAAGCAATTCAGCTAGCGGAGCACCCAGTGATCCGCACCCGAGAACCAACACACGTTGCTGCCTACGGTTATGTAAAGACGTCAGCTGCTGATCACGAGCTAACGCCCAATCTGGATCAACGCGGTCAAGCGAAATGGGGATGACTTGAGGCGCGGTCAGTCGCGGCACGACAGGTACCGTTATCTGGTACCCGTAACACACGTTTTTCTGCACCAAGATCACGAGCAAGGATGACCGTCGCTTACCCTCCTTCGCCTTGCCCTCAATCCAAGAAGGAACAGTTTGCGGATCACCGCTGACGCTGGCGACAAGGTCACAGAGAGTCTCAAAGGTCTGGGGCCAGTCAGTCGGCCCCCACGGCGCACTCTCTGAGAGCGGAACAAAAAGTGCGTCACCACGAACGAGGTTGCCTGATGCCCAGTGATGCCGGTGAGCCAACGAATTGGGTTCCTCTTTCCCTAGCGTGGCCACCAGCATTTGGCAACGAGGCCTCTGTTTACTTTCCTTGAAATAACTCGCTACCTGACCCTCTGTAACACCCTGGATGCTCAAGTAGTGGACGCGCGTTTCGATGGGGCTCAACCGCCCGTGATACTTCTGGAAGAGCCGGCAGAACCGCAGCCAGTACGACAAGCTCTCTTCTTGAAACTCCGCACTAATCCAGGCGATTTTTTCAGTGTTTGCCCAGAAGTCCTGCAGCCGTTCGAGGACTGACTGAACGATCTGGACTGGGTTTATGTAGTCCCCAGCCTCAGGTTCGACCCCATGGCAGAATCGCCCGCTCTCTTCCACGTGCGGCCAAGTGAGGCACAGTCTCGCGTCTAAGTGAATCTGCGGTGGAGATGCTGGAAAATCTCGCAGCAAAGACAGCGTAACCCTCTGAGAGCCGACCACCGGATGGGGCAGATCCATTTGCCATGAGGCAAAATGCCGGCTCCGGTCGGGATGCTTTACACGTGCAACAATTGCAGCGCCAGGGCCGTCTAGCCACTCCTGGACAGCCCCGGCTGCCTGCTCAAAGGGAGTGGCGAGAAGCACGCTATCAGGCAAGGGTATTGCTCGATGCAGTGGAGCGAGGGGCCGCAGGCTGAGTACCCGCCACCCCGGGGGCCGTTGCCCGCAGGCTTGCCAAGATACCGCCAGCTTGGCTGGCCTCCCATGCTTTCGCCCCTACCTCGCCAAACACCGCGCGCACCCGGTCTTCCGATCGCTTGCTGTATTCCTCGGCGAACAGAGCCTCCAGATCTTCCATCAACACTGCGTGCCAAGTATTGAACTCTCTGTTTCGCAGACCGTTATCGGTATTCCACTTTTCAGCAAAATTTTCGCCATGAATGCCAGGCATGGCTGGATTTTCTACTCGGATTTCCCCATTGCGCGTAATGAACTGAGGCATACGAGCCACCAACTCGAGAGCAACCTCAATAGCAGAGCTTACGATATAGGTTCCGGAAGTTGCGATCTGGTCATAGGCCTTTGCCGCCAACGTAACCAGAATGACAGAAATGGGCTTTGCTGCACGACGAGGGTCGGACTGCTTCTTGTAGTAACTGTCACGGTGAAGCTTCATCAGTTGCACCATTCGCCTCAGCACATCATCAATCCCCACAGGCTGCTGAGGGAGGGGGTCAATCTTCGCTGAATCCATCATGGCTTTGTTCATGACCCGTCGGAAGAAGCGTTTGTTGGCGATCGTGCAGAACCAGTCGGCGAACTCCTCAGGGTTGGAGGGACTCCAGACCTCATCCTCATCACGTACCCGCAAATCGGTACCGGTAATCTGCTCCGAGAGCGGGATCGCCGGCGTAACGTCGAAATAGAACGGTTCGTTAGGATAAGGCAAACGCCAGCACCGATTTTTGGGCTGGGGATCTCCGGCACCGTCCAGACCTTCGAGCGCCTTGCCAAAGTCCGCAAAAAAAGAATTGGAATGACGAAGCTTTTCAAATCGTGGCCCGCACAGCTTAACTACTAGATCCAAGTCGAATTTCTCCCGCCCGTCCCCCGCAATCGTGGTCTGCGTCCGCATGGAGCCTTGAACGACGACATGGACATCGTCATCGTCGACACCGAGCTTCTGAGCGATGTGATGTGCAAATTGAGCGTAACGACGCTTGGCTTTTTCTTGGTTCTCAGCCGAAAGCTCAAGCTTCTTCAGCATGGAGACGATGAAAATCTCCCACTGTTTTTCTTCGTTTCGCTCAAGCAGAGACTTGGCGATCATCGCGGAACGTGACTGCACTTGGATGTTCATGCGGATATTCCTTCTAACCGGTAGTCACTTCATGGGTGGGGGTCTGAACGTAAACAGCAGCTTCATGCTGATGAGTCGGCATTTGCACACTCCACTCATAGGGGGGAATCTGACCCCGGTTCCATTGATAGCAACGCAGCGTCGGCATATTGCGACCGTCGTAGGCCATACCGAATCTGATAGAAAGACTTGCGGGTGCGGCCAGCACCAAGTGGATGAGTTCAACGCCGTCGTTGGCCAGCGTACCGAGCATCTGCAAAAACTGTTGCGTCAGCTGAATCTGAGCTTCCTCAGACCAGCTTGAATTTACGGCTAGTCCTTGGAGCGCCATGTCAACGACGGGCAGCCCTGGAAAAGTCGTCTGGATGTCGGCCATATCCACCCGATAAGACGCCGATACCGCGAGCACGACTGCCTTGCTTTGTCGCGTGCCCTGCGTTTCGTTGACGATGAAGCGCGTGCCATTGTCCGGATCGTCCAACGGTTTCCAAAGCTTCTGGGTTCGCTCCCAATCCATGAGTAGAACGTGCCCCTCATCGTCCAACAGCACACCTGAGTAGAACAGTAGGGGCACGGGCATAATGCCGCCAGCAACGACTTGAACGTGGGCGCGAGCAGCATCACCACGTACGTGACGAACATTGCGCTGCAAGTGTCGGATCTCCAACAGCGCGGCGGAAACATTGGGAGTGGGGCCTATTAACAATTGGCGAACGTCAACCAAAGCATCGATTTTTTGCCCTCGCAGGCTTTTAGGGACGGCCGCGATCAGGGGGTGGTCGGAGGTATCGACCAAGCCGCGCAGCTCAACGACCACTACTCGCTTGATGTCTGCCTCCTTCATTTCCTGCCAGTATGCGTGGCTGGCCAATCCGATACCGATCGCGACACCAAGCAACATGGTCCAGACGATAACCGTCTGCACCAAGTCTTCAACGCCGCCGCTAGTGCTGAATTTGAAGGCATCCACCACCCCGAACACGCCGTTGGCCTCAACTGAGATGCTCCCTGACACGATGGCTATCAATACAGCGCAGCAAGCAGCAACGATGGCCAAACCTACGTTGCGTTTACGGAAAGTCCACGCTACCCAAAGGTTAACCACCTTGAAGAACCACTTGAAGATTGATGCCACGTGCCATTCCTTAGATTACGTATCAATATCGAAATTATACTACATATAGACATATGGGAAATGCAAACCACTAAATATGGTATTTTTTGATTGTGGGTCGAGTTTTTACCTTGACATTCTTATTTAACGCTAGTGACTACCATGCGCTGAGTCAGCCAAGGCTCGTGTAGGCTATGTGAAATTTGAAGGCGGGTCGGCTATGAACATCGAACACAAAACCCAACACCTACAGACAGTGAAAGATTCGCTTTCCTCGATCCGATTCCTGCTGTGTGTGGACTTAGAGGCAACCTGTGACGAGCTGCCGGAAGGCGCGCCTCCCGACGCCAAACTGATTGTCGAAGCCGATCAGATGGAGACCATCGAAGTCGGCCTCGTCGTACTCGACCTTCACACCTTTAACGTCGTTGACGAATTCCAGCGTTTTGTGCGCCCTTTGATCAATCCTTCCCTGACCGCGTTTTGCAGATCGCTGACCTCAATCGAGCAGCGCTATGTTGATGAAGCAGGCACGTATCGCGAGGTTGCGGAGGAACTGGCCGCTTTCACTACTCGATACCCTTTAGCCGCTTGGGCTTCTTGGGGCGACTACGATGCGAAACAGCTCGCTAGGGATGCCGCGTTCAATAAGTGTGCCCCCATGCTCGATGGTCTGGAGCACCACAATGCGAAAAAATGGCATTTGAAAATTCTCGATTGCCGAGCGATGGGTCTCAAGCCAGCTGTTGAATCAATGGGCCTTGCATGGCGGGGCACATACCATCGCGGCATCGACGATGCGCGCAATCTTGCTCAGGTCATTAAGATGCTGCTTTCCTGACGCACTCCCTCCGCAAACTGATAAGCCGGCTCGCTCGACACCTAGCAGTTCTATGCCTCGCCTTGCGCAATCCCCCAGCGACCTGAAGAGAAAAAGAGTCAAAAATTACAGTTTAATGTGGCTCTCATGTGCGGCAGGCTTATGAGCATCTACGACGGTTTAGTTGGCGGACGATTTGCAACCGGTAATTGGCAACAGCGTAGCCGCGAGCTCAGCTGCCTCGCTAACATTTAGTTGGGTAGGCCAAGCGTCTGTTGCCATCTCGATCAAAATGTTACGAAGATCGGCGACATCTACTTTCGAGAGGGAGGCGTGCGCTATCTTCGGTTTGGCGAACAACGGTTCGAGCAAACACTAGGCCGGCCTCGACGTGCCCCGGCACTACGTTGACACCTCGATAGAAGGCACCAGCTGGCATAGGTTCGCTGAGATTTGCAATCTCTGCGAGGCCAGCAGTCAAAGCAGACCATCCCCTAATGGTTTGAAAGCCCCCACCACCCTCGCCTGCGCTATCCGCTAAATCCCCAGTTTGCGGCCTATTTCCGACGTTACGCCCAGTTCAGGCGCGCCCAGGATCCGGATGTTTCCCACCAAAGTCTGCTGCTGCCTTTGATGGATGGTACTGGCGGGTCAGCAGGCCACACCCTGATCGACCTTTTTGCCAACTTCACGACCATCATTTTGACGCGACTGCAGCAAAGCCCGCTGACGTCGAGGGCCTACGGGCGAGGCTGCGATCATTTTCAAGTTGAAGAGGCCTGCCAGGCACCTCCTAAACCTTGGCTTAGCACAAGACAGCATGCTGGCATGCCAAGCCTGGCATTACCAAAAGGTTGAGCAGGAACGGTGGATGCCCTATGAAAACAGGGTCGAGGAATACCTCAAAGTGGCTCGTGAGCGTCGCTACCTGAGCGAGCCAGCTGTGAGAGTGGAATGCACCCTTCACGCGCGATGAACGCTGTGTCCTCCGCCTCCGTCGGCATCATGTACAAGATGTCGAGCGGAAGCTCAGCGCCAGCGGCTCTCAACTCACTCTTAAGTCGAGCGAGCGGCGCGCCAGATGGGCCCACGACCAACACGTCGTAATCGCTGCCGACACCACGGAGTGACGACCCAAACATGAAGGCCTCGAAGTACCGTAACGACGGGCAGGCCTCGAGTAGAAAGCCTGCCACTTCCGCTGCTGTCATCAGCCCTTCAGCAAAATCGTTCTGAGGTCTTCCCACTTCAGTACTTTGCATCCCAGCTCCCGACCTGCCTCAATGGCGCTTGGAGCCGGCGATCCATTGGGATTGATGTTCCATACAACGTCTACCGCACCGAAATCGTCCCATAGGCTGCGGACGGCATCGGCTGTCGGCTCATATTCCCAGATCATCCCTATTCTTAGCGAGCATCCACCCGAAAGGGTAAGAGTGAACACACGATCAAACTCACGGCGGACGTTCGTTACGTACCGTAGCTGCAGAATCATTCGGTAAGAAAACGCATAGTTTTTGTGAGACGCTTTCCTCACTGAACCCTTCGGAATTGCCGACCCAAGTGTTCCGTAATTCCCCCATCCTATCGGCTTTTCCTCCAGGAAGGCGATTGCACCACCTTCCCAAACGCACTCTTTGCGATAGCCGCAGAGGAAATCCATCTCCGGCCATTGCTGGTGGTACCGGGCAGCCAATTCGGCGTCCATCTTGTGGGTGTCACTGATGACAGCCAAAACGTCTGGCTGCTCACGAACCGAAATGCGGATAGCGTCGCCTCCTGCGTGTTCTGCCGAGATGACCCCACTTTCACGCCGGATGTTTTCCAGCGCATATTTCACCTGCCATTTCATGCAAAAATTCCATCTATTTGTACAGGATAGCGAATAGCGCGGCCGGCTACGCCACAGACGTGGCGCTCAACCAGCCCTCGAACATGCTCCTGGTATTGGGCAAATGCCTCATGCTCGGCCTCGTCCATGTGATGCTGGTTCGCCGTGATGATGCGCTGGACACGAAAGTGATTGGGCAGGATGACGTTGCGCATCCTGTGCAGCCAGGTGTTCGCTGACTCTGACTCCGGGTCGTACTCGAAGCTTGTTCCTTCGCAGGGAGCGAGCCGCGTGTGGATCGCTTTGTTCTCGGCCATGGCGGCCGTGATGGCGCTTCTGACCTGCGAACGCTCCTCGTAGGCATACACGCCCTGCTTGTTGGCCAAGGCCGCGAGGTGGTTGCTCTTCCACATCAACAGAGTACTGCGATTGTACGAGGGCGAGTTCTTGTCGATGGTCGTATGGCAACTGGGGCACAGGAGCAGGAGGTTTTCAAAGGAGTCGGCTTCGAACTCGCCAGCAGGCCGCTCCTCATGACGTGGGCCCTTTTCGCCATGGGGGATCACGTGCGCCATCTCCGCGATGTGCTTGTCACCGCCCATCTCGGCCGGAAACAGCGGTTGCAGACAGTCCGGGCGCTGGCAGTGGCCTGCCGCATCCGCGAAAAGCCGAAGCTTGGTATCCTGTGGAATGTGCTTTCGATCTGCCATGCTAGCGCCCTCAAAATTCGAGGTGCGTAGCTTAGCGGGAGACCGTGCAGACTCATAGGCCGACCTAAGGCGAGTCCGACATCAAATGACGCAGTCGGCTGCGATTTGCCGGACGCTAGCGCCTGATGCGGTTCTCCAGCCAGTCAACAATCCCACCACCTGAGGTACGCTTTGCGCCCCTCAGATCTCATTCCAAGGACGATATGGCCGCCTCGAAAAAGAAAAGCGCTGCTAAGCCAAAGGTGCAACCGGCACCCCATTCTGGGGCGACCCAACCGATAAACGAGGCAGACTTCCAGGCTGCGATCATCGCTCGCTTGCGCCAGGCCCTCCCCTTGCTGCCGGCTAACATTCGTGCCGAGCGCTATTTGAACTTAAAGCTCGGCCACCATCACATTGCAGTCGATGGGAGCGGAAAAACTAGAGATTTTTTCAAGGGCCGGTCGGACGTCGTCATGCTTCTCGACGATAAACCGCTGTTGCTCGCTGAGCTGAAAGCTCCGTCTGTGGCTATCACTGATGAAGACGTTGACCAGGGGCTTTCCTACGCCCGGATCCACCAACCAATGGTGCCACTGGTACTAGTCACGAATGGCGATCAAGCGTCGACCCGACTTGTCCTGACCTACGATGGAACCACAGTTTCAAGCGATAAAGCGGATGCTGCAGGTTTGGAGAAGATTCTCTTAGCAGCGTCGAGTCTGGCACGCAGCTCGACCGAGGGCGCAATTCGCAGTTTGCTGGGACGTGACCCAAAAATCTGGGGAGCCATACTTAAGAAATGGAATGCCGAGGAGATCAGCAGCCGAACTGGCGCCATACCTGATCTGCACCGAGCTATTGCCGAGGGCTTTCAAATACCCCGCCAGGCTGTAGGCCAAATCTGCAACGACGTCGAAAGAGGCGCGAAAGTAGTCGTCCTGCATGGGGCTCCGCTATCAGGCATCACGGGCACACTGATCCAACTGGTCGAGAGGCTCGAGAAGGCTCCTATCCTCTACGTCGACCGCAGAAGCTCGGGCGATATTCTACAGTTTCTTGCATCCCGACTGACCCGAGAGCTTTCCATCGGGGTTTCCCGGGATGACGTTAGGCAGTGGCTTATTACTGGTCAGTCACTGGCAGGACTCATTCTCGTTGTGGACGGAGTACCGACCGGTGAGCTGGAGGAGCTGCTGCACCTTGCAGAGCTGAAGCGCCTCCAGCTCGTATTCGGGACTGATAGCGGTACGTTCGAGTCACACAGTACCTTGGCTGGCCGCATTGAAGAAACGATGCTTGGCCGCCTGGCAACACCGGTTGAGCTTGAGAATTTGTCAAACGAAGAGTTCCGGGCAGCGCGCGAGCTTTTTGTGAAACTCAAATACGCGCATTTTTTGACTGGCGCGCAGTTGATTCCTGATCTGCGTCGCCCGCGTCAGTTGCGGCTTATCGCGTCCCTTCTACCCCGGCATGTCCCGAAGCGCAAATCAGCAACTGATGGCTCAAGATATGAAACCCGCCTGGTAATCCCTCCGATTCCCGATTTTCGGATGCTAGAAAGGGCGAGCAACCTCATCGGTGCAGACCCTCAGCTGAAGCACGATCTATCAAAGCTTGCCGCCGCCTATCTGGTCGATGTGACGGAACACGGTCGAGACCAGCTGCGAATCATCGAGACCTACGGGGCACCGTCGATCGATCCCGATATCCTGGAGCGGTCACTCGGCGAACAGCGAATTGAACGCCTGCGCAGAAATGGCGTTATTCATTGGACTGACACCCGGACGCTCGGGCCCAGGCTGGTCGTTCGATTCCCAGAGCAGTTGGCTCATCACATCTCTGCCCAGTGGGCGGCAGACCTAAACAAGCAAACGGACGCGGACAACCTCAATACAACCCTGCAGCGCATACTCCAGCAATCGCATTTCGTGCCCGAAGGAGATCTCTGCGTCGCAGCAGCCATCTCCCGAGTTACCGACGGCAACCACTTATTCCTAATCGTCAACACACTGATCGCCGCCGAGCCAGAGCCCACCTTCCTGACTGAGGGATCGACGGTCGAAATACTAGCGAAGGATGTCAAAGGCGTACGCATTCAATTCGGTGAAGGAATGAACGAGCGGCTGCCCGGGGATATGCAGCCTTGGCTGATTCTGAGCCACTTGGCAATGACGCCCATGGACACGGGCGATGATGGTACGTCGGTGAACTTGTCGATTGTCGCCACCTTGGGCAATTCTGAAGATCTGATTTTCAAACCAGCGCCTCGCGACCTCAGAGACATTCTTGGCCTACATACCCACGACATTCCAGGTGTTGGCTCAGTACTATGCGTGAATAGCGGAATTGTGGAACCTCTCATGCAGGCCATGTACCTGTGTGCATCACACCGTCCTGATGAACTCCATCAATTGGTAACGCATGCGTTGCAAGAAGATAAGCGCCATCTAGCGTGGCGCCTGGTGATTCTTTGCAGTCTGCTGAGAAATGATAGCGACCCGAAGGCCAGTGCCGCCGCTCGCGCGGCCTTGCAACGGCTGGACAAATACTGGAAAGCCTTCATCGCATCCGATGACGCTAAAAACGACAAGTGCAGCGCTTAAACCATAAGCGCCCCCGGTAAGTCAGCTAGAGCGTGCCTACCCTAGACGATCACGTGTTGTCGTTACCAGTAAACCAATTTTTGAGGCGCGCCCAGATGCCATGCGCGTGAGGCGCTGCTTCTTCCGGTTGATGGCAAGATCGGCAAGCAATCCCACCACCATCAGAATCGCATTGCCCGGCGAGCAATAAGCAGCCCTCCTCCTGGAAAATTAATTTTTTTGAGTTATCCGTCAGATCTGCCCCTAAGCGCGGAATGTCTTTTTGGCGTCCATTTCTGCGACGATTATGCTGAGAGTACTGGTGTCGTAGTGGACGATTTCATAATCGCCCTCAAATACATTCGGCACATGCAGAGTAATCCGAAGCTTCGAAAATACAGCCTTTGTTTGAAGGGGCGCAGCAGGATCACGGCTGCCAACTGCGATTTTGAAACCACTGGGCGCTTTTTTCATGAACGAGTTTTAGTGAACTTAAGATGCATTTAGAGCAACAAGACTCGCGGTTAATCAATGGTTTGCCATTCTTGTGAACGGCTGACATCACCCACTTGTTAAATTATGTGTCTGGGAGGAACTTTACCAAGCCCGCCTTATGTGGCTCCTGACAAAAAAGCTATGCAGTCCGGAGCAGAATTTATCATTTTTGACATGTCCGCTCTAATAATGCCCTTGAGTACTTTTTGCGACGTTTGCACCTTCATCCGAAAGCTTTTTGGGAACACACCCTTCCAAACTCGGATTCAAGGGCAATCAGTTATTTACTCACAAACGTAAAATCGTTCTTGCAATTACCAAAGCTATTCTGCCCACTTTTCGTTTTTATGGGGGCTCCTGGCGTCTGCCCCCATTCGTACAGTACATACATGCCGGTAACCAGTTTACCCTTGCAATTGAGATGGACAGCCCCGTTAAGCTCAGGAAGCTTCTGCTGCACTCTTTGCTCAAACTCCGAGCGTGTCATTTCGACATCAGGCGTTATATCGAGGCTTTCGACGATGTGCCGGGTTTCACTCAACGACCAGTCGAAATACTCTACAACGTTCATTGGGGAGCATGTGCCATGCTTGGCCCACTCATGCCGTTCGAGACATTTTTCAGTTCCAGCCATGAAATCCTTATTGGCCTTCCAGGTTTCGGACGCGATCAGCTTAGGCAATTCTGGAAACTTGCAGAATTTGCCGTCCTTAACTTTCTGCTCCTCACACTCGCCAGGACTGCAACCTCCCTCCGGGAAATTTTTTTCATAATTAGGCCAAAGTCCGTGGAGTTGTACCAGTGATTCCTTTGGAAGCTGCTTGCAACTGGGATCCTCTTGATCTGCCGACCGACAAAAAGCAGCAGGAACCGTTAGCTCAAGGCGATAAAGTTTTTTCTTTGCGGGATCCACCTTGCACGACGGCTCGGCAGTAGCAAGTACTGGAGTGAGCGAAACGAGAGTAATCGCCAGAATCCTGCGCTTATACATGCTTTCATCCTTCCGCCAATGACATGTTTACGATCCGTTTTAATGTCTACTTTGGAACGAATTCAACGGTATTCAGATCGACCTGGATTATGATTTGGTTATTGACCTGCTCTAGCACATTGCTCAGTTTGCTTTTTAGACGGCCTCCATGGGCATCCTCGACATAAAAACTGTCGTTCTCATTGGTCTTCGCCATCAAGAAGTCATCCAGATCACTTCCTGGCTTGAGTTCGCCACCTGCCCATTTCAGCGCATCAACGCACCGCCGGAAAATTTTTGGATAAATTAACGTCCCGTGCTCCGGCAGAAGGTCATCCAGGGTGCTGATTGTGAACTGACTGGTGCCGTCGGCCTCCCAGATGCCGCGTTTATCGGCCCTTGCGTTTTTATAAGTGGCGATCAGGTGAGACTTGATCTCCGCCGAGAGTCCTCCCGAATAGAGCCCCAGATATGCCAGTCCAGTTTCGACCGCGTGGTGGTTGTAGCTGCTCATCAAAAGATCATTTGTGAGCTTGATTTCGCTCCCATCCTGCAGACCTGTTTCGCGTAATACAAAAGCAACTGGCCTAGAATGAGCTTCAAATCCATCGGTCAGGATCTCGGCGGGCGTCTCCCACTCAAAACCCGCCGGAGCCACTTCCCAATGCCACGCCTCTGGATTTACCCCTAACCATCGCAACAGGCCGTCACGACATTGCACGCCATAGGGTTGCGCGGCGCCTCCATAGTGAAGCTCAGGCGTATCGATGGCCTGAAACCGTAGCTGATAGCTAGCCAAACCATCGCTACCTTTGGGTTTGGTATAGCGTGGCAGGGATTCGAACAGCGACATGTCATCCGCAATGAAGCGCATGCTATCGCCATCTGGCGACTGACGCTCCCTCACAATTAAACGGCCCTTGATCAGTTTGTAGAAACCAAGTGACATAGCAAACTCCCTGCCTGCGAAATTAAGGCACTCATGCGTGGATTGCGTGAACTTGGCTCAGTTCACGCGAGATTCTGGAAGTCCGCTGCAACTAACTCTCGACAAGACGCAATGTCTAGCGGCCAGAATGCTGCTGGTTTTTTATATCCTCTTAGCCGCCTATTGTTGAATAGGCAGCACTACTCTCATCTCTCGCTTGAGCCAGTTGACTCCCCATAAAAATACACAGCAATACGAGTTCCGCCGCAATACTCCAACAACAGTGAAGACTTAACCCTGCCATCCGGCAAGAAGCTAATGATCACATTTTGAAATAAATGCAATTAGAAAACGAGATTGTGGCTCTGTAAAAATTATACAAATCAAGAAATGACGTCGAAACATTGCAACCAGCACGCTACCTAACTTGAAGACTCGGGGGGAGTGGCCATCGGTAATCCACAAAAAAAAGGTAGTGTACGGCACTCCCCCCTGTGTTGTGTTTACGTAGGCGAGCAGACGGCCATACCCATCTAATGCATCTGATGCAAAGCGAAGGAATAGGTGGAAGGATTCGTTGGTTGCGCCCTGCCCCACCAGCTCGTTCCGGAGCTCCTGCTCTAGCGCTGCCTGAGCTTGTGCCCCCCACTTCGCGAGGTTCGCTATGGCGTATCAATGCCTAGAAAGCGTAGTCCGAAGTTACCGAGGGCGCGCACCGTGAAGGTGTCGCCGTCGTGCGTAGCTTTGTGAGGATCATCCGATCAGCTAAACCGAAATGTCCTGTGAGCTTGCCGTCATTTTCCTTGATCGCCCTTGCTATCATGACCTCCCTTTTGGGTGCTTGAGTATTCACCGTGAACCACACCGAGCATCCACTCCAGCCGCCCGGCTAACCAAGAAAAGTCCTGATCGATGTCCTCGCGTTGCTGCAACTCACGGGCGGCAACGATAAGTTCATCAATGCGTTCGCTGACGAGTCGCAGTGCGTCATCTGCGTCATGCGGTAGCGGGACATGCCTCTGCATCGCAAAAGATGCGCCGGCAGTATGCGTGCCGTCGCCAGAGGGCATCCGTGCCAAGGCTTCCCCCAGCGGCTTGAGGATCACGGGCATGGCGCCGATACTAGCGCGAGCGAACCCACGTGTTTGCGGCTGTCCTGGTGAGCCTGGCCCAAATACCCAGCCAAGAATCCGAATGGTCAACACGTAGATGTTGTTGAATAAGGTCATTGCCTGACGTGCCGCAGGATGCGTGATCAAGTTTGCGCCCGCACGCTCCCGTGTAGCTGGATTCTGAAGCGTCGGGTATGCGGGCTGGAAGTGCGGGTTCGCGCCCAGCATCCGGTTAAGTTCGATGCGCATTTCATGGAAGATCCCGAAGTGGGAGTCCTCGCGGTCGTCATGGATGCCCTCCCCCTGGAATTGAACTCGTCGAATTGCTTCTAGTGCGCTTCGCTTGTCATACACGGCCACGAGGTCCGGGAAGTCAGCCAGATCGGGGCCAATTTGCAGGTCCGGATTACCGATGAATAAGTCCGCCTCGGGCATTGCCTCTATGCCATGCGCAATCAACTCGTAAAGCTCTCCCACACTGCGGAAGGCCAGGTCCTGTTCAGTTGGAGAATGTTCCCAGTGGATAAAGCCGGGGCGCAGCGTCGACTCGACAGGTGCTTCCCACTGTAGGAAGCGTTCAACGGTCTCGAGGCAGAACGACTGCAGGGTCAGCGCAGCAGGCAGGGGCCAATAACTCTTAGGTTGCGGAAAGACTGGGTGCATGAAATAGGGTGTTCCGCCGATCGCGGCCAAAAGGTTCCATGCCTGCGCCAGATGCAGCATTTCTTGCGAGGCTACAAAATAGATCTGACCAGCCCAGTACTGTGTGATTTGCTGATCGCGCCATTTGGGCCTGTCCTCCGTTTCCTTCTTCAAGGAGAAGGCGGCGTACAGGTAGGCACACGCGAGCGAATGCTCAATCTCGCAAGCCTCTGACAGCAAACTCAAGAGCTCGTTTCGGCTGGTGGGCATCATCTGCCTTCCGGGAGTTCAGTGGCGATTACAGCGGCAAGACGCAGGGCCAGAGCTGCTGCTGTGAGGGTCGGGTTGGCGGTGCCTGCCGTTGGGAACACGCTAGCGCCGACCACGAACAAGTTCTCGTGGCCATGCACGCGACAGTCCGCGTCGACGACTGACGCAGCCGCATCGGTGCCCATGCGGCAGGTTCCAATTACGTGGCCTGATCCACCGTATGCCGCTGGGTCAGCAGATGCTTCCACATTGGTGATGCCTGCGCGCTCATAGATGGCTCGAATCAGCGAGCGTGCATGCACGAAGGAGCCAAGCGTGTATGTATCCACGCTATAGTTCAGGCGCACTTCAGGCATTCCCAGCGCGTCGTAGCTCTGAGGGATGAGCTCAACGTAGTTGCCAGCACTGGGTAGTTGTTCCGATGCCCAACTGATTCGAACCATGCGCGGTGCAACGTCCGCGATTCGCTCACGCAAGGCAGTACCGAACAGTCCCTCGTCCATCCATTTCTGCACGGTTGCTTCCGGTGTCCTGAAGCGTCCATGCCCGTCATTTCCTAAAGACATCTTCCAGGCCGCATGGTCGCCACGCCAAGGGCCATCGCGCCAATCGTCGATGCCCGAAGTCACCGGCGGTCCGCGATAGCCGTACAACGGTTCGTCTGCGATACCCACCATTTCCCCCGTAGGGTGGTCCATCAAGTTGTGGCCGACCACAGCAGGGTCACCAATTCCAGAGACCAGCAGCAGACGAGCCGATTCGATCGAGTGAGCAGCGATTACGTACTTACGGGCACGCAGAGTGGAACGCTGAACCTCGCCCGTTTCTGTCCAGGCGGCGAGTTCGATCCCATCGATGCTTCCGTTAGCAACTACCACCTTCGTGGCCACGGTGCGATCGAGCAGCTCAGCGCCTTGTGTGAGTGCTAAATTAACATGCACAGTGGCATCGTACTTGGCCTGGATCGGACATAGCGGGATGCAAATCGAGTTGCCGGCGCAAGGTGGCCGGCCTTGGTAGGGGCGAGAATTGCGGGCCTGTGGGGTCGTACGGACGCGCAACGTAGCGCCTTCAAATTCGAGGCCGTTTACCTTCGCGGCAATAACCTTATCAAGGTACGAAGGCCAGATCTGCGTCATGGGAAACGGGGTGCTGCGCCATGCGCTGTGTACACCGCTCCAGGCGTCGTGATCGCCGGAAACTCCAAGCGCCTCTTCTGCTCGCGCGTACCACGCCTCCAGATCGTCGTAGCTGATTGGCCAGTCCACTGCGACGCCGAAGGCCGAACGCATCCGGAAATCATTTGGGATCAGTCGCGGCGTGCTGCCCTGCCAGTGCCAGGTGCTGCCCCCAACACGTCGAAGGTACGTGCTCTTGAAGCTCTTCGGTGTCGCCACATATTTGTAGTCGCCGGAGCCGTCAGGAGAGAACGCGAACTTGTCCGCCTGTGACTGGCGGTACGGAGAAGACAGGGTCTTGACCGGTGCAGCAGCCCATTGCTCCAGTGCATCCTCTCGTAAAACAGATGGTCCAGCTTCAACCAGGAGCACCTTATGGCCCTGGAGCGATAGCTGCCATGCCAAGAGTGCCCCTGCAACCCCGGCCCCAACAATAAGGACATCCACGTCGGCTTCGCTCACGCTTCCCCCGGATATGACCAATGACCGAAGTAGCCTCCTGGCAAGCCTGGGGGGTGGGCTTTCGCGAGACGCCAGAACGAACCGGAGAACCACAAAGCTGTGAGTGTGTCGGGCCCAACATCGGCGCTTGCCTGCGGCTTACCATCGCGAAAGCACTGGCCGAAACACCATGACAGCACAATGTCCCGGCACACCTGCTGAGACGCCGGGTCCGTCCATAGTCGCTGCTTGATCCATTGCTGTGGATCTGCATCGGCTGGTGCCTCGGCCCATGTGCGCAGCACCTGCTCAACCAAAGCTTTGCGCCCTTCAGATATCCCCATCAACACCGTCTCACACAGACGCTCGTCTAGTTGTGGGTCATCCATAAGCGCCTGGGACAAAGCCGAGAACGTTGCGTGCAGGAACGGCATGGAACCACCTCCATGGTCTACTATGCCTCCCCCACGGAGGCGTACTACGTGGCGAGCAAATAAGACGATAGGAGCCCTATGACTACTCCGCAAGTTTTTGCACGGGGTTGAAACTCAGCGTGAAACATTCCAGCTACGCCTTATGTTTACGGGACCCTGGCGCTGGCGACCGACAAGGAGTTTGTCACCCCCTGACTGCACAAGCGCCTGGTGCCGCTGTTTTTGGCCAGCGGACTGGTCAAGGATGTGGACGGGAATTTGCAGGTGCAGCCGCAAGCCGCTGCCTGATGGTCTTCCAACGAGGCGCAAGACCGCGACGGATTGCGCCCGTCATCTGAGAAAACGCTGGACCGTTAGTACTTGCGCGCTCATAGGCGATCAGAACGGCACCGCCCAGCATGACCGGCAAATGGGCGTAAGGCAGGCAAAGCGGAATCAACATCAGTGCCCAGCACGTCGTGACGCACCAGAACCCGTGTGTTACGCCAAAGCACAACGGATCGACCAGCGCAGCCATGCCAAAAACGGAGAGCCTGGGCTGTTGATGGCAACGCGCAAGACAGCGTGAACGCATGACGCTCAATTGCCAGATAAGCCACCCAACCACCGCCATGGCCCCGGCCACAAGCTCTGAATCCGTGAGCGAAACCAGCAGCAGTGCGATGACAAAAAGCAGCGCACAGGCCGCCAGCCACACACAAAAATAGCCCAGCAGGAACAGCACGATGGCTCGCCAGCGATGGCGCGACAGCGAGCGAAACCACAGGTGCAGCGCAGGCCCCGCCAAGGCGGGCGTCATCATCGCCACCAACATCAAGGTCATGCCAGCCGCAAACGCGGCGAGGTCCAGGGTCGAGTAATAAAAATGCAGATAGCTCAGGCTCTCGGCGAACACCGGGCCGGGATTGGAACGGCACAGAAGCATCAGTTCGGCGTGGACGTTGTCACTGAGGGCAATGACGCTGAACGCGACGAGGCTGATACTCCATAACGTGCAAGCAAGCGGGTCAAGGCCTGCTTCTCGAAGCCGTGCCGACACGGACATCGTCAGGTCGACTGACGATAGATGCTGACCCGTTTGATCGATATCCCGCGCGCGTCATTGACCGGCACGATCAATACCGGCAAGGCATTCAGATTGGCCTCGCCTGTCAGATGAAGCCGGTCAATCGTATCGGTGATCTCGATCACCTTGCTCAGGCCCGATCCGCCATGGGGCTTGGCAATGTTGGTCGACTCGCTGATACCGAACAACGACACAACGCCTGCTCGGTTCTCCGGGTGATCAGCGGCAACGGCGCCTTCGGCCAAACCGACATATACATCGAAAATGGCCGCGTCGTTTTCCCCCGTGATGTTCTCCAGATTGAGAAATACGCGATCAGGTTCCGGGCTCGCGCGCAGCGCGAACGTGGACAGTTTGAAGCTGTCGGTGAGCTTGCGGACGGTGGGTTTATCGGTCCTCACAACGGTGGCCGAGGGATCGCTCCCCAGGGTAATCGCCTTGCTGTTTGCACCGAGCAGTTCAACCGTGGGCTTTTTGGGCATGGTTTCGACCTCCAGACCGTCAGTGATGCCGGGGACGTCCATGAGCGTTTTCAACAATACCAACCGAAGGTTCAGGCGCTGCTGACCACTCAGCGGATCGGAAATGTCCTCATACAAATAGTTGAGCCCGGGCGCCTTCGTGTCCAGCATATCTTTTGGGGCAAATTCCTTTCGACTGCCATCAGCTTGTGGCATCACAAAGCGCCGCTTGCCGCTCGGCCCATCGAGCCATGACTTGAGCACCGGGTTCCTGAAGTTCGAATTTCGGTTGAGCCACACCTCCCATAGCCGATCAATGTTGGCGTGATGCAGCCAGAAAATCGGATCGAGCCCGGCTGTAATTGGCATAGACATCAAGCCCAGGTTATGCCAGTCCCGGGGGTCCGTTCCGGTGAGGTAACCGCCAACAAGACCATGCACCGGATCATGTGGTCCCTGTTCAAGCAAGCCTTCATTCGGGCGCTCTGCGTTGTGCTGGAACGGTGTACGCACACCGCCGAACCCGGGAGAGCCATTTCGAACTCCTTCGAAATCGGGATCGCTCAAGGCCGCCTTCAGATCGACATCCTCCTTTCGGATGACCACCACGCCATCCCCACGGCCAAAACGCCGAGGCTCAAACAGTGGGTTGTCGCCACCATCGGGCCAGGAATTCGTCGCGAAGGCTTGCGGCAGCAGTCGCGGATTGGCGACCGCCGTGTCGTTGTAATTCCAATAGGGCAATGCCCAGTCGTCCGGTGCCCCCGGCAACGTGTGTATCGCGGCTCGCACAATCGATTCGTAAGCCGACAGATAACCCCGGTGCCACGGAAAGAAATACCAATTATGGTGCTGGCACTGATTCCGATCCTGATCGAGGTATACCGACGTGTCCGGTTCATGCTCATCCGGTGCCAACCACCCGAACTGGCGCCAGACCACCTCTTCAATGCCATGAATCGCCGCCATGTATTTCCAACTGGTGATGTCATCAAACGGGCGCGACTTCAGCACTTTGACTCCGCGGGCATACCACAGTAGTTCTGGAGCCCACGGTTGTTGCAGGCTCCAGACATTGCGTCGTATAAAAGTCACTGATCGGACCTCCCTGTCATCGAGTGTTTTTACCGGACCACGGTTCTTCCAGCTCACTGCGTTCCAAGACTATAGATCAGCTTTAGAGGCTCGTACTTTTTGCCTACGTTCACACTAAAGCTAAAGAACAGGCCTTTGGTTGTTGGCCCCCTCCTCCTCGCGTATTGCCCGAGACCTTTTTGTAGGTGGCACATCAACACGCCCATTTGAAGTCCTGAAAAGCTCCTGCCGCCGGTAATTCAGCCACAACAGCTTGAACATATCGCCTGGCCGTTTGTAACGAGGCTGCATAGCTGATCCCGGGGCCTAAGGCATCCACGATGGAAAAGACGTCCTCAAGGTCGCAGTCGAGGATCAAAGTGACCGGGACATAATCACTTGTCAGGTTTCGCATCCGACGGTTCAGTGGCAAGCCATCACAGGGCAAATCGATCAGCAACCAACTGCGATATTTGAAGCGCACGCTTACATCCTTGAGCATATCGTTCCACTCCATGACCCGACCTCATCGACTGGCAATCAATACTGGAATTGCGTTATTGAGAGAGAACGCCACCAGAAACACGGCCAGGCCTATGTCAATCTGCCGGGTGTATTTGAGAAACAGCGCCTTTATCGGGCCCTGGCCGAAGAGCAACGACACCAGGGAATACCAGATGACTTCGAGGGTTGAGCACAACACGACCACCAGCACTTTTTCGATGTCGGTGCGTGGCGAGGACAGGAAGCCGGCGTAGATGCTGATCATGAAGGCGATCGTCTTCATGTTGCTGATGTTGGTGATGACTCCTACCCGATAAGCCTTACTGAAGCTGGTGACGCCAACAGCGGCGCTTTCGGTGGTGCCAGTATTTTTTGCCAGCACACTTTTGATGATGCTGTAGGCGATGTAGAGCAGGTACGTCGAACCACACAAGGTGGCCACTTTGGAAAAGGCCGGGTACTCATGCAGCAATGCTGCCAGTCCCAAGAGGGAAATGGTCGAGAAGAACACCCCTACAGTGCAGATGCCCAAGGTCGCGCCAAGTCCAGTGGAAACCGAGCCCAGTGAAGAGAATCGACTGACAATGATGAAATTCGGCCCAGGGCTTATTACCGCCAGTATGTAAATCAACGCCGCTGTGAACATAAAACCTCCTTGTTTGAGCAGCAGTCTTTCCAGACTGCTGCCGGGTGGCATCAAGCCAATGCTTGTACCGGGGCCTCGATTTGAGCCAATTTATTCTCCAGGGCGGAAAGAATGTGTTCCACCCGCAAGGAAATCAGGCTGAACGAGCCCGCATCGCCCAAGCCGTGGGAGCTTTCGCATAACCCATTGAGAAACACCGCGGGCAAGTCATCCAGAGGCGTCAGGCTGTAATCGCGATTGACCACCAGGGCCCCGTGAGCATCGGCGCGAAACTGGCGATGATGAGGCGCGAGCAACGGGGGATACAGCTCACCGTTTTCCTTGGCCGCAATATCCTTGAAGCCCGTGGCGAGCACCAACGCATCCAGAGCAAGGGTTGAATGCGTCAGCTGATTGACCTCCCTGAGTGCCAGTTGTACCTGGCCCGATGTATCGATGTGCGCCTGCTCGATGGCGATGTTATTGAGGATCTTGATGCGCTGCTTGCCCTGCAGTTTTTCTTCATGGATGCGTACGTACAGCGCGTTGATGACATCTTCATCGGCAGAGCTGTAATTGGTGCCCCGCAATTGCTTGTCCAGCCGCGATTTGGCTTCTGGTGGAAGGTCAAAGTAGTAGTCGATGAATTCCGGGAAGTACACCTTGTCACTGAACGGGCTGGTGTCCTTGAGTCGAAAGCTGAAGCTTCGATGTAACGAATAAACCTCTTTGTCCGGGAACCTGGCAGTCAGATCGAGGACGATCTCCACCGCGCTCTGGCTGGAACCCACCACGCCGATACGCTGCACACTCGGTGGCAGCTTGTTGATGTGCTCCAGATAATGATTGAGGTGGAACACTCGGGGCCCGGTCAGACCTTCGAAAACTGCCGGGATATTCGCCGTACGCCCGGTGCCCAGCACCAGGCTGCGCCCATAAACGACTCGTTGATCGTTATAGGTGACCTTCCACACCTGCTCTCCCTTAAACAGAAGCGGTTCAACCTGCTGGACGAACGCCGAAGATTCGACATCGCCGAGAAAATGGCTGGCTACCCATTTGATGTACTCGGCATATTCCCGGCGTAACGGATACGTCAGTGGCAAGTTGAGGTAGTCGAACAGGCGACCGGTTTCTTTCAGGTAATTGACGAAACCATAGCGGCTGCGTGGATTGCGTGGCGTAACCAGATCCCGTAAAGGGTTGTTCTGGATATCCGATCCGCTGAGCAGCATTTCATCCTGCCAGTCCGGCGTCTGCTTGGCGTCCAGGAAGCGATAAGTCAGCGCTGATGCTGACTCTTCGAGGCCGATCGCCAATGCAAGGTTGGAGGGGCCGAAGCCAATTCCCACAATATCGAAGACAGTATTTGACATGGAAAAGCTCCTATCCCTGGATTTGCTTTAATGGAAGATGATAATAGTGATACGCGGTGTTTTCGATAAAGCCAAATCGAGTGTATAGGTTTCGTGCTCGTGGATTATCGTCTGCGCCTTCGATAAATAGTTGTTTGGCGCCTGTTGTCTGCGCAAATGTTTTTGCTGCATTCAATAACGCCAGCCCTACTCCCTTCTTGCGCTTTGATGATTCGACATATAAGTCATTGAGTATCCAGAGGCGCTCCAGTGTGACACTTGAGAAACTGGGGAATAGTTGGGTGAATCCAATGACTTCGTTGTTGACTTCAGCAACAACAAAAATTGTTTCGCCCAGAAAAAAGCGCTGTTTAATAAACTCCAGTGAGCGGGCCAGATCGGAGGCTTCACCATAGAACTGGCGGTATTTGTCCAGCAATGGCGCAATCGCCGCAGCGTCGTCGAGGGACGCATGCCGGGTAATGATTTGATCACTCATGATGCGGTCACCTCGGCAAAGGCTTGCTCAAGTAGGTGCAAACCCTGAGTGATCTGCGCGGGGGATATTGTCAGTGCCGGCAGGAACTTGAGCACCTGGTTGTCGATGCCTGAAGTTTCAATGATCAGCCCGCCCGCGTAGGCCTGTGCCGCAACTCTCTGCGCCAGGGACTTGTCCTCGAACTCAATGCCTCGGAAGAACCCGCGCCCTTTGAGGCGATTAGGCGCCTTGCTCGCAAAGTCCCGGGATAACGCCAGCAGCCCTTGATGCAGCAGGTCTGCCTTGGCGCTGAGCTCCTGGGTAAAACGGTTATCGCTCCAATAGTGATCGATAACCGCCTTGCCCGTGACAAATGCCAGGTTGTTGCCGCGAAACGTGCCGTTGTGTTCCCCCGGCTCCCATACATCCAGATGGGGCGCCAATAAAACAAGGGACATGGGCAAGCCATAACCGCTGATGGATTTGGACAAGGTCACGATATCCGGGGTGACACCCAGGGCCTCAAAGCTGAAGAAGTCCCCTGTGCGGCCGCAGCCTGCCTGTATATCGTCGATGATCAACAGAATGTCATGGTCATGGGCGATACGTTGCACCGCTTGTACCCAGGCGGCCGAAGCGTTGTTCACACCGCCCTCACCCTGCACTGTCTCAAGTACGATGGCCGCTGGCTTATCGATGCCGCTACCGCTGCGCAACATCTTGGACAGGTACAACGAGGTGTCCAGGTCGTCGCCAAAATACTGGTCATACGGCATGAACGTCACGTTGTTCAAGGTGACCCCGGCCCCTGCTCGCTTACGCGGGTTACTGGTCAAGGCGAGGCTGCCCAGGGACATGCCGTGGAACGCATTGGTGAATGCCACGATATTCTGGCGGCCGGTGTACTTGCGGGCCAGTTTGATGGCGGCCTCCACCGCATTGGTACCGGTAGGGCCGGGAAACTGTACTTTGTAGCGTAAGTTGCGACGGGCCAGGATCTGCTCATCGAACGCCGTCAGGAAGTTCTTCTTGGCCGTAGTTTTGAAATCCAGGCCATGGGTAATGCCATTGTTCTCGATATAGTCGAGCAGCGCAGCTTTCAAAACCGGGTTGTTATGTCCGTAGTTCAGAGCCCCCGCTCCGCTGAAAAAGTCAATGAACACCTGACCTTGTTCACTGGTCAAGGTCGACCCTTCAGCGGTGTGAAAGGTGGTAGTGAAGTCACGACAGTAAGAACGAACGTTAGACTCTTTAAGCTCAAATATATCCAGGGACTGTGGCGTGGCAGGTGCAAGGTGGGGCAGTGAGTAGTTCAGCGTAGCCGTCATGTCAGGTACCGTTTATCAATCCAATTGAATGGACTTCCAACAGGCATAGCGATTTCCCAGTGGCCATGTAGCGAATGCTGAGAGGTCTATCATCCGTGAAGTCCGTGTACAACTTTCATCCGTTGAAACATGACCCGCTCTGTTGGCCAGCAGGAACAATGACGTCTTTCGCTTATTAAACTATCAGTAATTCGTGAACAAACGACCAACTATAAATTCATATGCTTATTACTGGTTCTGTGAAATGCCCAAACATACAAATCAGTAACCGTGATGAGGCGTTTTTGGTCGGCAGAATCGCCCGTCGCTCGTTTCAGGCTTGGGATTGGCGGGAGGCAAGAGCGTTGCGCGGCGTGCCGGGGGCGTTGAGTAAAAATTGTCTCAGATGAAGTAAATTTCTCGATTTTTTTGGTTTTCGTTGCAGTAAAGAGCTTTTCCTGCACAATTCCCGACATTGAAATTCGATCCGAGATTGACTGATGTCCCTGACTCCCCAAGACGAACGACTCATCAAGGCGCTGGCTTTGGCCATCGTTGATCGCCCCCGCGCGACGCTCAAGGAGCTGGCTGAAGCCGCTGGCGTAAGCAAGGCGACGCTGCACCGCTTTTGCGGCACCCGTGACAATCTGGTGCTGATGATGGAAAGCCATGGTGAGACGGTTCTCAACCAGATCACCACCTCGACCGACCTGTTGAATGGCGATCCGGTGCAAGCCCTGCGCGGTTTGGTCAATGAGCATCTGGCACATCGTGAAATGCTGGTTTTCCTGCTCTTTCAGTATCGCCCCGACACCTTCGCGAACACCGATGAAGGCAAACGCTGGCAGTTCTATCTCGATGCCCTCGATGCATTCTTTCTGCGCGGCCAGCAATTGGGTGCGTTCCGTATCGATATCACTGCCGCGGTCTTCACCGAGCTGTTCCTGACCATGATTTTCGCCATGGTCGATGCCGAGCGCCGTGGGCGTGCCGCCAGTGCCAACTCAGCCAACGTCGTGGAACAGATGTTCCTGCATGGCGCTGCCAATCCCGCCCGTCCTCAGTAACGTTCCACCAAGCAAAAAAAAGCCCCGTGACCTCTCGGTTCACGGGGCTGAATGGCTGGACGTGCCAACCCAAAGGAGCTGTTGTCAGGACTTTTCTGGCGACCAGCCTCCGCCCAGCGAGCGGAACAGATCGACCAGGGCAATCTGCCGCTGGGTGCTGACCTCGATAAATGCCGTTTCGTTGACGAAGCGGGTGCGCTGGGCATCGAGGTAACGCAGGTGACTGTCGATGCCGCCTTCATAACGCGCCTTGGCCAGTTTCAACGTTTCGCTGCTGGTGTCGGCCAGCGCGCGTCGGGCCGCCTCTTCCCGGCGCAAGGTGTCGGTGGCGGCCAGTGCATCGGCGACCTCGCGAAACGCCGTCTGAATCGTGCCCTCATAAGCCGCCACCGCCGAGTCCTTACGGGCTTCGGCCAGGCTCAGGCCAGCACTGTTGCGCCCGGCATCGAACAACGGCAGCGACAGGTTCGGCACAAAACTCCAGGACCGCGAGCCTCCGTCGAACAAACCGGACATTTGTGCGCTGGATGTGCCGAAGCTGCCGGTCAGGCTGATTCGCGGAAAGAACGCCGCCCGTGCAGCGCCAATGTCGGCATTGCGCGCCTGCAATCGATGCTCGGCGGCGAGAATGTCCGGTCGGCGCTCGATCAATGTGGAGGTGGTGTCGGGCGCAATGTCCTGAACCAGCATCGGCTCCGTCGACAGCCGTTCAGGAATTGCTTTCGCTGCATCCTTGGTCCCGAGCAACAACACCAGCGCGTTAAAAGCCTGCTGTTTCTGCCGCAGATTGCTTTCCTGTTCGGCGCGCGATTGTTCCACCAGTCCCAATGCTTCCTGATAGTCCAGCGCTGTCGCCGTACCGTTTGATCGGCGCTGGCTGATCAGTGCAAACGAGTACTCGCGGCTGATCAGCGTTTGCTGAGTCAGGTCCAGGCGACGCTGGGCGCCATCGTGAATCAGATAAGCCTGACTGACTTCGGCAATCAGGGCGATCTGCGCGGCGCGGGCCGCCTCTTCAGTCGCCAGATACTCTTGCAATGCAGAGTCGCTAAGGCTCTTTACCCGGCCAAACAGATCCAGCTCGTATTCCGGCAGCGACACGCCGACCTGATAGCTGCTGGCAACCCCCGCCTGGCCATTGCTGGCCAGATCCGCCGGCAAGCGCTGACGATTGCCGGATGCACCGGCATTCAGGCCCGGCACCCGGTCCGCCCGCTGGATACGGTATTGCGCCCGCGCTTGTTCGATATCCAGAAGTGTCTGGCGTAAAGAGCGGTTGTTGTCCAGCGCGATCACCACCAGGCGACGCAGTTCGGGATCGACGATAAACGTCTGCCAAGCTAGTTGGTTAATCGGACTGCCCTGCTTCGTCGTCTCCCCCGCCCAGTGCTCCGTAACCGGCGCAACAGGACGCTCATAAGTCGGTGCCAGTGAGCAACCGCCCAGCAGCATGGCGATCACCAGCGTAGAGAATGCTGAAATGCGCATGGAATCACTCCTGAGCCAAAGCGGGTTGTTCGACAGGCGCGGGTTTACTGCGCAACCGCGACAGCACCCAGACAAAACAGATCGGTACGAACAGCACACCCAGCAACGTCGCGCTGAGCATCCCGCCGATCACACCGGTACCGATTGCACGCTGACTCGCCGCCCCTGCCCCGGTGGCCAATGCCAGCGGCACCACACCGAGGATGAACGCCATGGAAGTCATGACAATCGGCCGGAAACGCAGGCGCGCGGCTTCGATGGCGGCGTCACGCAGGCTGTAGCCCTTCTCCCACAGCTCCTTGGCGAACTCGACGATGAGGATCGCGTTCTTCGCCGCCAGACCGATGATGGTGATCAGGCCCACCTTGAAATACACGTCGTTAGGCATGCCGGCGACCATCACCGCGAGCACCGCACCGATGGCACCGATTGGCACGATCAGCATCACCGTCAACGGAATCGCCCAGCTCTCGTAGAGCGCCACCAGCAACAGGAACACCACCAGGATCGCCAGCGCGAAGAGTTGCGTCGCCTGACCGCTGGAGACCTTTTCCTGATACGACAGCCCCGTCCATTCGTAGCTGAAACCCGCCGGCAATTGCGCAGCGATTCGTTCCATTTCCGCCATGGCTTCACCGGTGCTATAGCCCGGTCCGGCGTCACCGACGATGCGGATCGATGGATATCCGTTGTAACGCACCACTTGCACCGGGCCTTCTTCCCAATGAGTGGTGACGAAAGCGCTGAGCGGCACCAGATTGCCCGCGCTGTTGTGCACGTACAGCTTGAGTACGCTTTCCGGGGTCATCCGATCGCCCTGCTCGGCCTGTACCACCACACGCTGTTGGCGGCCAGAGTTGGTGAAGTCGTTGATCACTTCAGAACCGAATGCGGCGGACAACGCCCTGCTGATGGACTCGAAACTCACGCCCAGCGTGCGGGCCTTGTCACGGTCGATCACAACTCGCAATTGCGGCGACTCGGCCAAGCCTTCCATCATGGCGTAGAGGATTTTCGGGTTGCCGTTGGCCTGAGCGAGCACCTGGTCACGGGCGGCGAGCAAGGCTTCACGACCCAGACCGGCACGATCCTGCAGGCGCAGCGCAAAACCACCGGAGTTGCCCAAACCGTCAATCGGTGGCGGCGGCACCGCCATCACGGCGCCGTCGTTGGTCACGGCAAACTGCTCGTTCAGCGCCATGACCTCGGCCATCGCCGATTGATCTTCGCCACGCTGCGACCAGTCCTTGAACACCGGGAACGCCAGTGCCGCGTTATCACCCATCCCGGAAAAGCTGAAACCCGAGACCAGGAACATCGACTGCACCGCATCACGAGACGCGAGATAGCGTTCCAGTTGTTCGCCGGTCGCTTCGGTGCGAGTCCGGGTCGCGCCCGGTGGCAACTGGACGTCGACGATCATGTAGCCCTGGTCTTCTACGGGCACAAACGATTCCGGCAAGCGCAGGTAGAAGAAACCGAGCATCGCGATAATGCCGACGTACACCAACATCATGCGACCGGCGCGCGCGACCAGCCCGCTGTTCAGGATTGAGTAACGCTCAGTGAGTCGGGCAAAGCCACGGTTGAAGGCGCCAAAGAAACCGCGCTTTTCATGGTGTCCTTGCGGAATCGGCTTGAGCAAAGTGGCGCACAGTGCTGGTGTGAACGTCAGCGCGAGGAAACCCGAGAACAGAATCGACACCGCCAGCGAGACCGAGAACTGCTGATAGATCACCCCCACCGAACCGGACATGAACGCCAGCGGCATGAACACCGCCGACAGCACCAGGGTGATACCGATGATCGCGCCTGATACCTGCCCCATGGCCTTGATCGTGGCATCGACCGGCGACAACCCTTCTTCCGCCATGATCCGCTCGACGTTCTCCACCACCACGATGGCATCGTCCACCAGAATGCCGATGGCGAGCACCATGCCGAACATGGTCATCATGTTCACCGAGAAGCCCAGCAGGTACATCATCACCAGTGTGCCGAGCAGACACACCGGCACCACAATCGACGGAATCAAGGTGTAGCGGATGTTCTGCAGGAACAGGAACATCACCAGGAATACCAGCACCATCGCCTCGATCAGGGTGTGAATCACCTTCTCGATGGCGACATCGACGAAACGCGACGTGTCGTAGGGAACGGAATATTCCACGTCGTCCGGGAAGTACGCCGACAGTTCGGCCAGACGTTCTTTTACGGCCGTTGCAGTCTGGATTGCGTTGGCGCCGGGCGACAACTGGATCGCCGCCGCCACGGCGGGTTTGCCGTTCAGACGCGAGTTGAAGTTGTAACTCTCCTGACCGATCTCCACTCGGGCGACGTCGCCCAGTTTGACCGTCGAGCCGTCCTCGTTGGCGCGCAGAACGATGCGTGCGAATTCTTGCGGATTATCCAGCGTGCCTTTCACTGCCAGCGTGGCGGTCAGTTCCTGTTGGCTGCTGGTTGGCGTGCTGCCGAAACTGCCGGCCGGCACCTGCACGTTTTGCCCGCGAATCGCGGTGCTCACGTCGTCGATGGATAGCCCATAACCCACCAGCTTCTGCGGGTCGAGCCAGATGCGCATCGCGGCTTCAGAGGAGAAGAATTGCAGCTTGCCGACGCCCGGCACCCGACGTAGTTCGTTGTTGATGTTGCGCGCGGCGTAGTCGCCCAGTGCGGTCGTGTCGGTGTGCTGGGAACCTTCCTTATAGTTGAGCGCATAGATCAGCAGGAAACCGGCACTGGCCTGCTCCACCTCCAGACCTTGGGTGAGTACCGCTTGCGGCATGCGCGACTCAGCCTTTTTCAGGCGGTTTTGCACGTCGACCTGAGCGAGCTGCGGATCAGTACCCGGCTGGAACGTCACCGCAATTTCGGCGATGCCATTGGAGTTGTTGGTCGACTCGAAATACAGCAGGTTCTTGGCCCCGTTGAGCGACTCTTCAATCACGCTGGTGACCGAATCCACCAGTACTTTCGCCGAGGCACCGGGGTAAGTCGCTGTCACCTTGATCTGCGGCGGCGCAACGTCGGGATACTGCGCCACCGGCAGCATCGGAATGACCAGCAGGCCGGCCAGAGAGATGAACAACGCCACCACCCAGGCAAAGTTCGGGCGTTTGATGAAAAACTTGGACATCGGGAAATCCTCGCGGCGACGGCGCCCTTACTGTTTCGACTCAGACGACTGAGCCACGGCCTGGGATTGACCCGGTACGACCTTGGCCCCCGGTTGCAGACCGGCAAGGCCACCAACGATCACTTGATCGCCCGCCTTCAAGCCTTCACTGATCTGCCAGCGCGATCCCTGCATGGCACCGGTGACCACACTGCGTGATTCGACCCGGTCATCTGCGCCGACCACCATCACTTGGGCGCCGCCATCGCTGCCCCGCTGCACCGAACGTTGCGGCACGAGAATGGCCTGGCTGTCAGTGCCCTGTGGCGTACGCACACGGACATACATGCCCGGCAACAGCACGCCGTCGGTATTGGCGAACTTGCCGCGCAACGACACCTGCCCCGTGCCGCGATCCACGGCGACATCGGTAAACATCAGCGCACCCTGACGCTCGTATTGGGTGCCATCGACGCGAATCGACAGTGCCTTGTTGTCGGCGGCGGAGAGTTTTCCGTCCTTGAGCGACTCGCGCAGACGCAGTGCGTCGGCGGCCGACTGAGTGAAGTCGACATACACCGGATCCAGTTGCTGAATCCGCGCCATCAACGTTGCGTCCCCCTGCCCGACCAAAGCCCCTTCGGTGACCAGCGCCCGGCCGACGCGGCCGGAAATCGGTGCCGTCACCGAGGCATAACCGAGATTCAGCCGTGCACTTTGCAGATCGGCCTGAGCCGAACGGGTGGCTGCCTGAGCGCTGCGCAGGTCAGCCATGGCGCTGTCGAAATCCTGCTGGCTGACCGCTTCGATCTTCACCAACGGTTCATAGCGCTTGACCCGGGCCTGAGCCTCAAGCGCAACGGACTGGGTGCGGGCCAGTTCACCTTCGGCCCGCGACAACGCGGCTTTGAGCGGTGCCGGATCGATCAGGAACAGCAGTTCCCCGGCTTTCACATCCGCGCCTTCTTCAAAACGCTTCTGCATCACGATGCCCGGCACCCGAGCACGCACTTCCGCAATGCGCATCGGTTCCACCCTGCCCGGCAGCTCCGACGTCAGCGCCAAAGGCTCGGTCTTCACCGCCACCACTTCGACCGGGCGCGCCACTTCCGCGACCGCCGTTTGTTCACTTGCCGGCCCACACCCGGCCAACGCAATGGCGACTGCCAGCGAGCCCGCCATTCCTACCGCACGCAAATTGCCCATAACTCACCCAAGGCTTGATCGAATTTGGCGCGAATGCTACGTTTCAAATCTTAATGAGTCAATAATGTCTCATGTGAGTATTTTGTGAATCTTATATGAACACCGCTCAAGGCCTCTGATGAACTCGATTTCCCATGATGAACAGATGCTCAAGTCGCTGACCCTGGCCGTGGCCAACCGGCCGAGGGCGACGATGAAGGAACTGGCGCAACTGGCTGGCGTGAGCAAGGCCACCCTGCACCGCTACTGCGGAACACGGGAAAACCTGACCGCAAAACTGGAGGAGCACGCCGAGGGCACGCTAAAGCTGATCATCGACAACGCTGGCCTGCAGCACCTGGAACCGCTGGAGGCGCTGCGCCGATTGATCCGGGAACACCTCGCCCACCGCGAGTTGCTGGCCTTTTTGATGGCGCAATACCGTCCTGATTTTCTCGATCTGGAACAGGGGGGCAGACGCTGGCTGTTTTATCTGGAGGCGCTGGACGGGTTCTTTTTGAAAGGCCAGCAGGCTGGGCTGTTTCGCATCGATATCACTGCGGCAATCTTCACCGAGTTGTTCGTATCGTTGGTCTACGGGCTGGTGGATGCCGAACTGCGCGGGCGTGCGGCCCATGCGGATTCGGCGCGGACGCTTGAACAAATGTTTTTGAATGGGGTGCTGGCTGCTCGGCGTCTTTCTTGATCAGCCAAACAATTTACGGATCTCGGAAACCACCTGCATCGTAGCGTCTTCGATCGTTCCTTCATTACGGCACAAAGCCCAGCCATGATCGGCAGCCGCTTGCTCGAACGTCTCTGTACACGCGACATGCTCAGCGTGCTTCTGGATCACAGTACCGCCCAGCCCTCTGGATCGTGCCTTTGCCCTGGCCCATGAAATATCTGGCGCGGTGACGACGCCGACATGCAGGTCTGGCACCCGCACGTTTCGCTCGATGTTCAGCTTGAGAATCTCTGCAAACGGGACGGTTTGGCGAAACGCGGCGTCAGACGGATACCAGCGATCGATCAAGATAATGCTGCCCACCGGCTGTTCAGTCAGCACGTGCCGGGAGATCCAGCTACGGCTATCAGCAAAGCGCTGACACACCGCCCACTCCAGATCCCGGGAGTGATTTCTGGCAAGTTCGTTGACGAGGGCCATGGTGGCACCCCGGTAGGGATCGCTTTTTCTCTCGCAAAGCCGGATGACTTTCTTGTTGTCGGCCCTCAGTACTGCCGTAACGGCTTCCAGTAATGTGGTTTTGCCGGTTCCTTTTGGCCCATCCAGAGAAATAAACAGCGGACGATTCATTTTTCACGCAACGATTGAGACATTGATGAGCACTCTATCCTCATTTTCTGAAATTGAATCAGCTCATCCCTGCCCTTTGCCTAGACTTGCTTCCCGATGATGTTCGCCAGACCTTTTGACTGCCAGGGAATCACTTAAGGAGTCACCCCATGTCAAAGCTATATCCCGGAATCGATCCTGAAGGGCTTGTCGAGTACTCGGTGGTCTACACCGACCGCTCGCTCAACCACATGTCGCAGTCATTTCAAGCAGTGATGAGGAACATTTCCCGGACCCTGAAACAGGTCTACAACGCCGAGGCGGTTGCGGTGGTTCCGGGCAGCGGCACATTCGGCATGGAAGCGGTGGCGCGACAGTTCGCCACCGGCCAGCAATGCCTGGTGATACGCAACGGCTGGTTCAGTTATCGCTGGAGCCAGATCCTTGAGACGGGCAACATCCCGGCGGCCACTACGGTACTGAAAGCCCGACCGGTCGAAACGGGTCGCCAGGCGGCCTACGCCCCGCCCCCTCTGGACGAAGTGCTGGCAGCCATTGCGGCGCAGAAGCCGCAGATTGTCTTCGCCCCCCACGTTGAAACCTCATCAGGGATTATCCTGCCCGACGAGTACCTGCGGGCCGTCGGCGACGCCGTGCATGCAGTGGGTGGCCTGTTCGTCCTGGACTGCATCGCTTCCGGCACGCTTTGGGTTGATATGCACAAATGCGCCGTCGACCTGCTGATCAGCGCACCACAGAAAGGTTGGAGCGCCTCCCCTTGCTGCGCCCTGGTGATGTTCAGTTCTTTGGCCCTCGAGCGCATCGAGCAGACGCAAAGCAGCAGCTTCGCCTGCGACCTGAAAAAGTGGCTGCAGATCATGCAGGCCTACGAACAGGGCGGACATGCCTACCACGCGACCATGCCCAGTGATTCTCTCGCGCGGTTCAACGACGTAATGAAAGAGACGCAAGCCTACGGTTTCGAAAAGGTCCGCGACGACCAGCAGGTTCTGGGCGATCGGGTGCGCGCAATGTTGACCGGCAAAGGCTTCAAAAGCGTGGCCGCAGCCGGCTTTCAGGCCCCAGGCGTCGTGGTGAGCTACACCGATGATCCCGATATCAAAAACGGTAAGAAATTTGCCAACCACGGCCTGCAGATCGCCGCCGGGGTGCCGTTGCAATGCGATGAACCGGCCGACTTCCAGACCTTCCGTATCGGTCTGTTCGGACTCGAAAAACTGCACAACATCGAGCGGACGGTCAGCACCCTCGAGCAGGCACTGGATGAGGTGATGGTTAACTAAGCCCTCTTCTCGCCCACAGCAAATACCGCTCCCGCCGATCCTGCTCGGCGGGAACCACCAAGCCGCGATCAACCTGTCATAAATTCCATATCCGCTGGCAAAAATCCGACTTTCCTGGCGTTCCAATAACCCCTGAAGATCCGCGTGGACGCGCCCGGCGTCTTTCCGAAACGCCATTGAGCGCCAAATCACTGTTCATTCTGAATTAGTGATTTAACTAGGTAGTTACCTATCTATATAATGCCTTCCTCATTTCAACGGGACATTCAACGTGAAGCAGAGTCAACGCCTCTCGGGCATATCAACATTCATTCTGGTCGGGCTCGGGGTGATCATCGCCCTGCTCGGCCTGGCACTGGCCGCTGGCGGTGTGAAATTGGTCAGCCTGGGAGGCTCCTGGTACTTCCTGGTGGGTGGTCTGGTCATGGCCATTTCCGGCCTGCTGATCGCACGTCGCAAGCCTGCCGGTGCGTGGCTTTTCGCCGCGTTTCTGCTGGGGACGGCGATCTGGGCCGTGAGCGACGCAGGCCTGGTGTTCTGGCCGGTGTTCTCTCGTCTGTTCATGTTCAGCGCCGTGGGCCTGGCGGTCGCGCTGGTCTACCCGATGCTCAAGCGCGCTAATGGTGGCGTTCCGGGACGTGGCGCGTACGGCGTTGCCGCTGTTCTGGCGGTCGGCCTGGCCGTAGCGGCCGGCAACATGTTCGTCGCGCACCCGACCGTCGCCCCTACCGGCACCGGCCCGGGCCTCACTCCGGTCGAACCGGAAAAGGCGCAGAAAGACTGGGCGCACTACGGTAATACCGAAGGTGGTAGCCGCTTCGCTGCGCTGGACCAGATCAACCGCACCAACGTCGACAAGTTGAAAGTCGCCTGGACCTACCACACCGGTGACATCGCCGAGAGTGACGGCAATGGCGCTGAAGACCAACTCACCCCGCTGCAGATCGGCAACAAGGTGTTCATTTGCACCCCGCACAACAGCCTGATTGCGCTGGATGCCGACACCGGTAAAGAACTCTGGAAAAACGCCATCAACGCCCAGTCGAAAGTCTGGCAGCGTTGCCGTGGCATGGCGTATTTCGATGCGAGCGCCGCTGTCGCCAAACCAGCCAGCTCGCCTGTGACCGATACCCCGGCCGCTCCCGCCGCCAACTGCACACGCCGTCTGCTGAGCAACACCATCGACGCACGTCTGATCGCTGTCGATGCCGACACCGGCGAGTTCTGCCAGGGTTTCGGCAACAATGGCCAGGTTGATCTGAAGGCCGGTCTGGGTGATGTCCCGGACAGCTACTACCAATTGTCCTCCGCGCCACTGATGGCCGGCACCACCGTCGTCGTTGGCGGTCGCGTGGCCGACAACGTGCAGACCGACATGCCGGGCGGCGTGATCCGTGGTTTCGATGTGATCACCGGCGCCATGCGCTGGGCGTTCGACCCGGGTAACCCGCAGGATAAAAAGGCGCCGGCCGATGGCAAAACCTATGTTCGCAGCACGCCGAACAGCTGGGCGCCAATGTCTTATGACCCGGCTACCAACACTGTCTTCCTGCCGATGGGCAGCTCTTCCACCGACATCTACGGCGTGGAACGCAGCAAACTCGACCACACATACGGCGCATCGATCCTGGCGCTGGACGCCAACAGCGGCGAAGAAAAGTGGGTCTACCAGACCGTGCACAACGACCTCTGGGACTTCGACCTGCCGATGCAGCCAAGCCTGATCGACTTCACCAAGGACGGCAAAACCGTGCCGGCGCTGGTGATCGGCACCAAGGCCGGGCAGATCTACGTGCTGGATCGCGCCACCGGCAAACCACTGACCGAAGTAAAAGAAGTACCAGTCAAGGCTTCGAACATTCCGAACGAGCCCTACTCGCCAACCCAGCCAAAATCCGTGGGCATGCCGCAGATCGGTGCCCAGCACCTGACCGAGTCGGACATGTGGGGCGCCACCCCGTATGACCAGCTGCTGTGCCGGATCGATTTCAAGTCGATGCGTTACGACGGTCTGTACACCGCGCCGGGCACTGACAAGTCCCTGAGCTTCCCGGGTTCGCTGGGCGGCATGAACTGGGGCAGCATTTCCACTGACCCGGTGCATGGTTTCATCTTCGTCAACGACATGCGTCTGGGCCTGTGGATTCAGATGATCCCTTCGCAGAACAAAGGCCAGGCAACCTCCGGTGGCGAAGCGCTGAACACCGGCATGGGCGCCGTTCCGCTGAAAGGCACGCCTTACGCGGTGAACAAGAACCGCTTCCTGTCGGTGGCCGGCATTCCATGCCAGGCGCCGCCGTTCGGCACGTTGACCGCCATCGATATGAAGACCCAAAAAGTCGCCTGGCAGGTTCCGGTCGGCACCGTTGAAGACACAGGTCCCCTGGGCATCCGCATGCACCTGCCGATCAAGATCGGTCTGCCAACCCTCGGCGGCACGCTGTCGACTCAAGGTGGTTTGATCTTCATCGCCGGCACCCAGGACTTCTACCTGCGCGCCTTCAACAGCGGCAACGGTGAAGAAATCTGGAAAGCACGTCTGCCGGTCGGCAGTCAGGGCGGCCCGATGACGTACGTGTCGCCGAAAACCGGCAAGCAATACGTGGTCATCACCGCGGGTGGCGCTCGTCAATCGACCGATCGCGGTGACTACGTAATGGCTTACGCCCTGCCGTAAACCGCTGCGCCCTCCTTCACTTCACTTGTGCGCGACACCTTCGGGTGTCGCGTCGTTTCATGTCCTCAGCTTTGGATTTCAGCAATGTCATTGGCTGTTCGCTTTTCTCACTCCAGCGTATTCACCGGCGTGCTGCTCGGTCTCACCTGCGGCACCGCCCTGCCCGCCTTCGCCGACACCGATTCAAACGTGTTCACCCGCAACACCCTGACCGGCGACTGGGGCGGCCTGCGCCACCAGCTCGATGAAGACGGCATCAAGTTCACCGGTGATTACACTGGCGAAACCGCCTACAACGCCGACGGCGGCCTGCACCGTTCCGCCCGTTACTCGCAGAACATCAAGCTCGGCGCACAGTTCGACCTGAGCAAAATCTATGGTGTGGACAACGCGGGCAAGGTCCAGTTGACCATCAACGACCGTCGCGGCAACAGCGCCTCGGAGGATCTGGTCGGCAACCGTCTGCCTATCCAGGAAAACTACGGTGGCCTCTACACGCGTCTGACCGAACTGAGTTACGAGCGCACGCTGTTCACCCCGGCACTGAACGTCAAACTCGGCTACATGGCCATGGGCAACGACCTCGGTGGCCTCGACAGCGGCATCCTCTGCAACTTCATGAACGCCGGTTTCTGCGGCCACCCGCTGAACATGTCCGGTGGCAGCGGCTGGACCAACTACCCCAATGCGCACTTGGGTGTGCGGGTCAAATACGACCTGTCGCCGGAATGGCAACTGCGCGTCGCCGCGTTCAACGTCGACCCCGAAAGCAACGGCAACTCCAGCCGCGCCTGGCACCTGGGCCCGAAACACACCACCGGTACTGTGGTACCTGTCGAACTGGTCTACAAACACGCAGGCACCCTGCCTGGTGAATACAAACTCGGCTACTACTACGACAGCTCCGACGTGAAACGCATCGGCAGCGACAAGGAAGTGTCCGGTCGCGGCGGTCATTACCTGCTGATCGATCAGGCGGTCTGGAGTTCGCAATCGTCCGAGGGCCGCAGCCTCCACGCCTTCGGTCAATACTCGGCCGCCAGCGAAGCGGCTTCGCCGTTCAGCAAGTGGTACGGCACTGGTGTGGTTCTGTACAAGCCGTTCGAAGGCCGCCCGCGTGACACCGTCGCCCTGGGTTACGGTCGCGCCGTGCAGAACCCGCGCAGCCGCGACGTGCAACAAGACGCCGCGTTGGCCAACGGCACGCCGCTGTCCAACCTGGACAGCGCCGAGCAACTGATCGAACTCGGTTACGGCTACCAGGCCACCCCATGGCTGACCCTGCGACCGAACGTGCAGTACATCATCGAGCCGGGCGCGTTTTCCGGGCAGGACATCGACAATGCACTGGTGTTCGGACTGCAGGTGAAAGCAAGTCTCTGACCTCGGCGCTATCAGCGTAGCGATGCTTTGCGGGCCACGACATAAGACTGACTCAAGTCCGTGGCCCAACCATCGAGCACACCCTTGACGTTATCGGCCGTCATCACCTGCTTGTCGTTTTCCAGTGGAACGCCTGTGCCCTTGCGGACAACCTTCGCCACGACTTCGCCGGTCGAACCATCCTCGAGGGACACTTCAGTGGCGATTTCACTGTCCTGATCACGAATGCCGGCAGCCGTGCTGACGCCGGCCGCGACCAGGGTGACGGGCAGCCATTCATAAAACCGCAGGCCTTGGGTACTGGTGGCGACCTGCGTGATGGCTGGCCTCACAACCAGTGTGTTCGGGCCGGGCTTCGAAGCTAATGGCAGTATTTTTCCCAGTTCTTGCCTCAGGGCCGCGTCGTAGTAGCCGGTCACACCCGACAGGGTGCTTTGCGGAATCCGGCCAGTCGGCTCGACCTTCGGATAAAACTGGCTTGGTGCCAGATAGACCCGTGTGTAGCGGCCACTCGCCAACGCCGGGCTGATCCAGCTCAATATCGTCTGCCCCGAGGGTGTCTGCTGCTCCTTCAGCGTGCTGTAGTCGTTCAAAAAACCGGAATACATGTCAGGCGCGACCTTTTTATTGCTGCAGGCCGAGAGGCTCAGGCTGGCTGCGAGCAACAGCGCCAGTGAGTGATGGTTTCTCATCAATGCGTTTCCCCTGCGGCCTGAATCTGGCTGAACGGGGTATTTTCAGAACACTCGATGCGCAACTGGCCGTGGGTCATGATCCAGTGAATGAACTCGGCGGTGGGAATGGAGTGGATGTATTCCACCCAATGGCTGTCGGCCGGGCTGAAGCGCTCGAAGTAGCGGCGCATGACGAGCTGGCTCTGGTCCTGGGCGATCCCCAGACAGGTTTCCTGGAAAAAGATCGGCGCATTGAGAGCGCCGGTATTGGTGCGCTGGGTCAGGATCAGTGGACGCACCGCGCCATGCCCCTGAGTGGAATAAGCGCTTTTCATATCCTTCATATGAGCCCCCTTGGATGGAATGCCGGCAGAGTGCCCGAGGTTTTTTGCCCGAGGATGTCTGGCTGATGTCCGCACCGAAGGAATGTTGCTCGATTGAAATATATGACCCCGCCTTCGAAATGGTTTTAGATGCCCTCTTTTGATTCATGGATCCTGCAAACGTGAGCAGACTGCTGATCGTCGATGACGACGTGGAAATTCTGTCCCTGCTGAAGAAGTTCTTCGTTCAGCACGCCTACGACGTCGACGTGGCGCCCGATGGCCAGGCCATGTGGGCCGCCATCGAACAGGCGCGGCCGGACACGATCATTCTTGACCTGATGCTGCCGGGTGAAGGTGGCTTGAGCCTGTGCCAGAAAATCCGCGCGCAGATGGGGATCCCGATCATCATGCTCACGGCCATGGCTGAACTGAGTGACCGGATCGTCGGCCTGGAGCTGGGTGCCGACGATTACCTGACCAAGCCCTTCGCGCCCCAGGAGTTGCTGGCCCGGGTGCGCGCATTGCAACGGCGCGCCGGCGAACAAGGCCAGCGCACCAGCGAACCGGCGCGACCGGTCATGACCTTCGCCGGTTGGCACCTGGACATCACCTGCCGGGAACTGCGCTCACCCGAGGGTGTAATGATCCCGATGTCCGGCGGTGAGTTTGATCTGCTGCTGGTCTTTCTCGAGCATCCCCAGCGCATCCTGACCCGCGAGCAACTGATCGACCTGACCCACGGCCAGGGTCATGAAGCCTTTGATCGCAGCATCGATGTGCAGGTCAGCCGGCTGCGGCGCAAGATCGAACCGGACAGCAAGCGCCCGGACCTGATCCGCACTGTGCGCAATGGCGGCTATATGTTCACGGCCAAGGTCAGCCGTTCATGATCGGCCGACTCTTGCGGCGCGACACCCTCAGTCGCCGGATTGCCCTGACCATCGTTGCGGCGATGATCGCCTCGCTGATTCTCAATGCGCTGTTTGTGCAGGTCGCGGGCATCTGGGCTCGTCCACCCATCGAACGAACCGGATTGCTGGAGCGGATTGCCGCGAGCACCCGCGTGATCGAGGCGGCGCCCGCCCAATTGCGCCCGCAACTGGCGAGCGCGGCCAGCAGTTCGACGCTTGAAGTGTTATGGAATGCGCAACGCAGCCAGTTCAATCTGCCCGGGGACGGCGAACCGGTCGAGACCGGCAAGGTTCCTGCGCTGCGACAATTGCTCGGTGATGACCGGGAAATCGAAGTATTCAACCCCGACGACTGGCCGCCGGGCAGTGCGCAGGCGCATTACGTCGCCCTCGTACCTTTGGCCGATGGCAGCTGGCTGACATTCACGCCACCGGAGCGAAGCTGGGGACTGAGCCTGGATGCCCGGATCGCGGTGATCATTGCTCTGGGCCTGGTCGCGACGTTGCTGGTGGCCTGGATTGCCACCCGCCAACTGGCCAATCCGCTGCAACGTTTTGCCGGCGCCGCGAGGCGTTTTGGCGGTGATTTGAACGCACCGCCCATCGAGATCGAAGGGCCCCACGAAATCCGCCAGGCCATCATCGCCTTCAACACCATGCAGGCGCAGATCCAGCATTTCATTGGCGAACGCACCCACATGCTCGCCTCCATCTCCCATGACTTGCGCGCACCGTTGACCCGGATGCGTCTGCGCAGCGAGTTCATGGAAGACCTCGATCATCAGCAGAAACTGATTCGCGACATTGAAGAAATGCAATCGATGATCAACGCCGCCCTGGCGTTTTTCCGCGAAGGCACACAGCTGGAACAACCTACTGCGTTCGATCTGTCGGAGCTGCTGCAAACCGTCCTTGACGATTACCGCGACCAGAACCTGCTCATCGACTTCAGCGGTCCTGCCCACATGGTCTATGACGGTCGGCCACTGGGGATCAAACGGGTGATCGTCAACCTGCTGGAAAACGCCGTGAAATACGGCGAGCGTCCGCGTATTGCACTGAGTCGCAATGCTCGCTCGATCTGCATCGAAGTCTGCGACGAAGGGCCGGGCATTCCCGAAGAGTCGCTGCAACGGGTGTTCGATCCATTCTTTCGCCTCGAAACCTCGCGCAACCGTGAAACCGGCGGTGTCGGGCTCGGCCTCTCGGCAGCCCGGGCGATTGTTCGTGAACAGGGCGGAGAACTGACCTTGAGCAATCGCCGAGGCTCGGGACTGGTGGCGAGGGTTGAATTGGCTGTTGTCGATTGAGGCTGTCACGTATCCGTTGGCGCTTGTGCCGGGGCCGGAAACCATTTTTCCTTCGGCACGCGTTTTTCTTCTTCGGGGTCACCCAGATAGTGCGGAGACATGATCTGCACGCCGTATTCGTTGAACACATCCTGAATATTGGCGTGCAGCATGCTCAGCAACACGGCACGCGGACGAGGCTGACTGGGAATGGCCTGCGCCACCAGACGGTATTCGGGATAGAAGTCGGACAACGCAGTCTGGAACACTTGTGCTGGCGGAATCTCCAGCACGCCGGGCGTTCGTCGGGCCGCCTCCAGCAACATCGCTTCCACCTGGCGCCACGGTGTGTCGTAGCCGATGGTCACCACCGTGTCGACCACATAACCAGGGCCCTGCACCGTGCGTGAGTAGTTCTTGGTGACCGTGCCGGTGATCATCGAATTGGGCAGCGTCAGCACCTCTCCCAACCCGGTGCGGATGCTGGTGGTGAACATGCCGAGCTCCGTCACCGTGCCTTCATGTTCACCGATTTTCACGAATTCACCTGGGCGCAAGGTTCGGGTGTACGTCAGGATCAGCCCGGCCGCCGCCTGCCCGACCACACTGGTGGCACCCAGCGAAATCATCAGGCCGATCAGCACCGACAACCCTTTGAAGGCGTCAGTGCCGGCGCCGGGCAAATACGGATAGGCCATCGCCAGCGCAAACAGCCAGATCGCCAGAGACGTCAGGCGCTGGGTGGGTTGCAGGGTTTCCTCGTTCAGCCAGTTGAACGTTCCCGGGGTTGCCATGCGCCGCAGCACCCGACGGCTGAACGCCGTGGCGCCTCGGGCAATGAAGAAAATCGCCAGCGCCACGCCCAGCCCGGGGATGGCGCCCACGATGGCCTGCAAGAGATAGCTGGCAACCTCGATGAGGTAGTTGTTGAGGCTCTCACCCCAAGGGCGGGTGTACGGAAACCGCGACAGGACAAAACCCAGCCATTCATACGTCAACAGCAGAATGACGAACCAGCGCAGCAGCCAGAACACGCGAATGACCAGTGGATACAGGTAATTGGCATCCACCACCGGAATTCGTCCGACCTTCAGCGCCTGGGTATGCCGACGCATCAGCTCGGGCAATCTCTTCAGCCATCGACGCTGCAACCAGGCAATGCCCCACAGCAGCACGAAATAAATGCCGGTGGCGAGCGCCGCAGCGCCGAGCGCACGTAGCATCCGATGCAGGCTCCTGGCTTCCTGCGTTTCCGCCACGACCTGACGCAACTTTTCCGCCGCGCCCTGCGCCGCCATCTGCACGGAGGGATAGTCGAGGCTGTCGACATCCTTGGGCGAGACGATAAAGGCCCGTTTGTTGCCCAGCAGCACCAGGTAGTTGTCCTGCATCGGGTCAACAGTGACGGTACGGTCATCCGACTCATCCAGGGCTTCGGCGATGACCGCTTTGGCCCGTTTGACCCGAGATGCCGGCGCCTCCCCGAGCAGCGTGGCGCGAAACACCATGATGCTGCGGTTGGCTACCTTCAACTCGACGGGCTCGTCGGCAGGTTTTGCGCTGTCTTCAGCCCACAGAAGTGTCGAGCAGAACACGCTGAAAACAACCATCAACAACGCAGGCAACCGGCTCCGCATGTGTCAGTTCCTTACGCCACAGTTATGAGTGCGGGAATACAGAACGCAGCGTAGTTCAGCGATCAAGGGTTGTCAGATAGGCAACTCAGCACACCCGCTCAATCTTCCGGAAGCAGACCGCACGATTATCCGGCGACATTTCATCAACGCCGGTCACTGACACATGAAAGGTTTTCCGCCATCGCGTATCACGCTGGCCCTGCTGTTTGGCGGTCTGGCCAACTCAGCCTGCGCCAGTGGTTTTCTGGATGACGCCAAAGGTGAAGTGCTCAGCCGCAACTTCTTCCTGAGCAACGACTACCGTTCGCCCTCTCCCTCCGGGAAGAACTACAAACAGGAATGGGCTCAGGGGTTTATCGGCACTTTCGCATCCGGTTTCACCGACGGAACGATCGGGTTCGGTCTCGATGCCCATGCCTTTTATGGGCTGAAACTGGATGGCGGCCGAGGACATTCCGGCACCGGGCTGTTACCCGTGGACAGCGACGGGCGTAGCGAAAGCGACTATTCCAGCGCGGGCGGTGCGTTGAAACTCAAGGCCTCGAAAACCACCCTCGCCTTCGGCGAAATGACGGTAGAGACGCCCGTGTTCGACACCTCGGACAAACGTCTGCAACCGGAATACGCCACCGGTTTTCTACTCAACAGCCGCGAAATCGACAATGTGAATCTGGTGGCCGGGCATTTTACGGCGTTCAAGAATCAGGACAGCTCTACCGGCAAAGGCGATTTCCAGGGTTATGGCGCCAATACGAAGGCCGGCGGGATCAGCTTCATCGGCGCAGACCTGTTCAGTGAAAGCCCGGTAGGCGGCACTCTGTACGCGTCTGACCTGAGCGAAACCTGGCACCAGTACTACGCCAACCTGCATTTCAAACAGTCCGGCGTATTGATCGACGCCAACGTCTACCACACTCGCGATACCGGGCAGGCCCTGGCCGGCGAAATCGACAACACCGCGTTCAGCCTCTCGGGCAAATACACCTTTGGCGCCCACGCGGTGATGCTCGGCTGGCAACGCATCAACGGTGACACACCATTCGATTTCGTCGGTGGCGACTCGATCTACCTGGCCAACTCGATCAAATACGCCGACTTCAACGGCGCCCACGAGCGCTCATGGCAAGCCCGCTACGACCTCGATCTCGGTGCATTCGGCATTCCCGGCCTGAACTTCATGACCCGCTACGTCTCCGGCAGCCACATCGACGGCACTCACGCGCCCAAGGGCGGCGCCTACAACCCGTTCGACGCAGACAGCGGACAGTTCCAGCCGCAACAAGGCGACGGCGGCAAGCACTGGGAGCGCGACATCGACCTGCGCTACATCGTCCAGTCCGGCGCTGCCAAGGATCTTTCCGTGCAGCTGTCCCACGTCTCGCACCGGGCCAACAGCGCTCAGGCGGGGGATGATATTGACCGGATCTACGTGGTGATTCAGTACCCGTTGGGGTTCTGAATCAGCGCATCGGCGATTGCCCCTCATTGCGGCTTGTGATGCGCGACTTCAATTGATTAATCAATGCGGGGTCCCGCAACTCGACACTCGTTTCCCGACGTAACGCCAGCGGCGTGCCGGTGGACATTTCGCAGTAGCGATAATAACTGTGCGAAAGCCAGTTCCAGCTTCCCACCATTGCGACTTGATCATCAACCAGCAGGATTTTTTCGTGCGTACCTTCGGGAAGGCGGATGACGTTCTCGGGACCGAGCTTGTTTTGATAGGCTTTTATCAAGCCTGTTTCACCGTCATCGGCATTGGGATGCTCGATATGGTCATGCCCGTAGTAGACCTTCACTTCAACACCACGCTGTTGCGCCGCTTGCAGCAGTTTGAGCGGTGGATGGTTATGACTGATTCCCTGGCGAATCCACGGCACCACTGCAACGAAAGAGCGTTGGCTGGACGTAATAAGCGATTCGAATGCCTGGATGTGGTCGCAATCGAAGTAGTGCCTGACGCCACCAGGTGTGACACCGGCAAAGGATGGACTCTGATGCTCCATGCTGACGAAAAACGAGGCAGAGCAGACCCGCGCCATTTTTTCCAGCGATTTTCCGGCGCTTAACAAGCGGTGCTGGTTACCGACAACAATGAATTGTTGCTTGGCCCGCGATACGGCGACGTTCAACAGGTTGGGCTTGCCATTCTGGAAGTGATCGCGATCGGTCCGTTGAAAAATCACCGGTGAATAAATGATCACCTCGAAACCGACACCCTGAAACTGGTGTACCGATCCGATTTTGAGTGCCTTTCGCTGAGCGACCCGCTCGCCATAGGCTTTGATCAACAGGTTTTTCTGATTGGAGTATGGCGTGATGATGCCAACGTCCTGGGTGAGGTCGTAACCAGCCCCCTCCAGCTTGTCCAGCAACAACCCGATTGCCTCGACTTCATCCTGATTGGTATTGGGCATCGGGCCTTTACGACCTTCGACGCCATAGAACATCAGATTGAAACCACCCATGTTGTCGCACGCTGCCTGGATTCGCGGTTCGGCAGGCTGCGTGCACACCTGTACTCCCCTATAGCCGGCGATTTGCATGAACAGTTCGGCAATGGCCGGTCGGCATCGCCGATGCTCGTCGAGCACAATGCCATCGCCCATGTCCGTGACTGCACCGGTCAAGGAACCGGCGGCGCGATGGTAGGCGGTCACCAACATCGGAGACACAGCTTCATACAAAGTATTGTCGACGAAGTATTGGTCCTTGAGCTTGCCGGCCATGGCCGAGCCAAGCGTGCGGATCGGCTCGATCTGCAGCGGGTCGCCCACGACGATGCTTCTTTCGCTGCGTGCCAGCAACGGAACCAGCGACTCTGCGGAAACCATCCCCGCCTCATCCACCAGGCTCAGTGCGTAGGGGCTGAATCCGTTGAGGTCAGCGAGTTTGTATCCTGGCAGCTTCTGCACCGATGCCAGCGTCGAGGCCATGACCGGATAAGCAAGGCTGATCAACCGATAGAACTCTTGCAGTTTGTCCTTCCATTTGTAAAAACCGCTGTCGGTCTGGCCGTCGAGCATATTGCACCAGAGAGGCAATACCTGCCCCAGCGCCTCTTTCTGTCGGAGCAGCTCCTGCCAGAGGTAGTCAATGGCGTGCTCAAACAGCGCGCGTTGCTGTGTGATGAAGCGCAGACGCAACACCTCTATCCAGTCGCCTTCCGGGAACTCAGCGTAAAAGCTGTCACGGGCCGCCTCGTAACGCCGCCAGTCGCTGGAACGTTGTTTGACCTCGTCAATGGTCTTGGCCAGTAGCTTGAGCGACACCTCCCGGGCGGTTTCCGGCGGCCCCACTCTCAAGGTCTGAAATATCTGCTCGGCATTACCGGCGCCGAATACGTCACCCCGATTGCGGGCCAGTTCCGCGAGGTGTGCATGATCGAGGCGATCGAGCCCGTAGGTCTTCATGTCCTCGGGGCAGCTCTTTTTCAGGTGGTCGAACGCACGGGTATATTTGCGGCGAGAGATCCATGCACGCAGCGATGCCATAAAACCCGTCGGGTAGTCGGCAAAATGGTGCTGGAGTGTTTCGCTGAGTGTGCTCTCGAGCCACGGCTGATACGCCGTCTCATCAAATGGAGCATCAATGAGTTTTGTGTATCTGCGAGACAAGTGGTCTTTCGCTTGCGTGTATCTGACTTTGTCGGCAGCCAGCGCATCCAGCGCACCCTTGCAGTGGCTGGTTAGAACAGCGTAATCCAGCGACTGCTCCGGTTTATCGATCAGGCCCAGCGCTTTGCTGCTTTCGCACACGCTGCTGATCGATGCGTCCAGTCGCTCGCGAAAAATTTCGGGTGAAAGATCCGAAAAGGCAGAGCGAGCCTCCCCGAAACCTGCAAGCAATCGCAGATACGTCACGTAAAAACCATCAATCGTTTGCTGGATCCCGACGATCCGGTCCGCTAAGGCGTTCTGCTTTTCCTTGTCGTAGGACTGCTCGTCGAGTTGGCGCAGAAGCGTGTGCACCCGATCAATTTCAGAGGTGACCTGTGCCTTGTCCCCGCACAGAAAATAGAACCAGCTGAAATCTTTCAGGCAAGGGTCGTCACGCAAATCGTCAATGACGTTCTCCACCGCTTTTTTGGCCGTCGATGTCACGACGACGCCCAGGTTACGGTCTTCTCCGGCGATACAGACTAATGCCCTTTCGACAATCCGGCTGGCAATCAACGACTTGAACAAGGTCGTTTTGCCTGTGCCGGGAGCGCCCTGGACTGCCACCAGCGGTACGCCGCTGGCAACCTGGGTCAACGTTTGCATTTGCCCCCTGCCCAGAGGGTATTTACGCTCGAACAGGCCATACGGAAAGCGTGAGAACTGGTTGCGCGGCGCCGGGTTGCCGAGCGAACGCTGCATTATGTACCGCTGCAGCAAAGGCGAGGCTTTCAGGTCGGGACGTTGAAGCAGGACCTTGTAGTCCTTGAGTTGCTCGCGAGAGTTGAAGTCGCTGACCACTGGATGACAGATCAGCCCGGTCACGGCTTTTTCCAGGTACACATCGGCAACATCGTTACGGATGGCTTTCAACCCTGCGAGGCGATAATTGATCCAGGCCAGAAACGACCGGAAAACCGCGACGAAGGTTTCACCCTGCTTTCCCGTACAGGCTGCGGCCAGGCTCATCATGTGACGTTCGGCGCCCAACTCTTGTAAATCGACGTCCAGGTATGCCCGAAACGCGTCGATATCGGGAACCACTTCAACCCCTTGCTTGACCGGGACGCACACACTCAATTCGGACTGGGTATGCCAGTTATCAGGCAATGAGTAACGGAAAAGCGGAACGAAAAACGTTTGTTTTCCCTCGATCACGCGCAACAGTGGAAAGCCAAGTTGCAGGGCCTCAGCCTGAGCAATGCCCTCTTCACTGACTTTGACAAAGCGTTCTTCGAGCACTTGGGTCTGATCAGCAGGCAGCGAAAAACGAAACCCGGTCGAGTCCTCTTCGACATTGTCTGCAGAGAGCCTGACGTGTTGTTCCTGATAAACATCGGTCTCTTTCACCCGGCTCTTGGCCAACCCGGTCGCTTCGACAAAAGCACACCATCCGCGAAGTACGTCCATGTCTTGCTGATTGCCTTGCATTGTTTTATCCGAGCCTGAAGCGAAAAAAGAGGCGTGATTCTACGGCAGTGGCTTATTGATGGCACCCCTCGCCCGATAAGAACAGGTAATTGGCGGAAGGCAGCCGGAGTCGAACCTGCCCGGGAACGGATGCCGTCCCCAACCGGGTTTGAAGCCCGGCCGCGCCACCGGGCGCGATTGCCTTCCTTGAACTCAGTCGGCGCCGGGGTTGGCCAGCGCGTTGTCGAAGCGGATTTGCCGGCCCTCGCCGAGACGCCGGGTCAGGCCGAGGCGGTCGAAGTATTCGAGGATCTGGATACTGCGTTTGCGTCCCAAGCCTAGCGCATCGCGGAACGCCGTGACTTGAATCGGCGGATTTTCTTCACTCAGGCGCAACAGCACGGCCGCCATTTGCCGCAGGGTGATGTCGGTGAAGAACAGATCCCGTACCACCTGATGCATCACGCCCAGCCGCGCCAGTTTGCGCAGTAACAGCCGAACGGTGGCGTCGTCCTGGCCCACGGCTTTGGCCACGTCGCGTATCCATGGTGGGTCGAAGCCGGTCTGTTCGAACAGCGGCTGCAAGGCTTGCCACAAGTTTTCGTCGTCGGCGCTCAGGCGAACCTGATGATCCGGCAAATGCAGCCACGGGCCGCTGGCGGTGAGTGAGCCGGCGCTGCGCAGTTCCTCCAGCAGGCTGATGAAGGTCGAATGCTCGATGTTCAGTCCGCTGAAGCGCCGCAAACGATCACGGTCGGGGCCCATCTGGTCGGGTTCCAGTTCATGGAAACGCGCCAGTTGCTCCAGCAGCGTGAACTTCAGAATGCCCCAGCGCTGGGCATTGAACAGCCTCTGCCCCTGACGGGTTTCGATCAGGCGGACGTTGTCCGGCAGCGCCCAGCCTTCACGCGGACGGTTGAACTGACGCTCCAGACGCTGCGGATCAATGCCGCTTTCGCTGTATTCCAGCAACGTCTGCAACGCTTGTTCAAGATCACTGCTGATCGCCAGCGCCCGCAATTGCGCCAGACGCCCAGGGCTGCGCCGTTGCCGGGCCGGGGCGAACGGGTCGAGCAACTGACCGCCACCGAGCGTGCGCTGGGCACTCGAGTCGCGCAGGATCAGTCTGTCGCCCTTCACGCCATGCACCGGGGTATTGGTCAGCAATTGCGCAAACATGCGCTCGCCCGGAAGCAGTCGTGGGCCTTCCAAGAGCGCCACACGGGCAATCACGTCTTGCGTGCCGAGGTGCAGATGCACGGGTTGAAAGTGTTCGAAGGTGCGCGTCTCATCGGGCAGCAACTGGAAGTCGATATCCAGGCGTTGAGTCGGTGCGAACAGTGCTTCGGCGAGCAGCCATTGCCCGCGATGGATGTGCCCGAGCTCCAGACGATCACCGCTGATGTTCAGGGCAACACGTTGGCCGGCAAACGCCAGTTCTGCGGGTTGATTCTGGGCATGCAGCCCCCTCACCCGTACCGTTTTGCCCTGCGGCCCGAGGATCAGTTTGTCGCCCACAGCGACCATTCCCGACAGCGCCGTGCCCGTCACGACAATCCCGGCACCGGCCACGCTGAATGCCCGGTCGATGGCCAGACGAAATCCACCCTCGCGACTACGTTTCAACACTTCACTTTGCACCTGCAACAAAGCCTGCCGCAGGGCATCGACACCCTCTTCCGTCACACTTGAAACCGCCAGCATCGGCGCCCCGGCAAACGGACCGGGCGCCAACAGGGCTTCGATTTGTTGGCGAACCTCCACCACCCTGCCCGCCTCGACCCGATCAACCTTGGTGATCGCCACCAGCGCCCGGGGAATCCCCAGCAACTCGACGATCGCCAGATGCTCGCGGGTCTGCGGCATCACGCCGTCATCCGCCGCCACCACCAGCAACACCAGATCAATGCCTTGGGCGCCGGCGAGCATGTTGTGAGTGAATTTCTCGTGCCCCGGCACATCGATGAAACCGGTCAGCCCCGTTCCGGGCACCAGTTCGGCGTAGAGATAACCGAGGTCGATGGTCATGCCCCGCTCGCGCTCCTGCGGTCGGCGGTCGCCGGATTGACCGGTCAGCGCCTGAAGCAGCGAGGTCTTGCCGTGGTCGATGTGCCCGGCGGTGCCGACGATCATGTCTGCAACGGCCCGAGCTGCGCCAGCCACGCCGGTTCGTCGTCGAGTTGCCGCAGATCCAGCCACAGCGCGTCATCGTCGATCCGACCCAGCACCGGTATCGGCAACTCGCGCAACGCGGTCTGCAGATTCAACAGAGAGCGCCCACGCAGGCGTTTCGAAACCTGCGGCCGCACACACAACGCGGCACTCGGCAAACGCGCCACCGGTTGGCTGCCGCTGCCGATCATGCCCAGCGCCGCCACGGCAGTGACGGTCCAGCCTTCACCGAGAACGCCGGTCAATACCGGTTGCAGGCGTTCGGCCTGAGCCAGGATTTCATCTTGCGGGCGGGTCAGCAGACGCAAGGTCGGCAAACGCTCAGCCAGGCGATCCGGATCACGATAGAGCCCGAGCACCGCTTCCAGCGCCGCCAGTGTCATCTTGTCGACCCGCAAGGCGCGTTTCAGCGGGTTTTTCTTGATTTTCGCGATCAGCTCCTTGCGCCCGACAATCACGCCGGCCTGAGGCCCGCCGAGCAGTTTGTCGCCACTGAAGGTGACGATATCCGCGCCATCGAGCAGCGCCTGACGCACCGTCGGTTCCGCCGGCAACCCCCAGCGGGTCAAGTCCAGCAGACTACCGCTGCCGAGGTCTTCAAGCAGTGGCAAGCCATGACGATGGGCCAGTTCGGCCAGTTCGGATGTGGGGACGCGGGCGGTAAAACCCTCGATGCTGTAGTTGCTCGCATGCACGCGCATGATCAAGCCGCTGCGCGGGCTGATCGCCGCTTCGTAATCCCGGGCGTGGGTGCGATTGGTGGTGCCGACCTCATGCAGGCGCACACCGGCGCGGGCCATGATGTCGGGGATGCGAAAGGCGCCGCCGATTTCGATCAGCTCACCGCGAGAGATGATGCCTTCCTTGCGTGCGCCGAGGCTGTTGAGCGTCAGCAGCACCGCCGCAGCATTGTTGTTGACCACGGTGACGGCTTCAGCGCCGGTCAATTCGCGGATCAGGCCTTCGGTCAGATCGTCGCGGTCGCCACGCTTGCCGCTGGCCAGGTCGAACTCCAGATTCAACGGATAACGCGCCGCCAGTTGCACGGCTTCGATGGCTTCCTCCGGCAGCAGCGCGCGGCCAAGGTTGGTGTGCAAAACCGTACCGGTCAGGTTGAACACCCGCCGCACCTGACTGCGCTGCTGTATCGACAGGCGTTCAGCGACCCTGCCGGCCAGTGCTTCGGGGCTGATTTCAACGGCGGACAACTGCCCCGCCACCACTGTTTTGCGTAAATCGTCCAGCAACTGGCGTAACGCAGCCAGCAGCGCCTCACGCCCGTGGCGTTCGGCCAATGGCTGCAAGGCGATATGACGCAACAGACTGTCGATGGATGGCAAACGCTGGGCAACACTGGCAGGCATCAGGCGCTCCGGATAAAAAGCCGTTGCGCCAGAGTGTAGACGCTCGGTTCATTCGTCTCCGGGCGCCAGCAACAGATTCGGCGCCAATCGCTGATAACCGTCCTGGGCCAGACGCATGTCCAGCAGCAGACTGCTCAAATCCGCCGACAGCGCTTCAGCGTCCGCATCGTTCTCCAGGTACAGCAATTTCAGGTAGCTGTTACAACTCGGGCAGACCTCCGCCCGCAACGGCGCCTGATTGGCAGCGTGACGATCATCCTCAAGGCTCAGGTATTCCAGCCCTTTGCTCTGTTCGCAGTACACGCATTTGACCCGCACCACATGCCATTCACAGGCACACAGCGAACACACCAGATAGCGCAAGCCATTGTGTTTGCCGCGATGGCGGATCACCCCGGCCATGGCCGGCGATCCGCAGGCCGGGCATTGGCTGAGGCTGTTGCCGGGCGCCAGTTGCAGATTGGGTGCACTCAGCAGCCAATGGCTCCAGGCCGCTTGTAGCGCCGCGCCAAGGAACGGCACCAACGCCGCCGGCACCAGCGAATACTGACCGCTGACCAGCGCCACGGCCCAGGCCCGCAACTGACCGGCGCTGGCAAGTCGCAACGTTGTCAGCGCTTCGGCCACGGCGGTTTGCTCCGGTGCGTTGTAGCGTTGCAGCAAGGCGTCGAGGTACGCCTGCCACGCGTCCTCGCGGATCAAGGTATCGGCGGCGAACGGCGGCATGCCGTGTTGCCGGCAGACTTCGATCCGTTGCTCATCGATCGGCCCGGTCGAAGGCGGATCGTCGAGGATCTGCTGCTGCACGCGACACAACCCGGCGATCAGGCGCAGGTAGTCGGCCAGCGGATGGCCGGCCGCCAAGCGTTCCAGACGTTCGGCGCGCAGCAGGAAAAGATTGTGCGGCGGCAAATACAGAAACGGCGGCGCACTGGCCGCCGCTTCGATTTCCCCGGGTTCAAGAATGGTTGGCAAATGTCAGCCCTTTTTGGTGACCGGTCGCTCCGGTGTTTCCTTGGAAACGACCTCGCGAAACCAGAGTGCGTGATGTTTCTTCGCCCAGGCGCGACTGACCCAACCATGCAGCATCGCGTCCACCGAGCCCTTGATCCAGATGCCGGCATAGATGTGCACGATGATGCTCAGGATCAGCACAAACCCCGCCAGTGCATGCAGCAACATCGCCCAGCGAATTGTGGTGATGCCGAAGTAATGACTGAAGTACGCGCGCCAGATCACCAGCCCCGTGAACAACAGCCCGAGCATGCACAGCAGTAAAGTCCAGAACAGCATTTTTTGCCCGGCGTTGTATTTGCCCACCGGCGGCACAGTCTCTTCGTCATTGACCAGCACCCGGTCGATGCGCCGCAGCCACTTCCAGTCGTTGTCGATGAAGAAGTTGGAACGCCAGAAACGAAACACCAGGCCAAGGAACAGCACGAACATCAGCACGCCCATGAACGGGTGCAGGATCCGCGTCCACGGCCCGCCGCCGAACAGGTTGGTCAACCAGAACATCGACGGATGAAACAGCGCCAGCCCCGAAAGCCCGGCCATGAAGAACAGAATCGCCACCAGCCAGTGGTTGGTGCGCTGGTTGGCGGTGTAGCGCAGGATCGTCTTGTTGCTCATGGCCGGTCCTCCCCGCGTGGATCGAAGGTGTGCACCGCCGGGTCGACCACGTGTACCGAGGTGTCGGGCGGTTCCGGGTGATCATCCTCTTCGGTGCGGTTCGGGCCGATCCGCACGTAATGGAAGAACCCGGCCAGCACCGCCGCACCCATGGCCAGCAGGCCCAGGGGTTTGCTGATGCCTTTCCACAACCCTACCAAAGGACTGATCGCCGGATTCTCCGGCAGCCCGGCGTAGATCTTCGGCGTGTCGGCATGATGCAGCACGTACATGACATGCGTGCCGCCGACGCCTGCCGGGTCATACAGGCCCGCATTGTCGAAACCACGGCTCTTCAGGTCGACGATGCGTTCGGCGGCGTGGGTCTTCATGTCCTCTTTGGAGCCGAAGACAATCGCCCCGGTCGGGCAGGTTTTCACGCAGGCCGGTTCCAGCCCTACCGCCACCCGGTCCGAACACAGCGTGCATTTGTAGGCCTTGTGATCCTTCTGCGAAATGCGCGGAATGTTGAACGGGCAACCGGTGATGCAATAACCACAACCGATGCAGTGATCCTGATCGAAGTCGACGATGCCGTTGGCGTGCTTGATGATCGCCCCCGGGCTCGGGCATGCCGCCAGACAACCAGGCTCGGCGCAGTGCATGCAGCCGTCCTTGCGGATCAGCCATTCGAGGTTGCCGGCGTCGGTTTCGTGCTCGGTAAAACGCATCAACGTCCATGATTCGGCGCTCAGATCCTGCGGGTTGTCGTAGGTGCCGTGGTTGTGGCCGACCTCGTCGCGCAACTCGTTCCATTCCGAGCACGCGACCTGGCAGGCCTTGCAGCCGATGCATTTGGTGGTATCGATCAGCTTGGCGACTTCCTCCTGATTGCGCACCGAGGGTGCCGGGGTCGTGGTGGCCGAGCGGGCAATGATGTCTTGGCTGGCCATTTATAGTTTCTCCACGTTGACCAGGAATGACTTGGATTCCGGGGTCTGGGTATTGCCATCGCCGAGGAACGGCACCAGGGTGTTGGTCAGGTAACCGTGACGCGTCAGGCCGGTGAAACCCCAGTGCAGCGGGATGCCGATCTGATGCACGACCTGGCCGTTGACCTGCAACGGCCGAATCCTTTTGGTCACCACTGCCACCGCTTCGATGAACCCGCGCTTGCAGCTGACCCGCACCCGATCACCGGCAGCGATGCCCTTCTCTTTCGCCAGCACTTCGCCGATTTCCACGAACTGCTCCGGCTGGGCAATCGCGTTCAAGCGGCAGTGCTTGCTCCAGAAGTGGAAATGCTCGGTCAGCCGATAGCTGGTGGCGGCGTATGGGTAATCCTTGGCCACGCCGAGGCTGTCCCACACCGAATCGAAGATCCGCGCCGCCGGGTTGCTGGTGGCTTTCTTGTTGTCCGGGTGCAGCGGGTTGATACCGATCGGCGTTTCGAACGGCTCGTAGTGCTCGGGGAATGGCCCTTCGTTCATCTTGTCGACGGCGAAGAACCGCGCCACGCCTTCGGGGTTCATGATGAACGGGTTCATCCCGGCTTCCGGCGGCACGTCAGCCTTGTAGTCCGGCACGTCGGTGCCGCCCCAGGCCTTGCCGTTCCACCACACGAGGCGTTTTTTCGGATCCCACGGTTTGCCCGAGACATCCGCCGAGGCGCGGTTGTAGAGAATCCGCCGGTTCGCCGGCCAGGCCCACGCCCAGCCCTGGTGCTGATGCATGCCGTAAGGGTCGGAATTGTCGCGCCGGGCCATCTGGTTACCGGCCTCGGTCCAGCTGCCGCAGAAAATCCAGCAACCGGACGCCGTGCTGCCGTCATCCTTGAGCTGGGCGAACGCCGCCAGTTGCGAGTTGCCCTTGATCACCGCGCCCGTGGCGTCGGTGAAATCGGTGGTGGCGTAGCCGTTGACCTCCTTGGCGATTTCTTCCGGCGACGGTTCTTCCGGAATCTTGTACGGCCAGGACAGTTTGAGGATCGGATCGGGATAGGCCCCGCCCTCGGTCTGATAACGCTGACGCAGGCGCATGAACAGCTCGGTCATGATCCGCACGTCGGTACGCGCCTCGCCCGGGCCGTCGGCGCCTTTCCAATGCCATTGCAGCCAGCGGCTGCTGTTGACCAGCGAGCCGTCCTCTTCGGCAAAGCAGGTGGTCGGCAGGCGAATGACTTCGGTCTGGATGTCGGCACTCTTCACATCGTTGTACGGCCCGACGTTTTCCCAGAATTGCGAGGTTTCGGTGGCCAGCGGATCCATCACCACCAACCATTTCAGTTTGGCCAGCGCCGCCATCACCCGGTTCTTGTCCGGCAGTGCGGCAATCGGGTTGAAACCCTGGCACATGTAGCCGTTGACCTTGCCTTGCCCCATCAGGTCGAACACTTTGAGGATGTCGTAGTTGGGGATGTCGAGTTTCGGCAGATAGTCGTAGGCCCACTGGTTTTCGGCCGTGGCATTGGCGCCGTACCAGGCTTTCATCAGGCTGACGTGGAACTTGCTGTAGTTCTGCCAATAGGACAACTGCCCCGGCCGCAACGGCAATTGCGTGCGTTTTTTGATGTAGGCGGTGTAGTCCTGTTCGGCGTCGGTCGGCAGCGTCAGGTAACCCGGCAACGAGTTGGAAAGCAACCCGAGGTCCGTCAGACCCTGAATGTTCGAGTGCCCGCGCAAGGCGTTGACCCCACCACCCGGCATGCCGACGTTGCCCAGCAACAGTTGCACCATCGCCGCACTGCGGATGATCTGCGAGCCGATCGAGTGCTGGGTCCAGCCCAGCGCGTAGAGAATGGTCATGGTCTTGCCCGGCGTCGAGCAAGTGGCGATTTCCTCCCAGATTTTCTGCATCGCATCGACCGGCATGCCGCAGATCTGGCTCGCCAGGTCGATGTTGTAGCGGCTGTAATGCTGCTTCATCAACTGATAGACGCAGCGCGGGTCCTGCAGGGTCGGGTCGACTTTGGCAAAGCCGTCCTCGCCCAGTTCGTAACCCCAGGAGGATTTGTCGGTGTAGGTGCGTTTGGCTGCGTCGTAACCGGTGAACAGTCCGTCCTCGAAGCCGAACCCGGCTTTGACGATGAACGACACGTCGGTGTAGTTGCGCACGTATTCGTGCTGGATCTTGTCTTCGGTCAGCAGGTAATTGATCAGCCCGCCCATGAACGCGATGTCGCTGCCGGTGCGAATCGGCGCGTAGTAATCGGCCACGGAGGCGGTTCGGGTAAACCTCGGGTCGACCACAATCAGCCGCGCGGCGTTGTGCGCCTTGGCTTCGGTCACCCATTTGAAGCCGCACGGATGCGCTTCAGCGGAGTTGCCGCCCATCACCAGGATCAGATTCGCGTTGGCGATATCGGTCCAGGTGTTGGTCATGGCTCCACGGCCGTACGTCGGGGCAAGACTTGCCACCGTCGGGCCGTGTCAGACACGCGCCTGGTTATCGAACCCCAGCATGCCGAGACTGCGAACCACCTTGTGGGTGATATAGCCCGCTTCGTTGGACGCCGCCGAGGCCGCGAGGAACCCGGTAGTCAGCCAGCGATTCACCGTTTGCCCCTGGGCGTTCTTCTCGACGAAATTGGCGTCGCGGTCGGCCTTCATCAGGTCGGCGACGCGGTCGAGCGCTTCGTCCCAGGTGATCCGGGTCCATTCGCTGCTGCCGGGCTTGCGCACCTGCGGGTACTGCAAGCGGCCGGGGCTGTGAATGAAGTCCAGAAGACCCGCGCCTTTCGGGCACAGCGTGCCGCGGTTGACCGGGTGGTCGGCGTCGCCCTCGATATGGATGATGTTTTGCGCAACGTTCTTCGCCGTATCGCCCTGGCTGTACATGATCAAGCCGCAACCGACCGAGCAATACGGGCAGGTGTTGCGGGTTTCATGGGTGTGGGCAAGCTTGAAGTGGCGCACCTGCTCGGCGAAGGCCAGCGTCGGGGCCATGCCCAACGCGCCCAGGCTAGAGCCTGCAAGGCCGATACCGGCGACCTTGAAGAACTGACGACGGCTGAGATCCATCGTGCACTCCTGATCAGGTGGAACCCGGTACTTGAGCCGGGTTTTTCTGGACAAACACGGTTGCGGCAGACAAATGCCGATTCTTTCACTCTAGACAACGTGCGCTTGCCCAGTGTGAAAACCGACCGTCGGCCATTCATCGGTCACAAGTTCGCGCCCACAGGGGATGGAGGTTTATCATCCCGGGCACGACCCATCTCCGCCTTCAGAGACCGCGCATGACTTTCGATTTTGATCAGGTATTCGACCGCCACAACACCGGCAGCACCAAGTGGAGCCGCTATGCGGCCGACGTGTTGCCGATGTGGGTCGCTGACATGGATTTCGCGGCACCACCGGTAGTCATCGAGGCGCTGCAACAGCGTCTGCTGCACCCGTTGGTGGGTTACAGCGTGGCCCAGGACAATCTGCGCGAAGCCATCGTTGCCGACCTGTGGGACAAATTCGCCTGGCGCGTGAAACCACAGGAGCTGGTGTTCCTGCCGGGTGTCGAGTCGGGTTTCAACATGGCGCTCAAAGCGTTGGTACAGCCGCAGCAGAACGTCGTGGTGCAAACCCCGAACTACCCGCCGCTGCGTCACGCGCCGGGCCATTGGGGTCTGAACCGGGTCGAGCTGGAATTCACCGCCCAGGCCGACGGCACCTACGCCACGCCGCTGGACGCCTTGCGTGAATCCCTGACCGGTGGCGGCGCCCTGCTCCTGAGCAACCCGCACAACCCGATCGGCAAGGTCTTTGGCCGTGAAGAACTGCAAGCGGTCGCGGACATCTGCGTGGCGCAGGACGCCTGGATCATCTCTGACGAGATCCATGCCGAGTTGTGCTACGACGGTCGCGTGCACATTCCGACCGCGTCCCTGAGCCCGGAGATCGCCCGTCGCACCATCACCCTGATGTCGGCGAGCAAGGCCTACAACATTGCCGGCCTCAAGACCTCGTTCATGATCATTCAGGACAGTGCCCTGCGCGAACGGGTCAACCACGCCCGCTGCGGCATGGTCGACAGCGTCAATCCGCTGGGTATGGAAGCCACTCGCGTGGCCTACAGCGAGGCCGGTCCGTGGCTGAAGGAACTCAAACAATACCTGCAAGCCAACCGTGATTTTCTGGTCGAAGCGGTTCGTAGCCGTCTGCCGGGCGTGACGATCAACGTGCCACAGGGCACTTATCTGGCGTGGCTCGATTGCTCGGTGCTTGGGCTGGACAATCCGCAGCAGTTCTTCCTCGAACAGGCCCGCGTCGGGCTCAGCCCGGGACTGGATTTCGGTGATCACAGCCAGCAATTCGTGCGCCTGAACTTCGGTTGCCCGCGCTCGCTGCTGGAAGAAGGCATCGCGCGGATGGAACGCAGTCTGGCCCAACGCAAGGCCTGACACCGACGCAAAAAAAAAAGCCCGGCCTTCATGGCCGGGCTTCTTTTTGTCATTTCATCGACTGGGCGATGATCTCCACCAGATTCATCTGATTGAACGGTTTCGACAGCCGCGGCAACTCCGCCGCAAAGCCTTCGAGGCGCTCGGCATAACCGGTGGCCAGGATGATCGGCAGGTCCGGCTTGAGCAAACGTACTGCGTGGGCCAGTTGCGCGCCGCTCATCTTCGGCATGGCCATGTCGGTGATCATCAGGTCGATGACTTCCCCTTGGTCGAACAATTCCAGAGCTTGCGCACCGGATGCCGCGCCGATGACCCGGTGCCCGAGATCCTCCAGCAACAGGCTGGTACTGGTGCGCACCAGGCTGTCATCGTCCACCACCAGAACACTGAGTCGCGGCACTGACGCCGTGGATGGCCTCGGGCTCAGAGGTTTGGCCGCCACCCCGTCGACGGCGACCGGCAGCCAGAGTTCCGCACAAGTCCCCTGCCCCTTCACGCTTTTAAGAATGAAACGCCCGCCCAGCTGTTCGATGAAGCCGTGCACCATCGACAACCCCAGCCCCGTGCCCTTGCCCAGGCCTTTGGTGGTGAAGAACGGATCGGTCGCCGAGGCCAGTGTCTCGTCGTCCATGCCTTCGCCGGTGTCGGTCACGCTCAGGCAGACATAACGCCCCGCTGCCAGGCTCGACTGGCTCTGCTCCAGATCCACTTGCGGCTGCGCGCCGATGACCACGCTGCCGCCCTCGGGCATCGCATCCCGCGCGTTGTTGGCCAGGTTGAGCACCGCCAGTTCGAGCTGGTTGGTATCGGCCAGCACCGTTTCGAGATTTTCCGGAAACTGCGTTTCGATGCGAATCCCCGGCCCCAGTGAACTGCGCAACAGGCCGGTAATGCCTTGCACCAGTTTCGGAATGTCCACGGCTTCGGTCTTGAGTTCCTGGCGCCGGGCGAAGGCCAGCATGCGCTGGGTCAGTGACACTCCACGCAATGCGCCCTGGGTGGCGTTTTCCAGCAGACGACTGACCTTCGGATCGTCGCCGACACGTTTGCGCACGATCTCCAGGTTACCGAGGATCACCGTCAGTAGATTGTTGAAGTCATGGGCGATACCGCCGCTGAGTTGGCCGATGGCCTGCATCTTCTGCGCCTGGAACAGCGCCTCGCGGGTTTGCTCCAGTGCCAGTTGCGCCTGGTGGGCTTCGGTCACGTCCCGGGTGATCTTGGCAAAGCCGAGCAGCGTGCCGGTCTCGCCGCGAATCGCATCGACCACCACATGCGCCAGAAACCGCGTGCCGTCCTTGCGCAGGCGCCAGCTCTTGTTCTCGAAGCGCCCTACGCGCACGGCGGTTTCCAGGGCGCGTTGCGGCTCCCCTGTCTCACGGTCTTCCGGGGTGTAGAACATCGAGAAATGCTTACCGATGACTTCGTCCGGCGCATAACCCTTGATCCGCTGCGCGCCGGGGTTCCAGTTGGTTACGCGACCTTCCGGGCTGAGCATGTAGATCGCGTAATCGGTGACGCCCTGCACCAGCAGCCGGAACTGCTGTTCGCTTTGCTTGAGGGTTTCCTCGGCCATCTTGCGGTCGGTGAGGTCGCGGGTGATCTTGGCAAACCCAAGCAACTGCCCGCTCGGGCTGAAAATCGGGTCGATCACCACGTGGCACCAGAAGTGCGTGCCATCCTTGCGCACCCGCCAGCCCTCACCTTCGAACCGCCCTTCGCGGATCGCCGTATCCAGTGCGCGCTGCGGCATGCCGACGGCGCGATCTTCATCGGTGTAGAACCGCGAAAAGTGCTCGCCGAGAATCTCGGCTTCCTCATAACCCTTGAAGCGTTTGGCCCCGGAGTTCCAGCTGGTGATGATGCCGCTGGGGTCGATCATGTAGATCGCGTAATCGACCACGGCATCGATCAGCAGGCGAAAGCGCATTTCTTCGATCGCAGCGGACTTCTTGTTCTCGCTCATCAGGCTTGGCTCAAAGCAGATTTTCAATAACAGGAGTATGCGTCAAACCGGCGGATTGGAAAGGCGCATCTGCATGGTCGAGCTGCCACCAGCGCGGCAACAACTGTTGGATCCGGCGCTCGGCGAAACGGTCGTCGATCAGCATGACCACACCGCGATCCTGCTGGGTGCGGATCACCCGCCCGGCGGCCTGCACCACTTTCTGCACGCCGGGGAACAGGTAGGTGTAGTCATAACCGGCACCGAAGATCGCCGCCATGCGCCGTTTCATCTGTTCGTTGACCGGGTTGAGCTGCGCCAGACCCAGCGTGGCGACGAAGGCACCGATCAGCCGGGCACCGGGCAGGTCGATACCTTCGCCGAACGCGCCGCCGAGTACCGCAAAACCGATGCCCTGGCTGTGCGTCGTGAACTGATCGAGAAACGCCTGCCGCTGCCCTTCGGCCATGCCCCGCGATTGCTGCCAGAGCGTGATGTGCGGATGCCGTTCAGCGAGCAGTTGCGCGACCTGTTGCAGGTAATCGAAGCTGCTGAAGAACGCCAGATAGTTGCCCGGGCGCTCGCCAAACTGGCGGGCGATCAGCTCGACAATCGGTTCGAGCGACGCCTGACGATGGGTGAATCGGGTGGAGATCTGGCTGATGATCCGCACCTGCAACTGTTCGGCGCTGAACGGCGATTCAACGTCGATCCACACCGTGTCGGCCGGGGTGCCGAGCAAGTCGGCGTAATAGTGGCGCGGGCTGAGGGTCGCGGAGAACAGCACGCTGCTGCGGGCCGATTTCAGGCGCGGACCGAGCAGCGCGGCCGGCACCACGTTGCGCAGGCATAGTTGCGACAACGGGCGTTTGCGGTCGATGTCACGCTTGCTGATGTCGAACAGGTAGTGCGCGTCGAACAACTCCGCTACGCGACCGAATTGCAGCATTTCGAAGTAGACATTCTGCAAGCCACTGTCGAGTCCTTGCGGGTGGTCGTTGAGGTAATCGCCGATGCTCGCGCTGCACGACATGATCGCTTGCAGCAGTTTTTCCGGCGCCTTGTCGTAAGCCTGATACGGCGCCAGTTGCGCGTTGTGCAGGGCATTCCATTCACGGTTGACCCGCTGCAAAGGCTTTTTCAAAACCTCGGGCGCGGTTTTGCGCACGTCATTGAAGATCGCCTGATCGAGGGTGGCGCTGTACATCTGCCGCCCGCGCTCGACCAGGTTGTGCGCCTCGTCCACCAGCACCGCGACCTTCCATTGATTGAGCTGGGCCAGGCCGAACAGCAGCGCGCTGAAATCGAAGTAATAGTTGTAGTCCGCCACCACCACATCGGCCCAGCGCGCCATTTCCTGGCTCAGGTAATACGGACACACCGAGTGTTGCGCGGCGACATCGCGGAGCGCTGCCTGATCCATCAATTGCAATCGGCTGGCGGCTTCACGTGCCGCCGGCAGTTGATCGTAAAATCCTTGGGCCAACGGGCAGGACTCGCCATGACAGGCCTTGTCGGGATGCTCGCAAGCCTTGTCCCGGGCGACCATCTCCAGCACCCGCAGTGGCAGGGTTTCGCTGCGATCGAACAGCACTTGCGCCGCGTCCAGTGCCAGTTTGCGTCCCGGGGTCTTGGCGGTCAGGAAATACACCTTGTCCAGTTGCTGCGGCGCCAGCGCCTTGAGCATCGGGAACAGCGTGCCGAGGGTCTTGCCGATGCCGGTGGGGGCCTGGGCCATCAGGCAGCGGCCGGTGCTGACGGCTTTGAACACCGATTCGGCGAGATGACGCTGGCCGGTGCGGAACTCTGGATGGGGAAAGTTCAACTGCTGCGCCGCGTGATTGCGGGCCTCACGGTGGGCCATTTCCTGTTCGGCCCATGCCAGGAACAAGCCACATTGTTGTTCGAAGAATCCGCGCAAGGTTTCGGCGCTGAAGGCTTCGACCAGACAGGTTTCCTTTTCGCTGACGATATCGAAGTACACCAGCGCCAGATTGATCTGCTCCAGCTGCAACCGGCAACACATCAGCCAACCGTAGATCTTCGCCTGCGCCCAGTGCAGCGCGCGGTGGTTGGCCGGTTGTTTGCTCAGGTCGCCACGGTAGGTTTTGACTTCCTCCAGACAGTTCTGCGTCGGATCGTAGCCGTCCGCCCTGCCCTTGACCTTCAAAGTGCGAAATTCACCTTCCAGCGCGACTTCGCTCTGATAGGCGTCATTGCGCCGCGAGGCGACGGTGCGGTGACCGGCGATACCTTCCAGCGCGGTGGGCGACGGTGTGAAGCGCAAGTCCAGGTCGCCGCACTTGGCGGTGAACTCGCACAACGCCCGCACCGCAATGCTGTAGCTCAAGCGCCCTGCTCCGCCCATTGCACGTAACACACGGCCACCGGCATCTGGTGCGTATGGCAAAACTCCAGCCAGCGAAGTTGGTTGTCCTGCAAGCGGTCGCCGGGGCCTTTGACTTCGATCATCCGGTAGGTCTTGTGCTGCGGCCAGAACTGGATCAGGTCCGGCATGCCGGCGCGGTTGGCCTTGATGTCCAGCAAAAGGCGATTGAACCAGTGCTTGAGGTGTTCGGCCGGCAGGCAGGTCAGCGCTTGCTCCAGCAGTTCTTCATTGAGCGCCCCCCAGAACACGAAAGGCGACTGAATGCCCCACTTGGTGGCAAATCGGCTGCGGATGGTGTCGGCATAACGGCCGTCGTCGAGTTCCGCCAGGCAGGCCTCGAACAGTTCGGCCCGACGGCCCTGAAAATCCTCATGAAGCAAATCTGCCGGCCCACGCTGGAACGGATTGAAAAACGCGCCCGGCAGCGGCGCGAAAATCGCCGGCCAGCACAACAGGCCGAACAGTGAATTGATCAGGCTGTTTTCCACGTAATGCACCGGGCCTGCGTCTTCATGCAGGTGCGCCTGCACGTGATATTCCACCGACAGCGACGGATCGAGCCGTTCCAAGTGCAGATCCAGCCGTTCCACCGGTCTTGGCGCAACGCGTTTGAGCGCCGGCCCGCCGAGTTTGCGCCGCAGACGTGGCAGCGCCCGTTGCAGGCCCTGTTGTTCGGCGGCGCTTTCCGGCGCCTGTTCGGCCAGCGTGCCCAACTCCAGCGCCAGCGCATATTCGCCACAGCGCTCCAGCACCCGAATCATCCGCAACCGCGCGCCGGGGTAGGCGCAGTCGCGATACAGGCTCAAGGCCAGGGCAAACTCTTCGATGCGTTCGCAATGCTGGCCGATCTGGAACAGCAAATTGCCGAGCCGACGCTGCAGCCACGGGTTGTCGAACTGCAAAGCGCTCAGCTTTTCGGCAATCGGCTCAAGCGCCTCGCCCGCTTCGAAACGTTGCTGACAATCGTGCAGGAACAGGCAGGCATCGACGTCGGCCCGGCTGCGCAGGCCCCGGGAATCGGCGCTGAATTCGACTTTTTCGTAGGTGAAGATCCCGAGATCAGCGAGGACAAACTCCGACCAATCCTGATACAGGTTGCCGAAGAACATCAGGCGAAACCGGTCGCACAGGTCCATCAGCGTCAGGCTGAACAATCGATCTGCAATCGCCGGGCACCAGTCGTGCCAGCGGCGTGATTCGGGAAACTGCTCATGCAGGCCCGGCAGCCAGTCGACTTTGCGGCCCTTGGGCGAGTCGATCGCCGGGCCGAACGCTTGCAGGACTTCGGCCTTCAAACACAGATCGAACAACTCCGGCATCGACAGCAGCGCCTGCTCATCCAGCCAACCATGATCGAGCAACGGCTGCGCGGCCAACGCGATGTCGCCAATTTCCGCATAACTGAGCTTGCCCGCCCGAAAATGCACGCCCTTGCGCATCACCATCCGCACCAGCAAACCCTGGGACCCGCGAGGCAGTGCCTTGAAGTCGCTGATGAAAGCATGTTCCGTTTCGCTCATCACATCGGCATAACGAAGCTCAAGCCAGTCAAGCACTTGCCGGAAGTTGTTGAGGTAATAGAACGGATCGTCGAGGGGGCTGGAAGTCACGGTGATAAGGGGCCATGGCGAACGAATACTGGTTATGCGTACAGATACCAGTTCCGCCCCGCCGGGTGCAAACGGAAAAGGATCAGTGGCATCCGCGATTCGGGTTTTTTCGCCAGTCCATCGAACTTTTGCGGGCTATTCGGCACCAACCGCGTTAGAAGACCGGCATCGGTCGAATTGAATGAGGAACGCTGGGTATGAATTTCAGAAAAATGGCTATGCCGATGGCGGCTGTGGCTTTGCTGGCATTGGCCGGTTGCTCGACCCCGACGGTGGTGACGTTGCAGAACGGCACGCAGTATTTGACCCAGGACATGCCGAAGACCAAGTCCGACGATGGTTTTTATGAATTCCGGGACATTTCCGGCGCGAAGATCCGCGTGAAGTCCGACGAAGTGGCCACGGTGCGCAAGGAAGATTGACGGTTACTCCATCAAAAAAGGCTGCAATCCTGTTGGAGCGCAGCCTTTTTTGCATTCTTCAGCGGGGTAATGCCATGCCCGGAAGGGTGCCGTCGCAGTTCAACGCGCGTTCACCGCGCCGGACCATTTCTTCCTGCAAGCGCTGGCAACGTTGACGCTCCTGTTGCGCCATGCGGTCGATGCTCAGGTTGCCGGTCATTTCGGGCTCATTGTTTTCGCCGATACGAACGGTCACGAACGGTTGTTCGGGCTGGATATGAAAGCGGCTTTTCTCTTCAACGGGTTTGACTTCATCGCTTTCGACCGGCTTTGGCAATTCATCGGTACTGACGCCATAGCGGCTCAGAATCGAGCTGTGAGGCAGATCGGCCCAGGCATTGGCCGAAAGCAGCGCCAACCCGACGATACCGATATACCCCTTGAAACCTTTCACGTTTGAATCTCCTGTACTCAATGGCGGCTTGCCTATACATGACGGTTACATCGTCATTGGCTTTAGTCCGCATTTCCTGTTGGTGCAGGGGTTTGAGTCAGGTAGTGGCCAATGAGTCACTTTTGATGTGGAGAGGGAAAGAATTCCCCCTCCACCGTCACCCTCAGGCGATCACGATGCCATCGGCACTGAGACTGCTCAGCGAAACCCCGACCAGCGTCACGGAATCACCGCCGAACTTCAGCACCGTATCCTGCCCCACCGAGGTGGCATGGGCGCGGAAGTCATCGCCCGGCAACACGCCCTGCACACCGAGGAACACCAGTTTGTCGTTGCCGGTGAATCCCACCACCCGGTCCTGGCCGAACGCGCCGTTGAACAGGAACGTATCCGCCCCGCCGCCCGACTCCATCAGGTCATTGCCGGCACCACCGACAAACACGTCGTTGCCCACGCCACCGATCAAGTGATCGTTGCCGTCCAGGCCGAACAGCCAGTCACCGCTGGCGTGGGCCTTGAGGGTGTCGACGCCAGTGGTGCCCTTCACGCTCGACTCGTACTGAGTGACGTTGTTGCCGACCTTCAGGCCATCCGCCGTGACGCTGTGGGTCACGTCGTCCTTGAACAGGCCCCAGAGGAAACCCGGCTCCTTGGTGACGATGCTGCCGATGTCGCGGGTGATGCTGATCCCGCCGTTGGCATCGCGGATGTACAGGTTGCCGGCGCCGTCGTTGGCGAAGTCGAACTTGTTCACCGACTGCTGCAAGTCGAGGGTGTTGTTGCCGGCGCCGCCAAGAATGACGTTGTAGCCGCCGCTGTCACGGAACGTGTCGTTGCCGGCGCGGCCCTCCAGGTAATCGTTGCCGCTGCCGCCCTGGATCAGGTCGTTGCCGTCGCTGCCGATGATAAAGGTGCTGCCCTTGTGGGTTTCGGCGTTGCGGTTGAGGTCCTGCACCCAGGTGTTGGCCCGCGCCGGGTCCGACAGGTTGGCGACGATGATCGTCGAGTCACGGCTGGTGAGGTCGTAGAACTTCGACTCGATCACCCGGTTCATGCCATCGCCGTAAGCGGTCGGCAGGTGCGAGATCCAGGTCGGGACGTTGACGATCGAGAATGGCAGCACGTTCCAGACGTTCGAGGCGTAGTGGTCGTTGAAGCTGACGATGTTGTCGGTCGCCGAAACCTTCGACGCGTCATGCACGCCGAGGGACGCACCGGTGAAGGTCGAACCGTCGAGCGCGCGGAACACCGGATCGTTCTCGTAGCCGACGTTGAGCACTTTGTCGGTGCTGCTTTGGGTCGGCGAGGCGTAGGCGATGTAGTTGGAGTCCTGGAAGAACCCGCCCCATTTGCTGCCGCTCAAGTCCGCCATGCTGTTGACCGCCAGGCCGCCGAGGCTGTGGCCGCTGACCAGCACGTCCTTGCCGGTGAGACCGTTGGCCTTGGCGAAGGCCACCACATCGTTCAGCAGGTTGCCGAAGGCTTCACCAACGTAGTTCTTGGCGTAATCCTTGGGGCCGAACGCGGCGAGCAGGTCATTGATGGCGTCGGCGATGGAGTCGCCGATCAGGATCTCCCGCGGGCCGCTGGTGCCGCGAAAGGCGATGCCGATTTCCGTGAGATGGCCCTGAGCGTCGTATTTGCCGAGGATTTCCACTTGCGCGCTGGTGTAGCCGGCCTTTTCGCCGAAAAAGGTCCCGCGAGCATCGGTCTTGCCGTCATAGCCCAGTTGCGAGGCGGTGATAGGCGTCCAACCAGCCTTTTTCACGGCGTCGAGGGCGAGTTTTTCCGAGTCGGGGTTCCACGGGAGTCCGGGAATCACACCTTGCGAATCCGTGCCGCCGATCAGCGCCGAAACCAGCGTGGCCGGCAGGCCGAGGCCGAAGCCGTTGTGCTGATACCCGACAGCGAAACCGTTGTCGAGGTTGTGATAGGAGTACAGCGTGATGGCCATGGCATCAGTGAACAACGCCTTGGAATCCGCTGAGCTGAAGTTCTTGTAGTCGTACACACCCATTGCTGTTGCCTCTCTCTTTGTTGGAATTATTCAGAGATAGCTCACAACCAAAGCGCCCCTCCCGAGGCGTTCCGGAGCATTTCAGTTACAACATTTGTGTCATGCAACCCCAATGGGAACCACCGCAAGCCGCGGTGGTTCCCACACGGAATCAGGCGAACACGAAACTCGAGTCGGACAGGTTAGCCACACCCACCCCGATCAGGGTCACGGCATAGTCGCCAATCTTCAGCACGGTATCGGCGCCGGACTGCGAAGCGTGTTGCTTGTAGTCGTAGCCCTGCCCTGCGCCCTGAACGCCCATGAACACCAGTTTGTCGCTGCCCTGGTAGCCATTGATCGCATCGAAGCCGAAGGCGCCGCTGAACAGGAAGGTGTTGTTGCCACCCACCGCACTCATCACGTCGTTGCCGGCGCCGCCGACGAAGGTCACATGGGCTTTGTCGCTGAACAGGTGATCGTCGCCGCCCAGACCGAACAGCCAGTCGCCGTCAGCGGTGGCCTTCAGCGTGTCGCCGAAAGCACCGCCATTGAGCGAATGGTTGTACTGGGTCAGTTCACTGCCATTGGCCAGGCCTTTGCCGGTGACGGTCCAGGTGATTTCCTTGCTGCTCCACCACGACCCCGACTCCTTGCTCACCAGTGCGCCGATGTCGCGAGTCATGCTGATGCCGCCGTAGGCGTCGCGCACGTACAGCGTGCCGTCACCGTCGTTGGCAAAACTGAAGTTCTGCAACGGCTTCTGCAGATCGAAGGTGTTGTGGCCCTGGCCGCCGAGCAGAATGTTGAAGCCACCGTCATCGCGGAACAGATCATCACCGGCGCGGCCTTCGAGGAAGTCGTTGCCCGCCCCGCCCTTGAGCCAGTCGTTGCTGTCGGTGCCGATGATGAAGGTGCTGCCGGTGTGCGGCTCACCACTGCGGCCCAGATCTTCGACCCAGGTCTTGCCCCGGGATGACGCTTCCAGGTTGGACACGATGATGGTCGAGTCCTGGCTGGTGAGGTTGTAGAACTTCGAGTCGATCACCCGGTTCAGGCCATCGGCATACCCCAGCGAGCTGTGAGCCGACCAGTTCAGCGGATTGACGATGCTGAACGGCACCAGGTTCTGCGCGGTGGACGCGTAGTTATCGTTGAAGTTGACGATGTTGTCGGTGGTCGAGTCGTGCGGCTTGTCGTGTTTGCCCATCGACGCCGTGCTGAACGTGGTGCCGTCGAGCACACGGAACACCGGATCGTTCTCGTAGCCGATGTTCAGCACGTTGGTGCCGGTGCTGCTTTGGGTCGGCGAGGCGAACGAAATGTAGTTGGCGTCCTTGAAGAACCCGCCCCAGTTGCTCGCGCTCAGATCCGCCACGCTGTTGACCCCGAGACCGCCGAGGCTGTGGCCGCTGATCAGCACGTCCTTGGCGGCGATGCCATGGGCCGTGGCAAACGCGGCCACAGCCTTCAGCAGGTTGTCGAAGGCGTTTTTCGCGTAGTTGGTGGCGTAATCCACTGGCCCGATGGCTGCCAGCAGGTTGTTTTTCATGTCACCGAAGGTGTCGCTGTAATCCAGCCCGCCCGTGCCGCGAAAGGCCACGCCGATACCGATCAGCTTGCCCGCCGCGTCGTATTTGCCGAGCACTTCCGCCTCGGCGCTGGTGAAGCCGTCCTTCTCGCCGAAGAACGTTCCTTTCGCGTCGGTCTTTCCTTGATAACCCAGTGCCGTGGCGCCCAGTGGCGCCCAACCGGTGCCGGGCAAAGCCTGCCCGGTCGGCGTGTAGGAATACAGCGTCAGTGCGATGGCATCGCTGTACAACGCTTTGCCGTCGGCATTTTTGTAGTCAAACAGTCCCATGTCGTGCTCTCTCTTCCTTTCAAAAACGGCAGTTCTTTGCCGAACTGCCGCTACACCTTAGAACTGCCAGTCCAGCGTCAGGCCCACACCGTGGTCCTTCTCGTTCGAACCGATCAGTCCGTTGTAGTCCAGGTTGACCCGGACATCGCGATTGAGCGCCAGGCCGGCACGAACGCCGACCACTGCCGCATCGCGATCCATCGACGCACTTTGCACCGTGAATGCACTGTTGCCATTGACGAAGGCCAAGTGGCTGTCGGAATCCACGCTGCTCAGGTTGTGCTGCCAGCCCAGTGTCGCGCCCAGTTCCAGCTGATGTTTGTCCGACAGGGCAAACGTGCGCTTGGCGCGGACACCGAGGGTCGACAGCACGGCGTCGCGGTTATCTTCACCGCCCTTCAGTGCGGCGGCATCACCCTTCTCGGTGAAGCTGTCGCTGTTCAGGTGCACGTAAGCCAGGTTGGCGAACGGCTCCAGATTCATCGGTTGCAGACCGAGATCGTAGGCTGCTTCTGTGAACAGTTGCGCGGTGGTCGCATCGCGTTTGGTTTTCTGCTTGCCGCTGACACCGGCAAATTGCAGATCACGTTTGACGTCGATGCGATGCCAGCTGTAAGCCGCGCCGGCGGTCAGACGCAGGGCATCGATCTGATGCCCCAGGTACGCACCCAAGTGATAACTATCGGCCGATGCAGACGAATGTGTACCTTTGCCCATGTTCAAAGAGCTGTCGCTATAACCGGTAACGAAACCCAGACGCGTATCTTCAGCGATCAGCCCGTCGACACCGGCCAGCAAGCCACCAATGGAGCTGTTGGAGTCGGCATTTTTATAGCCGCCATCGCTCTTGCCCCAGGCGCCCAGCACTTTAAGCCAGGCGTTGCTGCGGTCATCGGTCGGTGCACCGGCGTCGAACAGGTCACGCTCGCGCAGACGTTCGCCCACGGCATCGCGCAGGTAATGGCTGTCGTTGATCAGCATGGTGCCGATGGCCGGGTGAATCTCGCCGGACAGTTGCTGGAAGGCATCCTGCGCGACAGCGGCAGTCGGCGACAGCAACAGGGTTTCGAACAACGCATTGCCCGCGCCCAGACGTTCGGCGGCTGCACCGACGGCACGCTGGTTCGGGGTCAGGCCGACGCTGGCGAACGACGCACCGTTACGCCCGACGTCCAGTTGAACACCGCCCGAGGAGTAATCGAGGGTGCCGCCGAGAAACGCATAACTCGGCAAGACCTGACCGAAGCGCCCTTGAATGCCACCCGCCGCCTGCAGAATGTTGAACTGGCTGCCGAGCAGGGATTTCACCTCGCCGGTGGTCAGCAGCGTCGGGCTGTTTTCCAGGGTCAGGGCGACCGTTGCGCCCTCGATGGTTGCAGTGCCGCCAGCGACAACGCGGTCGCTGCTGGTCGGCGAGACTTCGACGGAATAGGTCGAACCCGGTTCGAAGGTCACGTCACCGGCCACGTTCAAGGTGCCGATGGAGTTGCCCGGCGCGACGATACCGCCGCTCTTCGCGGTCAGTGCCGCGATGTGCCCGTTACCGCCGAGGATGCCACCATCGTTGACCGTGACCGCCGATTGCAGCGAGCCATTGATCGCCAGTCGCCCCTGATTGACCAGGGTCGGACCGGTGTAGGTGTTGGCGCCGGTCATGACCAGGGTGCCGATCCCTTGCTTGGTCAAACCGCCGTGGCCGGAAATGTCGTTGCGCCAGGTGTCGAGACCGCAGGTGATGTCGGTGCACACGCGCTCGGTGGGTTTGCCGGCGTCGATGATCGCGCCGATGCCTGGCAGGTCGGCCACGAACTGGCCGGAGCCATAGGCACCCTGGATGCGGAATTCTTCGGGAATGTCTTGCTCGGTGACGAACATCGCCGGGCCGTCGATGGCCTTGCGCAGGTTGATCATGCCCCAGCCGTACAGGGCGTCGATGCCCGGTGCGCCAAGGTCAGTGGCCGTGGTGCGCAACACGCTGGCAACCTGATCACCGGACATGTACGGGAAGCGCTCCATCAACACCGCCATGGAACCGGCCACGTGTGGTGCGGCCATCGAGGTGCCGTTGTAGTTTTTGTAGCCGGTGGTCAGGTTGTCGGCGTTGGTGCCTTCAATGATCGAGCTGTAGATTTTCGTACCCGGTGCCGAGACGCAGAAACTCGCGGTGTAGCCGCAGCGCGAAGAGAACGTACTCATGATGTAGGGATTGGCACTGGCCAGATCCGGGTTCTTTTGCAGTGCGGCGACGGTGATCCAGTTCGGCGCGATGTCCGGCACGAAGTAACCGAGGCCGGCGATGGCGTCCGGGTTGTTCAGGTTGTAGTCGTTGCCCGCCGCGAAAATCGTCACGATACCGCTGCGCGCGGCGGCGATTGCACCGTCGTAGGCGCCGCCGGGTTTGGTGCCCAGCAGTGTGCGGATCTCGTTGAACTGCAATTGCGCGTCGTTGACGGTGAAATGCGGGTACGCCGGGTCACGGCCGCCGAGATCGAAGCGGTCGGTGATACCGATCCCCCAGCTATTGTTGATGATCCGCGCGCCACTGGCGATCAGGGCATCCCAGCCGGCCTTGTACACCGCGCCGTCGTTGCCGCGCACGATACCGTCTTCCGGGCCCGGGTCGCCGTTGTCGGCGCTGATGATCTGCGCACCGAACGCCACGCCGTGCATCGGCCCACCGTCACGGCTGCCGGCGGCGATGCCGCCAACGTGGGTGCCGTGGGCGCCGAGCTTGCCGTCGGAACCGACCGAGGGCGAACCGTCATAACGGAAAGCGTCCCCGGCTTTGACCGGGATGTACGGGTCGGTGTATTCACGAATGCCGCTGGTGACCAGGGTCACGACTTTATTCGGCCCGGAAAACTCCGGGTGCGCGGCGTACACCGGCTGGTCGAAGATCCCCAGCTTCACGCCTTTGCCGGTGTAACCCGCGGCGTAGGCGTAATCCGCGCCAATCGCGCCCAGGCCCCAATCCGCCTGGAATTCGGCGCTGCGCCAACTGGCGGCATCCCCTGCCCGGCCGCTTTCCACATAGGGCGCAGCGTGTGCGCTACCCCAGGTGGCCAAGGCGCAAAGCAAGGCGCGATTGAGAGTTTTCAGGCGAAAGCATCCACCCGATTGCGCGGGGGTGTTGTTATTTTTCATCCAGCGACCTTCCTTAGTGATGTTGCACAAAATCCGTCTATTGAAGTGATCGTTCCCACGCCCTCCCCGTTGATCGTTCCCACGCTCTGCGTGGGAATGCCTCTAGGGACGCGGAGCGTCACGGGCTGCATCCCCACGCGGGAGCGTGGGAACGATCATCTCTCGGTGAGTCAGAACTGCCAGTTCAGGCTCAGGCCGACGCCGTGACTCTTCTCACGGTTGGCCAGTTGTCCGGTGTAATCCAGGTTGATCCGCACGTCGCGGGTGACTGCCAGGCTGGCCTGCACGCCGACCAGCGCCGCGTCGCGCACCAGCGGCGTGCTTTCGACGCTGTACGGCGCGCTGCCGCTGGCGAAACGCAAATGCTGCTCGGCCTCGATGTCCGTGAGGCTGTGCTGCCAGCCGAGATGGCCGCTGACATCGAGTTTTTGCGTGCCCGACAGGTTGATTGTCTTGATCGCCCTGACGCCGAGGGTGCTGAGCACCGCGTCACGCTGGTCGCCGCTGCTTTTCAACGCCGCAGCGTCGCCCTTCTCGGTGAAACCGTCGCTGTCCAAATGCACGTAGGCCAGATTGGCGAACGGCTCCAGGGCCAGTGGTTGCAGATTCAGTCGATAGGCCGCTTCACCAAATACCTGTGTGGTGGCGGCATCGACCTTGGCTTTCTGTTTGGCGCTGACGTCGCCGTATTGCAGATCACGTTTGACGTCGGCGCGATGCCAGCTGTAGGCCGCGCCGGTGCTCAGACGCCAGTCGCCGATGTTGTGCCCGGCGTAAGTGCCGAGGTGGTAACTGTCGACCTTGGCCGAGGAATGCGTGCCAGAACCCATGCTCAACGAGCTGTCGCTGTAACCGGTGACCAGACCGATGCGGGTCTGCTCGTCCAGCGCGCCGTCGACGCCTGCCAGCAGGCCGCCGATGGATGTGCTGTAGCCGGCGGTGTCGTGTTGCGAATCGGTCGTGCCCCAGGCGCCGAGGGCCTTGATCCAGCCGTTGCTTTGCGCGGCGTTTGCGTCGTGCAGGCGTTCGCCGATGGCGTCGCGCAACTGACGACTGTCGTTAATCAGTACCGAACCGAGGGCCGGGTAGATTTCCCCGCTCAGTTGCTGGAAGGCTTGCTGTGCATCGCTGGCGGTGGCCGACAGCAACAGGCTTTCGTACACGGAGTTACCGGCGCCCATGCCTTCGACGGCGCTGGCCACGGCCCGCTGGTTCGGGGTCTGGCCGACGCTGGCAAAAGACCTCGCGTTGCGTTCGACATTCAGCGCGATGCCGTTGCCGCTGTACGCGAGACTGCCACCGATGAACAGGTAATCCGGCACCACGGCGCCGAACTGGCCCTGGATGCCACCGGCCGCTTGCAGAATGTCGTACTGATGACCGAGCAGGCTTTTCGCTTCAGCGGTGCTGAGCAAGGTCGGGCTGTTTTCCAGCGACAGACTGACGGTGGCGCCGCTGATGGACGCCGTGCCGCTGGCGACGATGCGATCGCTGGCGTTCGGTGACAGCTCCACCGCGTAGGTCGAGCCAGGCGCGAAGGTCACGTCACCGGCCACATTCAAGGTGCCGATGGAGTTGCCCGGTGCCACGCGACTGCCGCTGTTGGCGATCAGTGCGCCGATTCGGCCGGAACCGCCGAGGGTGCCGCCGTCATTAACCGTAACGGCGGACGTCAGCGAACCGTTGACGCTCAGCAGGCCGCCATTGACCGTGGTCGGGCCGCGATAGGTGCTGTCGCCGGTCAGAATCAATTGCCCGGCGCCGGACTTGATCAGGCTGCCCTGATACACCCGATTGGCGGCGGCCGCATCACGGGCCATGCCGACAGCGTAATCGGTCTGGTCCTGTTGGCTGGCGCCTGCCGAAATTCCGTTCTGCCAACCTTTGCTTTGCAGGGTTTGCTGCCAGGCACTGTGCTCGGCGAGGTCTTCGCTCTGACGCTGGATCAGCGCCTTGTCGGAGATGTCGTTGCTCCACACATCGCGTTGCCCGGTGGCCAGATTCGCGTCGAACGCGCCGAGCAATTGCCCCGGTCCGCCCATCGCCCGCTTCAGGTTGGCGACGCCCCAGCCGACCCGTTCGGTCGGTGCGCTTGTCACGCTGCCGTCGAGTTGAGTGGCGGTGGTCAGCAGCACTTCCAGCGCCTGCTGGTTGTTCATGTACGGGTAACGCTCCATCACCAGCGCCAAGGCGCCGGTAGCATGGGGCGCGGCCATCGAGGTGCCGGACTTGATCGCGTAACCGCCGTCGGGAATGGTGCTGTCGATCTTTGCCCCCGGCGTGGTGATGCACCAGTATTTGGCGATGCCGCACTGGTTGTACTTCTGCTGATTGCTCTGATCCAGCCCCGACACGGCCAGCCAATGGCCTTCCAGGTCCGGCTGAAAATACGGCAGCGCCGAACGCACGCTGGCGTTGGGGTAACCGCTGTTGCCGGCGCTGAACACGTTGATCACGCCGCGGCGTGAAACATCGGCGGCGGCATCGAGCCAGGTGCCTTTGTTCCAATGCTGAGCGTAAGCGGCGTGCAGATCGGCCAGGGTTCGATAGCTGACATCCGGCGGCTGACTGCCCCAACTGTTGTTGATCGCCCGCACGCCGGCATCGGCCAGTGCGTCGTACACCGCTTTGAAATAGCGCGGGTCGGGATTGGGGCCGAACAGAAAACTGTCGTTCTTGTTGGTGTTGCCGACGTAGATCTGCGCATTGAACGCCACGCCGTGCATCCCGCTGCCATCGCGGAAGGCGCCCATGGTGCCGACCACGTGCGTGCCGTGAGAATCGTTGTTCGGGTTAAGCGTGCCGTTGACCGTGAACAGCGAGCCATCGACATAGCTGCCGCTGGCCGATACCGGGTGATACCGGTCGCTGGCGAACTCGGGATGGGCCGCGTCGAAACCGGAGTCCAGCGCGCCGATCTTCACGCCCTTGCCGGTGATACCGGCGGCGTAGGCCTGATCGGCCTGCATCCGGTCCAGCCCCCAGTCCCGCAGGAATTCGGCGGAGCGCCAACTGGCTGGATCGCCGGGTTTGCCCGAATCCACGTATTGCGCCTGGGCCGGGTTGATAAAAATCACAAGCAACAGGGTGCCGACCGAAGCCGGCTTGAAGCGTACGTCCATGTTCACCACTCGTTTTTGTTGTTTTGTGTAAAAACTACGGTGCTATTGCGTCCGTGGGCCTTGCCCGAATGCTTCGTCCACCCGAGCCAGATCCTGCTCGCTCAAGGTGCCCGCGTAGTAATGCAATTTGGTCCAGGCCATGAGGTAGTCATAGCGGGCCTGGGCCAGATCGCGGCGGGTGGTAAACAGTTGTTGTTCGGCGTTCAGCGCGTCCAGGTTGGTCCGCTCACCGCCAAGAATGCTTTGCTTGGTCGAGACCACCAGCGCCTCGGCCGACGTCAGGGCTTTCTGGTAGGCGCGCAGTTTGTTGACACCGGACAGGCAGGCACTGAACTGGCGACGCAGTTCGATCAGCGTTTCGCGGGTCTTGCCGTCCAGTTCGTATTCGGCCTGCTCCATGGTGCGGCTGGCCTGACGGGTCGATGCCGACACCCCGCCACCGGCGTACAACGGCACGTTGACTTCGATGCCGATGGTGTTGGTGTCGTAGCGCTGGTTATAGGTGTTGCCGCTTTCCGATTCGTTCTGGCGCATCGAGGCGTAGGCACTGACTTTCGGCAGGTGCCCGGCGCGGTTGCGCTCCACTTCATAACGGGCCACTTCCACTGCCTGGCGCTGTGACGCCAGGTTCGGGTTGTTGCTGATCGCCAGTTCGTGCCAGGTGTCGTAGTTGGCCGGCATCAACGCGAAGGTCTGGAAGTTCTGATCCAGCGGCGCCAAATCGGTGATGTCCACTGTCGGCACACCAACCAGCGCACCCAGTTCACGCAGCGCGGCATCCTGTTCGTTGCGGGCCTCGATTTCCTCGGCGGTCGCCAGTTCATAGCGCGACTCGGCTTCGAGAATGTCGGTCCGCGTGCCTTCGCCCTGCTTGAACATGTGCTCGTTCTGCTGGAACTGCTGCTCGTACGCCTTCTTCTTGGCCTGGGCGATGTCGATCTGATCCTGAGCGAACAAGGCCTTGGTGTAGTTGTCGAGCACCCGCACCAACAGTTCCTGGCTCTTGCCCCGGAAGTTCTCGTCGGCAAACAGCGACTGCGCCACACCTTTGCGATACGCGGCGTAGGCCTCGTAGTCGAGCAACGGCTGTTGCAGGGTCAAGTTGGAGCCGTAACTGTTGTAGTTGCGGTTTTCCGTAAAGTTGCCGCGATCGGTGAGCTGCGTGACCTTCGAGGTGTTGTGGCCCTTGTTGTAGTTGTAACCGACTTTCGGCAACAACCCGGCGCGGCCAATGGCCCGGTTTTCAAGGCCTGCATCACGTTCCTTGATCGCGCCGAGGAACACCGGGTCATTGCGCAACGCCTGTTCGTAGATCTCGAACGGCCCCATGGCCGCCACTGCACTGTTGCCCGCGAGCAGCGCGAACGCTGCCGCCAGCATGGAAAGCTTATTCATACAGCCGAACATCCTTATTCTTCAGTCAACGCGGAGCCGGCCCGGTCGAGCAGCGGTTTGAACAGGTAGTTGAGGAGTGAACGTTCGCCAGTGCGCACGAACATTTCCGCCGGCATGCCGGGCTTGATCACCAGGCCGTTGAGTTTCTCCATGGCCTGATCGCTGACGCTGCTGCGCAACACGTAATACGGCACGCCGGTTTTCTCATCGACCATCTGGTCGGCGGAAATCAGGCTGACTTCGCCGGGAACACGCGGTGTCTTGCTCTGGTTGAATGCGGTGAAGAGGATGTCTACCGGCAGGTGCGTGCCTACCTTGTCGATCAGGTTGATCGGCAGGTGCCCTTCCACTTCCAGGCGCGTGCCTTGCGGAACGATTTCCAGCAGGGTTTCGCCCTGACGGACCACGGCGCCTTCGGTGTGCACACCGAGGTTGACGGCCACGCCGTCCGACGTCGCCACGATCTCGCTGTGTTGCAGATCGAAACCGGCGGAGGTCAGTTGTTCGGACAGGGTGACGCTTTTCAGTTGCGCGTCGGCCAGTTGGGTGCGGACTTCCTTCTGGTATTCCTCGCCGTGCTGTTGCAGTTTCAGGCGCGACTCAAGAATGCCCTGCTCTACCCGGCCGCTTTCGCCGGTGTTCTCAGCCAGCTGCTGCTGCACTTGCGACAGTTGACGCTGATATTCCATCAAGCGGTTGCGCGGGATGTAGCCGTTGTCCGCCAGCGGTTGCAGATTGCTCAACTGCTGTTGCAGGGAGTCGGCCTGGGCGTTGAGATCGGTACGGGCGCGGCGCATGCCGGCCAGTTGCGAAGTGGCGCCTTCGATACTGGCGCGCAGTGCGGCCTGCTCGCGGGAATACGCTTCGCGGCGGCTGCTGAACAGTTGGCGCTGACCTTCCAGCACCAGGGCCAGGCGCGGGTCCGCGTTGTCGCTCAGCTCTGCCGGAAACGTCACCTGCTTGAGGTTGTCGCGCTCAGCCTGCCAGCGCGCAAGGCTGGCCCATGCCATGCGGTACTGCGCCTGCAGCGACTGCACATCGGCGGCGACCTGGGTCTGGTCGAGGCGGAACAACGGCTGACCCTGTTTTACGATCTCGCCTTCGCGCACCAGAATCCGGCTGACCACACCGCTGCTCATCGACTGCACAGCCTTGCGTTTACCGGAGACCACCACCGTGCCTTGCACCGGAATCCCTTGATCCAGCGGTGCCAGTGCGGCCCAGGCAAAGAAACTGCCAGCGCCGGCCAGTGCCAGAATCCAGCCCATGCGGGCGAAGAATTTAGCGTCGCGCTCAGGGCGTTCGGTGATGTACGCGTGTTCCATCGTTGCTTCGTTTTCAGTGTTCATGCTCGCGCTGCTCATACACCCGAATTCCTTGTCGTGGGCTGGTACTGCCGGCTCAAGCTGAGCCCGCCCGGTGCCTGCGCGGTTTTTTCAGTGGGTTGTGGCTGTTGTTGCGCCTGGTTGCCGGACAACGCCTTGAGCACATCCTGGCTCGGGCCGAAGGCTTGCAGACGGCCATCGGCGAGTACCAGCAATTTGTCGGCCTGGGCCAGTACCGAAGAACGGTGCGTCACCAGCACCACCGTGGTGCCCTGCGCCTTGAGTTGCACGATGGCGCTGGACAATGCGGCTTCGCCGACGGTGTCGAGGTTGGAGTTCGGTTCATCCAGCACCACCAGGCTCGGTGTGCCGTACAGCGCACGCGCCAGGGCTACACGTTGCTTCTGGCCGCCGGACAGACCGCTGCCATCCTCGCCCAGTTGCGTGTCATAGCCCTGCGGCATGCGCAGGATCATTTCGTGTACGCCGGCCTGTTGCGCGGCGGCCACCACCTTCTGCGGGTCAGCCTCGCTGAAACGGGCGATGTTCTCGGCGATGGTGCCGCTGAACAATTCGATGTCCTGCGGCAGGTAGCCGATGTATGGGCCGAGATCATCGCGATTCCAGCGATGAATGTCGGCACCGTCCAGGCGAACCGTGCCACCGAGGGTTGGCCACACGCCGACCAGCACCCGCGCCAGTGTCGATTTACCGGAACCGGAAGCACCCAGTACGCCCAGCACTTCACCGGCCGCCAGATTGAAATTGACCATGTGCAAGGTCGCGGTACGTTGCCCGGGTGGGCCGGCGCTGACTTGTTCGAAGGTGATCTGGCCCTTTGGCGGCGGCAGCGCCATGGCGTCGTCGCTCGGCGGATAAGCCTGCAGCAGGGAGTCGAGTCGGCGGTACGCCAGCTTCGCCCCGCTCCACTGTTTCCATACGGCAATCAACTGGTCGATCGGGCTGAGCACGCGGCCCATCAGGATGGAACCGGCAATCATCATCCCGGCGGTCATGTCGCCCTTGATCACCAGCAAGGCACCCAGGCCCAGCACCAGCGATTGCAGGCACAGGCGCAAGGTCTTGCTCAGCGAGCTGATCACCGCGCCCGTGTCGCTGGCCTGGTTTTGCAGGCCGAGGAAGCGCGAATGCACCTGGAACCAGCGTTTGCGCAAGGAACCGAGCATGCCCATGGCCTGAATGGTTTCGGCGTTGTGCAGGTGGCTGGTGGCCAGCTGGCTGGATTTTTGCGAATAACCGGCGGCTTCGCCCAGCGGCTTCTTGGTCATGTATTCGTTGAGGCACGCCAGGGCGATCAACAACAGCGCGCCGGCAGTGGCGAGGACGCCGAGCCAGACGTTGAACAGATAAATCACAAACAGATAGACCGGAAACCACGGCGCATCGAAGAACGCGAACAGCGCAGGCCCGGTGACGAACTGGCGAATGTGGGTCAGGTCGCCCAGGGACTGGCCGGCATTGCCCTCGCCTTTGAACAGGTTGCGCTCGAACGCGGCCTGATAGACCCGCAGGTTGAAGCGGCGCTCCAGCTGGCTGCCGATGCGGATCACGATGAAGCTGCGCACCACTTCCAGCAGGCCGATGAACGCGAAGAATCCCACGACCATCAGCGAGAGCATCGCCAGCGTGGTTTCGTTTTGCGAAGACAGCACCCGGTCATAGACCTGAAGCATATAAATAGAGGGCACCAGCATCAGCACGTTAATCAGTGCGGTAAAGCATCCGACGCTGATCAGAATGCTTTTATAGTCACCCAATGCCTTGAATAAGGGAGCGGTGGCTGGGGCCTTCGCCATCTTCATTGATTATTCCTGAAATGATATTCCCCGCCGTGCTTGGCGAGACTTCAATTAATAGCCCGCACACGGGGCGGGACATACACCGACAGTGTCCGCTTACACTTCGATAACAACTTTCGCGATTAAAACCGGCGTCCGTGTTATTGAAGAGAGCCTTATAACTGTCACGGGGTGCCTTATATTTAAACTGTGAGTCGGTTCCGGTGATCAGGGCTGTTTGGCAGCTCGCTCAAGTGTAATCACCAGGCCTGACTTCAAAGTGCTCAGATAAAGCCCATCACGTTGTCGGCTGAAAAACTGGATTCTTGAGCCTTCCTTGCCGGTGATCGAAAGACCGTCCGGATCGGGAAACCAGCCGATGGCGCTGTCCTGCAGCCATGCGCTCAGGCAGTCGGCGCCCTTGCCCAGCGTCTGGTTGGCTTCAAGGTCGATCAGGCAGGTGTTCGACGGTTTGTCTTGCAAAGCCTGGGCTTCGGGAGCGTCGTTGCGGTCGCTCAGGGTCGCTTGCCACTGTCCGGCAAATACCGATGGGTCTTCGAGTCTCAGGCTGCTTGCCATAGTTGTTTCTCCAGAAATCATCATCAGCACCGGCAACAGGTACGCCGCCGCTTTGCGGGTAAAAGCGAATTGGATCATAGGAAATTTCACTCCGGCGCGTAGCCTTGCTTACCAGCCAAAGCGATGCAAGTGAAGAAAGCGGCGCATCACGCGCCGCTTTCCCGGTTCACATCACGCCACGATGTCGCTGAGCGCTGCCTGGCCAACGGTGCTGACCTGGAAATCAGCCACGCCGTGCCCGGAGAAGTCCACCGAGAGCAGGCTGTTGCCGCCCGAGGAAGTCAGGACTGCATCGCCCGCCGCACCGGTGAAGGCGCTGACGAAGTGCAGGCCTGCGCCTTTGGTGATACCGGTCAGGTCGATTTTGTCGAGACCGCTGACAAAGTCGAGGATCTGATCGATCGCACCTGGCTTGGAGTCGGAACTGGCTGCGAACACGAAAGTGTCCGAACCCGAGCCGCCCCACAGCTTGTCGGCGCCACCGCCGCCCCAGATGATGTCGTTGCCGGCACCGCCCTTGAGTTCGTTGGCTGCGCTGTTACCGATGATCAGGTCGTTGCCCGAGCCACCGATGGCGTTCTCGATGGTGACGCCCTTGGCGATGGACACGTTGCCCACCAGGCCGCCAACGTCGGAGAACGAGGCTTCATTGAGGTTGATCTTCTGGTTCTGGGTGAAACCCGAGAAGTCGAAGGTGTCTTTGCCGCCCGCATCCCACACCGAGAACACCAGCTTGTCCGACGAAGAGGACGCGCTGAGGAAATCGCGACCGGCGTTGGAGTTGAAGCCGTAGGTGGTGTCACCGGTACGGGTGGTCAGATTGGCGCCGTAGAGCTTCTGGATCGCGGCAATGTCGTCCATCAGCGGGCCGGAGGCATAAGCTTCCACACCACCCTTGCTGAAGTTCTGGCTGGTGTTGCTTTCACTCCAGTAACTCATGAGGCTGTAGCCGCGGGTGTCTTGCCCGTAGGTCGCGTCATTGTAGGTCGGGTTGCCGGTCCCGGCGTTGTAGTCGCCAGGGTGAGACAGGCCCAGGGTGTGGCCAATTTCGTGGGTCAGGGTCTGACGCCCGTAGTTGTTCAGGCCCGGGGTTTTGTTGACGTCGTACCCACTGCCGGTCAGGTACCAGGACTGACCGTCATAGCCTGGCTCGGTGCCTGGCAGGAAAGCAAACGCCGCCGCGCCTTCCTGGCCGCCGCTGTAGTTACCGAAGGTCATGTGACCGTCGCCACCTCTGGCTGCTTCGGTAAAGGTCACGTTGGCGACATCGGCCCAGGATTGCATGGCGAGCACGGCCTGGGTTTTCTGCAGGGCGCTGAACTGACTGAAACCGGTGACTCCCAGGCCGCTGAAGTTGGCGGTTTTGGACGTCAGAAAGGTATAGGTCAGTTCGATCTTGCCGCTGCCGTCGAGGTCGTGCCAGGAGGCACCGTCTCGCAACAGTTGGGTAGCGGCTTGATCCACCGAGAAGGAGGGTTTGCCATTGACCGTGAGGTTGCCGCCACGATCGTACTGATGGCTGAAGCTATTGATCTGGTTGAACGCCGAGCTTGGCGCGGCCAGTGGTGCCGCGTTCAGCTGGAAAGCCTGTTCGGCGGTATCAATAGCATTAGCTTTTACTTTCGACATAAACACACTTCCTTGTTTAGCAATGGAACAGTTTTTGTCCGATAGCGACAACCTCTGGCGAGATTGTCCTATCACTCGCCCAATGAAGGCGTTAGAAACCTGACACAATTTGAAATCTAACGTCTAGCGTTTTTTTGAGATCAAATTGAACTATTCCGGGAAAGTCCCGTAAACAAAGCGCGTGCGGCGGGAAGAATGTTGTAAGTGTGGTGAGTTTGCCTAATTGTCTGACGATTTCTTATTTAAATATTAAATATCGGTAAGTTACTTTTTGTTAGACGCGTCTCACTTTCCTGCACTTTATTAGTGCGGTGCCAGCGAAGTGATATCAACCAAATAAACACAAGTTGCAGGCGTCATATACCGCTGCCGGAGCGGAGGAAAACCCGCTCCGGCAGATTTTTCAGCTGCCGGTACGGATCTTGTTCCAGACGCGAGTGCGGATCCGGTCGATGTTCAGCGGCATGGCTTCCAGCGCGAACAATTTGCCCATCATTTCCGGGCTCGGATACACCTTGGTGTCGTTCTTGATGGCGGGGTCGATCAGACTGTCGGCCTGTTCGTTGCCGTTGGCGTAGTGCACGTAGTTGCTGATGCCGGCCATGACGTCGGGCTGCAGCAAGTAGTTCATGAAGGCGTAACCGGCCTTGGCGTCTGGCGCATCGGCGGGCATGGCGACCATGTCGAACCAGATGGCGGCGCCCTCCTTGGGAATCGCATAACCGATATCGACGCCGTTCTTGGCTTCCTTGGCGCGGTTCTCCGCTTGCAGGATGTCCCCGGAGAAGCCGACCGCCACACAGATATCGCCATTGGCCAGGTCGCTGGTGTACTTCGAAGAGTGGAAGTAGCTGACGTACGGCCGCACTTTCATCAGCAGGGCTTCGGCCTTTTTATAGTCTTCGGGATTCTTGCTGTGATGCGGCAGACCCAGGTAGTTGAGCGCCGCTGGCAGCAATTCCGGGCCGTTATCGAGGATTGCCACGCCGCACTTCTGCAGTTTTTCCATGTTTTCGGGCTTGAAAATCAGGTCCCAGGAATCCACCGGCGCGTTATCGCCCAGCACCGCCTTGACCTTGGCGATGTTGTAGCCGATGCCGGTGCTGCCCCACAGGTACGGGAAGCCGTGTTCGTTGCCCGGATCGTTCGTCTGCAAGGCCTTGAGCAATACCGGGTTGAGGTTCTTCCAGTTCGGCAACTGGCTCTTGTCGAGCTTCATCAGCGCGCCGCCCTGAATCTGCCGGGCCATGAAATGGTTGGACGGAAACACCACGTCGTAACCGGATTTGCCGGTCATCAACTTGCCGTCGAGGGTTTCGTTGCTGTCGTAGACGTCGTAGGTGATGCCGAGACCGGTGGCCTTTTCGAAGTTTTTCGCGGTATCCGGCGCGATGTAGTCGGACCAGTTGTAGACCTTGACCGTTTCCGCTGCCTGAGCAAGGGAAGCGGCGAGCATCAAGGGGGCGAGAGCGAGGGTCTTTCGGATCATGGATCGATTCCTGTATTGGCTATTGTTGTTGGCAGGCAATCAAAAGGATCAAAGCGTCAGAAAATCAGGACGTAGGTCTTGCGCACGGTCTCCTGGATATCCCAGATGCCGAGTGTGTTGGCCGGCAACATCAGTGCGTCGCCACCTTGTATGTGCAGGGTTTCGCTGCCGTCGTCCGGGGTGAAGGTGCAGCGCCCGGAAATGAAGTGGCAGAACTCCTGGGCGGTGATCTGCCGCCGCCAGCGCCCGGGCGTGCATTCCCAGACGCCGGTTTCGACGCCGTCGTCGCGCTCCACACTGGTGGTCGACGCAATGGCCACTGGTGTGCCGAGCGGCACGGCCACCGGATTAGATTCGTCCAGTGGCAGCGTGGCGGTGTTCTTGAATTGGGTGATGCTCATGGCGCTTCCTGTCTTAAAGGCTGTCTGGAATTAAACGACGTTTAGTGCATGAAACCTTCCATGAACCCGGCCACCCGACTGGCAAGTTTGCGCCGCCAGGGTGCGGTCGCCGGGTTGGCCAGGGTCTGGTCTTCGTGGACGAAGCTTTTGATGATCGCGTTGTAGCCGAGCCAGCGGCACGGTTCCGGCTCCCACGCCCGCAGCGCATGGATCCCCCCGTCCGGCAGCACCCAGGGCTGGTGAACCAGTTCGGTATCGCGCTCGAGAATCAGGTCAGCCAGGGTGCGACCGCCCAGGTTGGAAGCCCCCACGCCCTCCCCGCCATATCCGCCGGACAACGCAATGCCGTTGGCCCGATCACAAAGCATGTGCGGTTTGAAATGCCGCGACATGCCGAGGTTGCCGCCCCAGGCATGGGTGATTGCGGTGTTTTTCAGTTGCGGGAACAGTTCGCCAAACAGATAGCGCCGCAGTTCCACTTCGTCACGGGTCAGATCAAAGTTGTGCCGTAACTGGCCAGCGAACTGATAGCCGCCACGGGCACCGAAAATCAGCCGATTGTCGGCGCTGCGCTGGCCGTAGGTGACCTGACGGCTGAATTCACTGAAGGCCTGGCCACGATTGAGGCCGATTTCGTCCCAGGTCGCGGCAGATAACGGTTCGGTGGCGACAATCAGACTCTGCACCGGCAATTGGTAACGCCCCAGCGGCGGCAATGTCACCGAATAGCCTTCGATGGCGGGAACAATCCAGCGGCTGCGCACGCTGGCCTTGTCGGTGCGCAGACTGCCCGCCTGCCAGTGGGTTACGGGACTGTTTTCGTAGATCTTCACGCCCATGCCTTGAACGGTTCGGGCCAGGCCGCGCACCAGTTTTGCTGGCTGAATGGTCGCCACGTGCGGGGCGAAGATCCCGCCGTAAGGCTTGGCGACGCGAATCTGCTGGGCCAGTTGTTCAGGATTGAGCCAGCGATAATCGTCGTCGGTCAGGCCCTGGGCATGCAGCTTGTTCAGATAGTCGCGCAGGCTGGCTTCCTGTTCCGGATAGCGCGCAGCGCAGTAAAGCACCCCGCCCTTGCGGTAATCGCAGTCGATGCCCTCGCGCTCGAGCACGACTTCCACTTCATCAGGAATGCTGTGCAGCAGATCGAATGAGGCGCGGCGCTGTTGTGGCGACAGGCCTGCCAGCAGGCGATCTTCGCCCAGCAGATTGCCCATCAACCAGCCGCCATTGCGACCGGACGCACCGAAACCGGCGGTTTGCGCCTCGATGATGGCGATGTCCAGGCCCGGCGCGTGTTTCTTCAGGTAGTACGCCGTCCAAAGCCCGGTGTAACCGGCGCCGATGATTGCCACGTCGACGTCAAGGTCTTGTTCCAGCGCCGGGCGCGCGGTGAGCGGCTCGTCGAGTTGGTCCATCCACAAACTGATAGTGCGCCACGCCGGCATGCAAGACTCCGCCAATCCAGGTTTCGATGGCGTCGATCCTAGTGGCTGACCTCAGTGACTGTCTTGCGCGCGTGTCCGCAAAGAAATTTGCCTGGCGTAGGCCTTGGGCGACTGGCCAGTGTGCTGGCGAAAACAGCTATAGAAAGCCGATAGCGAGTTGAACCCGGCGGCAAACGCCAGCTCATCGATGCGCAGTGGCGGCGTGGCGTTGTCCAGCGATTGCAGCAAATGCTGGAGCCGCGCCTGATTGACGTAGCGATAGAAGCTCTGTCCCAGCACCTGGTTCAGCAGATAGGAAATCTGGTTGCGGCTGTAACCGCACTCCTTCGCCACCCGCTGCAGATCCAGTTCGGGATCGAGGTACGGCTGCTGACGCTGGAAATACTGCTGCAGGTCTTCGGCCATGAAACTCAACTGGCGTGGCGACAGGCCCAGTCGGCTCGCCGCTGGACGCTGACTCGGTGCCGCAGCGCTGGAGCCCTGCTCACGCACCAGTGATGCGTACTCATTGACTCGCCAGATTTTCGCGTCCTTGACGGTAATCGCTTCGCTGGAACGGAACGACACCAGGCCATTGCCGCCACGCAGGGTCACTTCGTATTGAATGAACGCAGTGTTGCCGTCAATGCGGATCCGGTCGCAATGCTCCAGCGCTTCGTCGGATTCACGGGGCATGCTGACACGAACGTACTCGCGCAGTTCGTCGAGGCCGAGCACGCGGTTCTGGAAGAAGTCGTTGTACTGGATGTCCGGATGGTAAAGCGCCATGACGCCATCCAGGTCCCGGTGTTTCCAGCTCAGGTGATAGCGCATGACCGTTTCGGCCGTGGCCTGGGTCTGTTGCGGGCCGTCATCATCGGCGTGCATAAGGGACTCTTGGAAAAAGAACCGAGCTTGCCCAACTTCTGGCGCGGCATCAACCAGCCGGTGGTGATGGCACTTTGGCAAGGTTTTCGTCGACCATGACTTACATCAAAAAAATCCCTGCAATCGCCAAATGGCCTGAAAATTCTCACAGGTTTTTCACATCCAGATGCTACTTTTAAGGGCAGTCACCGGTTGAGCCAATGAAGGCTCTTCCCACCTACCATGAGCAAACGGAAGCGCTCGATGAAGAAGGCGGGCAACACATGAATAAAGGGTCAAGCAAGGTTACGTTCCCCAATGCCTGCCAGCTGATGCGCTGGCATTTTCATCCCATGGGTTTCGAGGCCACGATGGACGCGCCGGGCAGCATGATCGCCCGCCTGTTCGATCGGGCCAGCGGCGAAACCCTGATCGCCATTGCCGGCATTCCCTGTGCCACGGTCATGAATGCTGCGGATGTCGAACGAATAATCGAAGCCGTGGAGGATGAGCTGGAAGCGTTTGTTCCTCCGGAATCTCTCAGGAGTTACGCCTAAGTTATTGATCTGAATTAAAAAGCCCGCTGTTTGCGGGCTTTTTTGTGGGCGCTCGCTTCAGGCGGTTTTCTTTTCCGGCCGGTGATCGACGAAGAACGGCTTGCCCTTGGCGACCCGATCGGAGGCGCGCGGCATGTTCACTGCCTGGGCGTCCTGCGGTTCGACGTACCAGTAGCAATGACTCACCGCCCGGGTGATGCCGACATAGGCCAGGCGCAGGATTTCGTCCTTCTGCGCGGTGTCGTAAGGCTCGTTGTCGCCGGCCTTGCCCAGCCCGGCCATGCGGTAGACCTGATTCTTGTACGGCGAACTGGTCAGGTGCTGACAGTCACCGAGCAGGAACACCGCATCGGCCTGCAAGCCTTTGGCGCTGTGATAGGTCAGTTGCTTCAAGCGTCGGGACTCGTACGGCAAGCTAGAATCAACATTAACTACAGACTGAATATGCTGCTCTATCAATGACTTATCGCTGCTTTTTCGATAAAGCATCAGGATTGAATCGCCGTTTCTGTAGTGCTCCGCCAGGCGCTGGCCGAGTGCTTGATCGTCGCGCTCCAGTACGTTGACCGGTTGCAGCGGCTTCTCCTCGCCGCTGGCCTTGGCTTTCTTGCCGGGAATCGCCGGCGCCGCACGGACGATGTGCTCTGCCGCGTCGATGATGTGCTGATGGCTGCGATAGTTGTCGCTGAGCATCACCCGCGTGGTGCTCGGCGATGAAAACTCCTTGTTGAACTCCATGAAGTAACTCGGCGAACTGCCGCGCCAGCCGTAGATCGACTGCCAGTCATCCCCCACGCACAGCAAGGAAGAACGCTGCGCCCCGCGCCCGACGTGCATGGCCGGGCCACGGCTGCGGATTTCCGCAAGGCTGGCGCGAATCCACGAAACGATCTGCGGCGACACGTCCTGGAATTCATCGATCATCAGGTGCGACATGGGCCGCAGCAGTTCATCGCTGAGCAGTTTGAGGTTTTCCGGCGAGTGCTCGCTGAACAGCGCGAACATGCGGTTGTAGGTCATGACCGGTGGTTTCTGATCGAGCAAATGATCTTCCAGCGCGCGCCAGAACAGGCTCAGCGCTTCAAAGAAAAACCGGTCCGGATCATCCTTGGCGAAACTCATGCGGCCAACGGCGTCCGGTACATCCAGGCCCAGGTTTTCGATAAAGCCGGCGGCGGCGACAAAACAGTCCAGCAACGGCGCGGATGCGAGCTCGCCCTTGACCTTGTAATCGAAGCCCGGCCCGGCACTGGCATCACCTGCCAATGTGGCCAGGATGCGCTTTGATGACTCGTAACTATCTATCCAAATCAATGGCTTACGGCAGAAAGCTTGAAACAGGGTGCGCTTGACTGCCCACTCTGCACGGACTGTCAGCTTGGCGTTTGGGCGGCAGACTTGCGGATTTTCGCGCGGATCGAAGCCTAAAATGACCCAGGCATCGAGGCTTGGAATGTAGCCATGACAGTGGAAGTTCGCACCGTTGATCTCGAAGGTCTGGCGGTTCGGCTCGACACCCTTGATCGGCCAGGCACCGGCGCGGAACCACAAGTCTTCGATCACGTCGCACAGTTCTTCGTCGCGCTTGGCGGCCAGTTCGGTCACCGCCATGCGCTTTTGCACGTCCGGGTGATCGCGTTCCAGCTCCTTGAGCTGCAAGGCATGCCGGGACAGTGGCTGGATCAATTGCCGGAAACGCTCGTCCTCGGTGTAGAGACGGTGATAACAGGCGTTGAGCTGCTGCCGCTGGGCGTCGTTGATCCGCAGATCAAACGGGTTGCTGTCGACGTCATCGTCCCCGCCCTGCGGCCGGAGGCTGAGGTTTTCAAAAGCCTGCAAACGCTCGAACCCCGGCAGGCTGCGAACCATCGGCAGAATGCGCGAGTGAAAGGTTCGCACCAGATCCCGGGCGGTTTTGTGGCTCAGGGCCTGACCCCAAAGCGCAAACAGCTCAATCAGTTTGTTGATGAAGTCCTTGCGCGACTCCCGGGTGAAGGTCACGACGGTCATCGAATCCAGCTCAAAGCCCAGATAATGCGTCAGCAGCAGAATGCGCAGCACCAGCGTGGTCGATTTGCCAGCACCCGCTCCAGCAATCACCGACGTTGACGGCGTATCACTGAAAATCATCTTCCATTGCGCAACGCTCGGCTGGGCATGGGCCGGCAGCAAGCGGGCGACGTCAGCCTTCATGCGCTTCTTCAGCTCGGCCGTCAGTGGCAGACGCCAGTCATCGAACAGGTGGTTGTCGATGCTCGGCGCGCGATGTTCGGTGCTGCGGCTGTCGCGGATCAACAACACCTGACGGCCCTCTTCCAGGCCGTCAGCCTTGCCTTCCTTGTAACCATAATCGACCCCGGCGGTGTGACCGCTGCGAAAGCCATCGGCCTGGCCGTGCAGCCACGAAGCCCGATGCTGGGCGCGCAGTTGCGTCAGGCCGTGCCCCAGGAAACGCGCCGCCAGGCGTTTGAACCACGGCATCTCGGCCAGGGGACGAAGTTCGGGAGGAAGATCGGGGGTGTGTTGCGCCACGCTGACGGACTCCAGGAGGTGAGGCTGTTGGGGGCTATGGTGTCTGCATTTGCCCTTGAGTTCTAGCGAAATGCTTACAGGTCATCGAGTTAGGCGATGAACTGAAGGCTGCGTAAGAGCGTTTCGAGGTTTATAACATCAATCAATTCGATGGGAATGCAGCACTTTTTACGCTTTTTCTCGATTGTTGGCTGATAGATGATGCTCGCCATCAATCACCGGTCTCGCTTCGTGGCTGCGGCCGAAACGCCCCATGACGAACCTTTTGAGGAGAAGATCATGCTTGAACTCAGACCCTTCAGCTCGCTGGGCGGCGCCCATCACGGCTGGTTGGATGCCCATCACCATTTTTCGTTCGCCGAGTACTACGATCCACAGCGCATGAGCTGGGGCAATCTGCGGGTGTGGAACGACGACATCATCGCCCCGGGAACCGGTTTCCCCACTCACCCGCACCGGGACATGGAAATCATCACTTACGTGCGTGAAGGTGCGATCACCCACCAGGACAACCTGGGCAACAAGGGCCGCACTGAAGCCGGCGACGTTCAGGTGATGAGCGCCGGCACCGGGATCGCCCACAGCGAATACAACCTGGAAGCGACCGCTACCAAGATCTTTCAGATCTGGATCATGCCGACCGAAACCGGTGCACCACCTTCGTGGGGTGCCAAACCGTTTCCCAAAGGCGAGCGCGAAGGCTTTGTGACCCTCGCCAGCGGCAAGGTCGGTGACGATGAGAGTCTGCGCATTCGCGCCGATGCACGTTTGGTGGCAGCCACGATCAAGGCCGGGGAAACCGCCGAGTATCGCCTCGATGCCGGACGTCGCGCCTACCTCGTACCGGCCACCGGCGTGATTGAAGTCAACGGCTTGCGTGCGCAAGCTCGAGACGGTGTCGCGGTGAGTCATGAGCCGGTGCTGACCGTCACAGCCATTGAAGACAGTGAAATCGTGTTGGTGGATCTGGCCTGATCGGCTGAATGGCGGGCAAAAAAAGGGCGACCTCTGAGGTCGCCCTTTTCTATTCAGCACTGATCACTTGGTGGAAATTGCACCATCCACCAGGGTTTGCGCTTCGGCCACCAGTTGCTTGAGGTGGTCGTCACCGATGAAGCTTTCAGCGTAGATCTTGTAGATGTCTTCGGTGCCCGAAGGACGCGCGGCGAACCAGCCGTTCTCGGTCATCACTTTCAGGCCGCCGATGGCCTGATCGTTGCCCGGTGCCTTGCTGAGAATGCTCTGGATCTTCTCGCCCGCCAGTTCGGTCGAAGTGACTTGCTCCGGCGACAGCTTGCTCAGCAGCGCTTTCTGCTCAGGGTTGGCCTTGGCATCGACACGCACCGAGAACGGCTCGCCCAGTTCATCGGTCAGTGCGCGGTAAGCCTGGCTTGGGTCACGGCCGGTACGGGCAGTCATTTCAGCAGCCAACAGGGCCGGGATCAGGCCGTCCTTGTCGGTGCACCAGACGCCACCGTCCTTGCGCAGGAACGATGCGCCGGCGCTTTCTTCACCGCCGAAACCGAGCGAGCCGTCGAACAGGCCGTCGGCGAACCACTTGAAGCCGACCGGTACTTCGTACAGGCGACGTCCCAGACGCTTGGCCACGCGATCGATCAGGCCACTGCTGACCACGGTTTTACCCACGGCCGCATCGGCGCGCCACTGCGGACGGTTCTGGAACAGGTAGTCGATCGACACGGCCAGATAGTTGTTCGGTGCCAACAGGCCGCCGGACGGGGTAACGATGCCGTGACGGTCGTGATCCGGATCGCAGGCGAACGCGACGTCGAAGCGCTCCTTGAGACCGATCAGGCCTTGCATGGCGTGGCTGGACGATGGGTCCATGCGGATCTGGCCATCCCAGTCGACAGTCATGAAGCGGAACGTCGAATCGACTTCCTTGTTCACTACATCGAGGTCCAGACGATAGTGCTCGGCAATGGCCGACCAGTAACGCACCCCTGCTCCACCCAGCGGATCGACACCCAGACGCAGTTTGGCACCGCGGATGGCATCGAAATCGATGACATTGATCAGGTCGGCAACGTAGGTATTCACGTAATCGTGACGATGCGTGGTTGGGGCTTTCAACGCCTGCTCGTAACCGATGCGTTTAACGCCTGCCAGTTTGTTGGCCAGCAGTTCGTTGGCCTTGGCTTCGATCCACTTGGTGATGTGGGTGTCGGCCGGGCCACCGTTGGTTGGGTTGTATTTGTAGCCACCGCTTTGTGGCGGGTTGTGCGACGGCGTGATGACGATGCCGTCAGCGAGGCCGGTGGTGCGGCCGCGGTTGTAGCAAAGAATGGCGTGGGACACTGCCGGTGTCGGGGTGTACTCATCGCCTTCGGCGATCATCACGGTCACACCGTTGGCTGCCAGCACTTCCAGGGCGCTGGCCCCGGCCGGCGTCGACAGCGCGTGGGTATCGATGCCGACAAACAGCGGACCGGTAATGCCCTGGGCTTCGCGGTACAGGCAGATCGCCTGGCTGATGGCCAGAACGTGCCACTCGTTGAAACTCAAGTCGAAGGAGCTGCCACGATGCCCGGAAGTACCAAACGCCACACGCTGGGTGGAAATCGAGGCGTCGGGTTGACCGGTGTAATACGCCGTTACCAGTCGCGGGATGTCGACCAACAACTCTGCCGGTGCCGGTTTGCCCGCAAAAGGACTGAGTGTCATGCAAAACCTCTGAAATAGAGTGGTTCAGGAAATTACAGCGGAGTTTACTGGCAGTTTGACCGTAGTGCGATGGGATCTATCCAGCGCATCCCCGATGTTTTTTAACAGCTCAGTCATCGGGGGCCAGTCGCAAGGCATCGCCAAGCAAACCGACGACGCCTGCCAGCTCCTGCCCGCTGCTGCCTATCGCGCTCAGACGCATGTGTTGCCCATGCATGCCTTGGGTACTGAACAGCTCTCCCGGCGCGATCAACACATGTTGCTTGAGCAGCCGTTGAAACACCGTGCCCATCGCCACCCGACGCGATGAACGCACCCAGACCGTCGCACCGCCCTGCGGCTCGGCGATGTGCAGTGCATCGCCCAGTCCTTCGCGCAGCAGCTCGATCAACTGTGTACGACGCTCCTTGAGCAGACGCTTTAGCACCGGTAGATGTTGATCGACACGACCGCTGGCATACAGTCGGGCAATGGCTTTCTGGCGAATCGGCGACAAGCGAAACGAACGCAGCAGAAAGTGCCGTTGCAGGTCGTTGCGCCATTGGCGAGCGAGCACATAGCCATAGGGCGCTTCGACACCGATGACCTTTTCGAACGTGGAAAACACCAATAGGCGATCGGGGTCCAGCAAGTCCCGCAGAGGTCGACTTGCGCAGTCATCGCCCAATTCACTGTAACTGTCGTTTTCCAGCACCCAGGTACCGTGGAGCCTGAGCAGGCGCGCGATGGCTTCGCGATTATCCGCAGGCGCCAGGCTGCCATGGGGCATGTTCAATTGCGACGACAGCAGGATCAGCCGTACCGGTTCGGTTTCCAGTAACGAGGCCAGATGCCATGGATCGAACTCTCCGCCGGGCTGTACCGGCAGCTCGATGACCCGCACGTCGGCAGACTGAAGCAAGCGCAATATCACCCAGTCGCAGGGAGACTCGACCACCACGGTCGTGTGACGCAGTTCAAGGACCGCGATCAGGATCTCCAGCACCCCTCTCACATCGGCACCGATATAGACATCCTCGGCATGCCAGCAATGGGTCGGTGATGAGGTATAGCGAGCGGCCAGCAGCGTGCGCAACTCCAGCTCGCCACAAGGCTGGGCCGGTGCCTGTGATGGCCGGGGATATTGGCGCATGAGCTCCCGCTCAAGCATCAGCAACGGACTGTCCAGGGGTTGAATCGAAGCCGGGTCGTCAGCACTCAATACGCGCATGCCGAGACATCTGGCGTTGACGTACACGGTTTCCAGCAGATCATTGCCTCGCCCGGGCGGCATGACCGTGGATGCCGGCTGTGCGAAATACCCGGACTTGGCCACGGAGTAGACCCGGCCTTCTCGTTCAAGCAGTGCATAGGCGTACTGAATGGTCGAAATCGACACGTTCAGCCGTTCGGCCAGTTGCCTTAACGAGGGCAGTCGGACCGCTCCTTCGCCGCCTGGCCCTTCGATCAGTTGGGTGAGATAGCGATAGACCGCCTGATAGGCGAAATCGTTTTCACGCGAGGCATTCATGAACCGGCGTCCGCAGGCATTCTCTGGTGACCGGGCGCTACGCTCACGTTCAACCTTCCGCCGTACGGTCGCCTGCGGCAACCTCGCGGTCGGCCGGACCCGGGGCGTGCGTTGCCTGATCGGCCATTTGAATGGCGTCCATGGCATACAGCCGACTGATCAGCCGCACGGGCAACCCACTGACATCGGTCATCCATTGCAGAACCTGCTCCGGCGCGTGCAATCCCTGCATCGCACGATGCAGATCCGGCATGGCCACCAGCATGCCCGGATGGCAGGTGCGCAGAAAACGTTCGAGCCCGGCTCCGCCCTCGATGAAAGGCGCGAACAAGAGACAGACCAGTTGCGCTTCATTGAGCCCGAAACTCTTTTGCAAGGATGAGGAGGCCAACGATCGATGCTCGCTGAGATCGGACAGGTTGCCGAACGTCGCCACAAACCGTTCGCAAATCTGCTCCGGCAGGTTTTTGCGACGCATCACTGCCAGGCAACGCTGCAGGTATTCCGAGACCCCGACTTCATAATCGTGACCGCCGATGTAGTTGGCTTGCAGACCGCTCAGGTAGGCCGCGACCAAGGGATCTGGCGACTCGCCGGTGCCTGGCTCGAGCAACAAATCATCCGTCTGAAACCCGAGAAAGTCGCTGAGCAAGGGCCATCGCTCCTCCATCTTGCCCACCACCATGTCATCGATGCCGATGTAATGGGTGCGCCGACAGGCTTCGAACTGACCGAGAGGACGCCACGGCAGCAGATCGGACTCTGCGTGGAGCTCGCGATAGCAGTCGCCCCCCATGCCGTCGAGCAGATTGAACAGCTCTTCGAATCCGGCCCCCCGCTTCGGCAGCGCGCCGATGCCAGCCTTCTGGGCGGCGCGATCCAGCCCCTGGAGAAAATGCTCCTGGCTGCGTGCGGAGTCGCTGCTGACCAAGGCATCGACGCCGTTGTTCCAGCGTGCGACCTGCCCGTAGAACTCGGCGGTGGCCAGGTACGCGTCGTCCCAAAGCTCCAGGCTCTCTCCCCAGCGCCGGCGGTGGCCAACCATCAGCAGATTGATGCGATTCGCCTCCCGACCATCGTCGGTGAGCGGCGCCTGATGGTTAAAAGGCAAGACCTCCCGATTGTCGATCATCAGCAGTTCTACCCTTGGGTCGTCATACAGAAACAGTGCGCTGAAACTGCGGTGCATGTTGTGCAGTGCCGAGGGCGGTGTGGCGCAACCGCGCAGGGTTGCCACCCGCAACTGAAAAGTGCCCGGAGCCCGTCCGGCGATGCTCAGTTGCGCAGCGCGCATCAGGGCCAGGCTGTAACAGCAATCCCGAGTGCCCGATTGCGTCACCAGCACCTTGAATTCGCCGATTCGATCCATGCCCCCGGCAGCCACCGCCAGTCGCTGAATCAACAGCTGCAATGCCGTGCGTTCTGCACGGGAAAAGAAACTCAGCAATCGTTGCAATACTTGCTGGTAGACATAGTTCATTGCCTGGTCATGGATCGTGCTCATCAGTACTTCACCCGATATCAAAGGTTTTATATTGCGCAACCACGAACGCCGGACGCGCAATCATTCTTCATTAATTAATAGACGCTGAAATGCTAACACTTAAGGTTTTGTAGTTATTTGAAACAGTTGGGCTCGCAATAATTCATGTTTATGACTCGCACGCCGCAAGCCCCCGCCGTTACAGGGTTTTCTCGAGAAAGAAGTTTTCCTGGGAAATTTCTTACAATGGCCTGCGCATGATGAGCACAAGAAAAAAAGAAGGGATTACGCGACCGCCCTACAGCAATTAAACAAGAATCAAGATATCGACCCTCGACAATCATTTTGTATCGCGCAGAAAAAAGAGAATGCACAGCCATAGCTCATTCCTTGAGATGAAAGTAGTCATTCAATTATCAGGGTCTGGAGGGCGATTAGAAGATACAGATCAAGAGTAAAAACCAGTTCAGTTGCTGAACGTCCCCAGGCGTCGCGCCCAGGGTTTCTCATGGTCTGAAGGATGGAACGCACAAGAGTCCGTGGGGCCACGGACTCTGATCACAACGGTCAGGCAGGTTCGACTTGCAGGGCGACCCGCTCACGGCAAGGGCATTCGTCCATGTAGCGGTGTGCTTCGACAAACTCGTTGAACGGGAAGACCCGGGTCTTGAGCGGAAGCAGCACGCGGTCGGCCGTCAACTGGTTGATGTCACGCAGGGCACGTTGCAAGGCGACGTGATCCTGGACGATGCCCAGTTCCGGCTTCCCGGTGAAGTTGCCGATGCAGTGCACGAAGAACTGGATGTTCTTCTGGAACGCTGCGCAGGCCGGGAATGGCGTCTGGTTGCCACCCTGCAGGCCATACAAAACCAGGCTGCCGCGAGGTGCCAGCACATCTCCAAGCAGCGACATCTGTGGGCCACCGAGACCGTCGAACACGACATTGACGCCACGGTTGTCGGTGATCTTGTTGATCCGCATCAACAGGTCTTCTTCTTCGGTGACGATCACTTTCTCGGCACCGAGGGACAGCAGGTATTCGCGCTCTTCCGCGGTTTTCGTGGCGGCAATCACTCGCACACCCAGCGCCTTGCCCAACTGGACAAAGGACGGACCGGCGCAATGACTGGCGTCAGTGACCAGGGCAAACTGCCCGGGTTTGACGCGTGCCAGATCGACGTAACCGAAATAGGCGATCAACAGCGGCGTGTAATGCACGCTGGCTTCGATCGGGTTCAGCACGTCCGGATAACGGGTCAGCGCCGTACGCGGCAGAACGATCAGTTCGCCATAGACCGGATAGTCATTGGGACTCTCGGCCGGAAAACTCGCCACCTTGTCACCGACAATCAGGTCTTCGACACCGTCGCCAATGGCCGTGACCACACCAGCCATTTCATGACCCAGGCCTGAAGGCAGGCGGGCCTGAGACGACGCCAGGTTCTGACGCCAGAGCGTGTCGTACCAGCTGATGCCGATCGCCTCGACACGCACCTGCACTTCGCCAGGACCTGGCTGAGCGGCCGCATGCTCTTCGCATTTGAGCACCTCGGCCGGACCAAACTTGTGAAAACGGATCGTGCGGGACATCGCAAACCTCGTCAAAGTAACCTCTAATGCCCTGAACTCTATCTGGGCTTTCCAGCCAAGACTATCAGTGGCTATTAATAGTCGACATGCCTGTCATTGATTCCGCAGTATGGCCAGCATTGAGCAAATCCATGAAAAAACTGCTGCCGCCTTCTCAGTAAAGCTGAATTACCCGGTGCAGACTACCAGCCTTTCCCCGTAAGATTCATGCCGGCCATTGTTCTCATATGGTCGCTCTCGTCAAGCTTGATGACTCTGCCAGGACTCCAGATGAATCGTAATGACCTGCGTCGTGTCGACCTGAACCTGTTGATCGTATTCGAAACGCTGATGCACGAACGCAGCGTGACCCGCGCTGCGGAGAAGCTGTTTCTCGGCCAGCCAGCGATCAGCGCGGCGCTTTCGCGCCTGCGCGGACTGTTCGACGATCCGCTATTTGTACGCACCGGGCGCAGCATGGAACCGTCTGCTCGTGCGGTGGAAATCTTCGCCCTGCTCTCGCCTGCCCTGGACTCGATTTCGACAGCGGTCAGCCGAGCAGCCGAATTCGACCCGGCCACCAGCACCTCGGTATTCCGGATCGGCTTGTCGGACGACGTCGAATTCGCGTTGTTGCCGATGCTGCTCAAGCGCCTGCGGGCCGAGGCGCCCGGGATCGTGTTGGTGGTCCGTCGCGTCAACTACATCCTGATGCCGGGCTTGCTCGCCTCCGGTGAAATCTCGATCGGCGTCAGCTACACCACCGACCTGCCGGCCAACGCCAAGCGCAAAGTCTTGCGCCGCAGCCAGCCGAAACTGCTGCGCGCCGATACGGTGCCGGGACCATTGAGCCTGGATGACTATTGCGCCCGCCCGCATGCGCTGGTGTCGTTCGCCGGCGATCTCAGTGGCTTTATCGATGAAGAACTGGAAAAGCTCGGCCGCAAACGCCACGTGGTGCTGGCCGTGCCGCAGTTCAACGGTTTGAGCACGTTGCTGGCCGGGACCGACATTGTCGCGACGGTGCCGGATTACACGGCGGATGCGCTGACGTCTGCGGGTGGTGTGCGCGCAGAAGACCCGCCGTTGCCGACACGTACGTTTGAACTGCACATGGCCTGGCGTGGGTCGCAGGATAACGATCCTGGGGAGCGTTGGTTGCGGTCACGGATTCAGATGTTTTTCGGGGATCCGGACAGCCTCTGAGAAGCCTTTCCGAAACCGCTTTGCTATCGGCAGCAAAGCGGTTCAAAAACTCAAACAGAAGCCCCGGGCCGAGCCAATCGATAGACCGACAGGCAATAAAGCAACAGCGCCAACGCCGCCAGCATCCCGCCCACCACCCCAACATAAGCAAAACCAAACTGGCTGCCCACCCAGCTCCCCATCAGTGCACCGCCACCAATGCCGATGTTGTAGATCCCCGAAAACAACGCCATCGCCACATCGGTCGCATCAGGCGCCAGCACCAGAACCTTGGACTGCAACGCCAGACCGAACCCCATGATCGCCATTCCCCAGAACAGGCTCAGCGTGCACAGGTAAGAGACCTTGCCACTCAAGGGCAGCAGCAACGCCAGGCACAACGCGAGCAACGACACGGCGACGATCAGAAAGCGCTGCGGGCTGTACCGGTGTAGCCAGCTGAACAGCAGAGACCCGAAAATCCCCGCACCGCCGAATAACAGCAGGATGAGCGTTACCGTCTCGCCACTCATGCCCGCCACGACCTGAACGAACGGTTCCACGTAGCTGTAAGCGGTGAAGTGAGCCGTCACGACCATCGCGGTCAGGATATAGATCGCTACGAGTGCAGGTCGCTTCAACAATAAAGGCAAACTTTTGAGCGACCCCGAGTTCTGGCTGGGCAGCAACGGCAAGACCCTGGCCAGCCAGAACACCAACGTAGCCGCCAGCACCGCGATCGCGATAAAGGTGGTTCGCCAGCCCATCGCCTCGCCCAATATCCGGCCGAGGGGAATGCCCAGCACCATCGCCAGGGAAGTGCCGGTTGCCAGCAAGCCCAAGGCCTGAACCTGCTTGCCCGGTGGCGCCAGACGCACGGCCAGAGAAGCCGTGATCGACCAGAACAGCGCATGCGACAACGCCACGCCGATCCGGCTCAGCAGCAGGACAGCGAAGCTGGTCGCCAGACTCGACAGGATATGACTGACGATGAACATCGCAAACAGCACGATCAACAGCGTGCGCCGCTCGACGTTGCGCGTCAGCAGCATGATCGGCAGCGAGGTCAGCGACACCACCCACGCATAGATGGTCAACATCAAACCGACCTGAGCCGACGTCATGTCGAAGCTGCTGCCGATCGAACTCAACAGCCCGACTGGGACGAACTCGGTGGTGTTGAAGACAAACGCAGCCAGTGCCAGTGCAATGACCGCATACCAATTGCCGCTGGTTGTAGTCGTGGAGTTGTTCATTTATAAGTCGTGCCCATCTGTCGTTTTTACGTACACCAATTGCCGAAAAGCCTCAGACGACAGGTGGTTCGCTGGCGACTTTACTATAAAGAAACGGCGACTTGTCCGCCGGGTGGGAAACTCTCGGCGCACACTTTCGAGTACACCCCGCTGCCCTGAACCGCAGCGCGCTTCATTGGCCTGCGTAGCGCAATCAATTGCCATACGGATATCAAGCTCCCGCATTTCTTACTCGCGAGCAATGTTGCAGTTGACCTGACATTCAGCCATGTGGATCTTCCGGCAAACCATTGAAAGCCAGAAATGCCCCCAAGACGTTACAAGGAAGTACTGATGCCCTCGCAACAAAACCACTTCACCAACCGTGCTTTTCGCTCCGTTCGTACCCTGCTTGTCGCCAGTTCCATGCTGCTGGGCAGCGGCTGCGCGATGCTCTCGAACACATTCACGCTCAAGACTGAAATGCCTGCACAATTCAATGTCTACACCACCGCGTATTACAGCGAGCTGTTCGGAGGGATATGCATATTGCCCGACGATTACGCGGGCGATCCGCAGCCTGATAGAAAAGAGTTCTATGCCGATGCCCACGCCACGCCTTTCACTTCCGAGTTCGAGATAGCGGTGAGTCGCAAGGTCGGAGATTGTTTCTTGGTGCTCAGTGGCATTGATTTCAATATTGCTGGTCACTCTGCGACAGTCGAAAAAACGATCGACACGTCCTCGGTCGGCCTCAAGGTTGAAACATTCCTTGGGGAGAATGAAAAACCGGCAACACGAATCGATGAGCAAATACTCGCCGTGCGTTGCCATTGGCAAGATCCATCGTCTGATCGTTCCCTCAAGTCCAGTCTCCAGTGCCGAGGGTTGGACGCCAATGGCAACGAACGCAAGGGGCCGGAACTGGGCATGTTGAAAAACAGACAGCTTCAAGGTCTGACGTTGCGCTTGAAGGTCAGTGTGGACGATGAGCCCAGAAACCCTGGCTCATGAGTAATGGCAAAGTGCTTAATGACAAATCCGGTAATAAAGTTTAACTTACCGCCGCCCCGACCGATGGAAGGTCGGGCACTCGCACTCAGTTAAGGAAAACGATGGCAATGGTCTATTGTCGTGCATGCGCCAAGGAGCTACACGAAACGGCGCTCACCTGCCCCCAATGCGGGGCCGCCCAACAGGCCTCAGTGCCGCAAACGCAAGCCGAAATGCCTTGGCTGGCCATCGTTTCGTTGATCCTCGGAATTATCAGCGCACTCACCCTGTTTGATGACTCCGAATGGGACAGGGACGCGATTGTCGGTGTGGGAACTCTCAGCCTCGCGGGCCTCATTTGCGGCATCGTCTGTATCAACCAAAAACACTCAGGAAGAAACCTCGCGATTGCCGGCATTGTTTTGTCAGGTATTGCCGCGTTTGTGTTGTCCTGTTTATCGATTGAATAATTTTAGGGAAAAAATATGAGCATGGTTTTCTGCCGCGGTTGCGCCAAGGAAATTAGCAGTCTGGCCGTGGCTTGCCCGCAGTGCGGGGCGCCTCAAGCAACACAACAAGTCTATGCAAGTGGCCCCGCCATCACGACGGGTAACCCATACCTCGAAGCATTGAAGAACTACGTAGTGTTTCAGGGTCGCGCCACTCGCCGTGAATACTGGATGTTCATTCTGATCAACCTTGGGGTTTCCATTGTCATCGGCGTTCTCGATGCCATGCTGAACACCAAAGGCATCCTGTACAACCTTTATAGTCTGGCAGTGTTCCTGCCGGCGCTCGCGGTAGGCGTACGCCGCATGCACGACACCGACCGCAGCGGCTGGTGGTTGTTGCTGCCAATCGTCAACATCGTGTTCCTGGCACAAGACAGCCAGCCGGGCCCGAATCGTTTTGGTCCAAACCGCAAGGGCGTCAACTGAAACACGTCGACACCTAGCTGATCGAGACGGCCCACGTGGCCGTCTCTTTGTTTCTGCAATTCACCTTTGAAAAGGTGTTGCTGCTTTTTTACTTGCCACGCAACACAGTTTTGTCATCATTTCATTTGATAGCCCCCTAACGAAAGGTGCATGCTAGAGGGCTTCGCTCGGTCTTATATCATTCCGAATGATAGTTACCTTCGTGTCATTCGATTCGTTTGCTATCAACCCGCCGAGCATCATCCGCCCATCTTCAATACATTGGCGGATGCATCCATGGAACAATCACTCAAACATTTGCGCTTCCCGTTGGCTCTGTTGGCCGTGATGGTGATGAGCGCCTGCGGCAAAGCTCCAGAGACCGCCGCCGCCATGCCTGCTGCCAAGGTCAGTGTGGCCAAGGTGCTGGAACAACCGGTCAACGAGTGGGACGAATTCACTGGGCGCCTCGAGGCGCCGGAAACCGTTGAAATCCGTCCGCGGGTCTCCGGCCAGATCGACGAAGTCGCCTTCACCGAAGGTGCACTGGTCAAGAAAGGCGACCTGCTGTTCCAGATCGACCCGCGTCCGTTCCAGGCTGAGGTTCGCCGCCTCGAAGCCCTGGTCGCCCAATCCCGCGCCAACGCCACCCGCAGTGAAAACGAAGCCGGCCGTGGCGAGCGCCTGCGTGCCAGCAACGCCATCTCCGCCGAACTGGCTGACTCGCGCACCAGCGCTGCACAAGAAGCACGTGCCGCTGTCGGCGCCCTGCAAGCGCAACTGGATCTGGCCAAACTGAACCTGAGTTTCACCCGTGTAACCTCCCCAATCAGCGGTCGCGTCAGCCGTGCCGAGATCACCGCCGGCAACCTGGTGACTGCCGACACCACTCCGCTGACCAGCGTGGTTTCCACCGACAAGGTCTACGCCTACTTTGACGCCGACGAGCGTGTGTTCCTCAAATACACCCAACTCGCCCGTCAGGGTCAGCGTGGCGCGACCACGCCGGTGTACATGGGCCTGTCCAATGAAGACGGCAACCCGCACCAGGGTCAGATGAACTTCGTCGATAACCAGGTCAACCCGAAGACCGGCACCATCCGTGGTCGCGCCGTGTTCGACAACAGCGACGGCACCTACACCCCGGGTCTGTATGCACGTCTGAAACTGGTCGGCAGCGGCACCTACAACGCCATGTTGATCAACGATGAAGCGGTCGGCACCGACCTCGGCAAGAAGTTTGTGCTGGTGATGGATGGCGACAACAAAACCGCCTACCGCGCCGTTGAACTCGGTCCGAAGATCGAAGGCCTGCGCATCGTGCGCAGCGGCCTGAACAAGGACGACACGATCATCGTCAAGGGTCTGCAACGGGTTCGCCCTGGTTCTCCGGTCACGCCTGAAGTGATCCCGATGGCCAGCGAGCAGACCATTGCTGCACTGGCTCAACAACGACAAGCGCTGGAAGCCAGCAACCTGCCCAAAGTCGCACCTGCCAAAGGCGCGTCGGGATCGGTTGTGAAACTGGCTGCTGCGACCCCACGCGGTTAAGGGACGACAACTCCGATGAATTTTTCCCAATTCTTCATTTCACGGCCGATCTTCGCAGCGGTGCTTTCGCTGTTGATCCTGATCGCCGGTGCGATCTCGCTGTTCCAGTTGCCGATCAGCGAATACCCGGAAGTCGTGCCACCGACCGTGGTGGTGCGTGCCAACTTCCCGGGTGCCAACCCTAAAGTCATCGGTGAAACCGTGGCGGCTCCACTGGAGCAGGCCATCACCGGCGTCGAGAACATGCTGTACATGTCCTCGCAGTCGACCGCTGACGGCAAGATCACCCTGACCATCACCTTCGCCCTGGGCACTGACCTGGACAACGCGCAGGTGCAGGTGCAGAACCGCGTGACCCGGACCGAGCCGAAACTTCCAGAAGAAGTGACGCGCATCGGTATCACCGTCGACAAGGCCTCGCCCGACCTGACCATGGTTGTGCACTTGACCTCGCCGGATAAACGCTACGACATGCTGTACCTGTCCAACTACGCAATCCTCAACATCAAGGATGAGCTCGCTCGCCTTGGTGGTGTCGGTGATGTGCAGCTGTTCGGTATGGGCGATTACTCGCTGCGTGTATGGCTCGATCCGAACAAGACCGCTTCGCGCAATCTGACTGCCACTGATGTCGTGACCGCCATTCGCGAGCAGAACCGTCAGGTCGCCGCCGGCCAACTGGGCGCCCCCCCTGCCCCGAATGCCCAGAGCTTCCAGTTGTCGGTCAACACTCAGGGCCGTCTGGTCTCCGAGGAAGAGTTCGAGAACATCATCATTCGCGCAGGCGACAACGGTGAAATCACGCGTCTGAAAGACATCGCCCGCGTTGAACTGGGTTCGAGCCAATACGCCCTGCGTTCGTTGCTGAACAACCAGCCTGCCGTAGCGATCCCGATCTTCCAGCGCCCGGGCTCCAACGCCATCGAAATCTCGAACGAAGTTCGCGGCAAGATGGAAGAACTGAAGAAAAGCTTCCCGCAAGGCATGGACTACAGCATCGTCTATGACCCGACGATCTTCGTGCGTGGCTCCATCGAGGCGGTGGTTCACACCCTCTTCGAAGCGCTGATCCTCGTGGTTCTGGTGGTGATCCTGTTCCTGCAGACCTGGCGTGCCTCGATCATTCCGTTGGTGGCGGTGCCGGTATCGTTGATCGGTACGTTTGCGGTGATGCACCTGTTCGGCTTCTCGCTCAACGCGCTGTCACTGTTCGGCCTGGTACTGGCGATCGGTATCGTTGTGGACGACGCCATCGTGGTGGTGGAGAACGTCGAGCGGAACATTGAACTGGGACTCAACCCCTTCGATGCGACCAAAAAGGCCATGGGTGAAGTGACCGGTCCGATCATTGCCACGGCGCTGGTGCTGTGTGCGGTGTTCGTACCCGCTGCATTCATCTCGGGCCTCACCGGTCAGTTCTACAAGCAGTTCGCCTTGACCATCGCGATCTCGACAGTGATCTCGGCCTTCAACTCGCTGACCCTGTCGCCAGCGCTGGCCGCTGTGTTGCTCAAAGGTCACGACGCACCGAAAGACCGCTTCTCCAAAGTGCTGGACAAGATCTTCGGTGGCTGGCTGTTCCGTCCGTTCAACCGCTTCTTCGACCGCGCCAGCCATGGCTACGTCGGCACCGTGCGCCGGGTTATCCGTGGCAGCGGCATCGCCCTCTTCCTGTACGCAGGCCTGATGGTGCTGACCTTCTTCGGTTTCTCCAGCACCCCGACCGGTTTCGTGCCCGGCCAGGACAAGCAATACCTGGTGGCCTTCGCGCAACTGCCGGACGCCGCGAGCCTGGACCGCACCGAAGACGTGATCAAGCGCATGTCCGACCTGGCCCTGAAACAGCCGGGCGTGGAAAGCGCCGTAGCGTTCCCGGGTCTGTCGATCAACGGCTTCACCAACAGCCCGAACGCCGGCATCGTGTTCGTGACCCTCAAACCGTTCGACGAGCGTAAAGACCCGAGCATGTCCGCCGGTGCGATTGCCGGTGCCTTGAACGGCCAGTACGCCGGGATCCAGGAAGCCTACATGGCGATCTTCCCGCCGCCGCCGGTACAAGGTCTGGGCACCATTGGTGGTTTCCGCCTGCAAATCGAAGACCGGGGCAACCTTGGCTACGACGAGCTGTACAAGGAAACCATGAACATCATCACCAAGAGCCACAGCGTGCCTGAACTGGCCGGGCTGTTCACCAGCTACACCGTGAACGTGCCACAGGTCGATGCTGCCATCGACCGCGAAAAAGCCAAGACCCACGGCGTGGCCGTCAGCGACATCTTCGACACCCTGCAGATCTACCTGGGTTCGCTGTATGCCAACGACTTCAACCGCTTCGGTCGCACCTATCAGGTCAACGTTCAGGCTGAACAGCAGTTCCGCCTCGAATCCGACCAGATCGGCCAGCTGAAAGTACGCAACAACAAGGGCGAAATGATCCCGCTGGCGACCTTCATCAAGGTCAGCGACACCTCGGGTCCGGATCGCGTGATGCACTACAACGGCTTCATCACCGCTGAAATCAACGGTGCCGCAGCCCCAGGCTACAGCTCCGGCCAGGCCGAAAAAGCCATCGAGAAACTGCTCAAGGATGAACTTCCGAACGGCATGACCTACGAGTGGACCGACCTGACCTACCAGCAGATTCTGTCCGGCAACACCGCGCTGTTCGTGTTCCCGCTCTGCGTACTGCTGGCGTTCCTGGTGCTCGCCGCTCAATACGAAAGCTGGAGCCTGCCACTGGCGGTGATCCTGATCGTACCGATGACCCTGCTGTCGGCTATTACCGGTGTGATCATCTCTGGCGGTGACAACAACATCTTCACCCAGATCGGCCTGATCGTACTGGTGGGCCTGGCGTGCAAGAACGCGATTCTGATCGTCGAGTTCGCCAAGGACAAACAGCAAGAAGGTCTCGACCCGCTGGCCGCTGTACTGGAAGCCTGCCGTCTGCGTCTGCGGCCGATCCTGATGACCTCGTTCGCGTTCATCATGGGTGTGGTGCCACTGGTGTTCTCCAGCGGTGCCGGTGCCGAGATGCGTCATGCCATGGGTGTGGCGGTGTTCTCCGGGATGCTCGGCGTGACCTTTTTCGGTCTGCTGCTGACGCCGGTGTTCTATGTGCTGATCCGCAACTTCGTGGAACGCGGTGAGGCTCGCAAAGCGGCCAAGTCCCTGAAACTGGAGGCGCAACAATGAGTCTGAAAGTCTTCCTGCCGAGCCTGCTGGTACTGGCCTTGAGCGCCTGTGCAGTCGGTCCCGACTACAAGACCCCAGCCACGGAGGCGGCCAACATCACGGCCGCCACCGACGGCGCCGCCGGCCAGAAGAACTTTGACCGTTCGAAGTTCGAAGGCATCTGGTGGCAGCAGTTCGACGATCCGACCCTCAACCAGTTGGTGACTCAATCGCTGCAAGGCAACCGCCAACTGCGCGTGGCGTTCGCCCGCTGGAAAGCTGCACGGGCGATCCGCGACGACGTCAGCAACGACGCCATGCCGACTATCACCAGCCGCGCCAGCAGCGATCTGGCCAAGGGTCAGATTCCCGGCCAGACCACCAAACGGGTCAACAGCGAACGCTATGACCTGGGTCTGGACATGGCCTGGGAAATCGATCTGTTTGGCCGCATCCAGCGCAATCTGGAAGCCAGCGACGCTGACCAGCAGGCTGCCGAAGCCGATCTGTACCAGCTGCAAGTCACCATGATTGCCGAACTGGTGGACGCTTACGGTCAACTGCGCGGTGCACAACTGCGGGAAAAGATCGCCGTGGCCAACCTGGAGAACCAACAGGAGTCGCGCAAGATCACCATCAGCCTGCGTGACGCCGGCGTGGGTGATCAGCTCGATGTCGAACGTGCCGATGCGCGTCTGGCATCGGTCGAAGCCAGCGTGCCGCAATTGCAGGCCGAACAGGTTCGCCAGAAAAACCGCATCGCTACCCTGTTGGGCGAGCGTCCGGACAAGCTGACCGTCGACCTGAGCCCGAAAGACTTGCCAGCCATCGCCAAGGCATTGCCGATCGGCAATCCAGGCGAACTGTTGCAACGTCGTCCGGACATTCTCAGCGCCGAACGCAAACTGGCTTCCGCCACGGCACGTATCGGTGTGGCCAAGGCCGACCTGTTCCCACGGGTCAGCCTCAGCGGTTTCCTCGGCTGGACGGCCGGGCGTGGTTCGCAGATCGGTTCCTCGGCGGCCAACGCCTGGGCACTAGGCCCGAGCATCACCTGGGCGGCGTTCGACCTTGGCAGCGTGCGGGCCCGTTTGCGTGGCGCCGACGCCGATGCCGAAGGCGCACTGGCGACCTACGAGCAGCAAGTGCTGCTGGCTCTGGAAGAATCGGAAAACGCTTTCAGCGATTACGGCAAACGCCAGCAACGGTTGATCTCGCTGATCCGCCAGAGCGAATCAAGCCGCAAGGCTGCCGATCTGGCTGAAATCCGCTATCGCGAAGGCACCACGGATTTCCTCGTGCTGCTCGACGCCCAGCGTGAACGTTTGAACGCCGAAGACAGTCAGGCCCAGGCCGAAGTCGATCTGTATCGCGGTATTGTCGCGATCTACAAGGCCCTCGGCGGCGGCTGGCAGCCAGAAACGGTTGCCAGCAAGTAACAGTTTTTTAAAGAGCTCCTTTGGTTGGCCGCAACCAACCAAATTCTTTGCCCCGCGTATCATTCGGTCGCGGGGCTTTTTTGTGCCTGTCTTTCATGGTTCTCCAGCACCGTGACGGTGGCGGTGGTGCCTGCCCTCAATCGGTCCTTGCCCGCGTAATCCGGGTCGATGCCGATCCGCACCGGCACCCGCTGTGCAAGCTTTACCCACGTGTAGCTGGGGTTGATGTTGGCCAGCAATCGACTGCCCGGTGCGTTTTCCCGATCGGCAATGGCGAAGGCGATGCTTTGCACCGTGCCGCCAAACTTTTCGCCGCTCATCAATTCAATCCGCACGCGATCACCCTCCTCGATCCTTGGCAGTTTGGTTTCCTCGAAATAGCCACTGACATAGAACGAGTCGCTGTCGACCAGTGCCAGCAACGCTCCGCCGGCCACCGCGTAATCCCCCTGACGGGTCAACAGGTTGGTGACATAGCCGCTGACCGGCGATTCGACACGGGTACGCTGCAAGTCCAGCTCGGCCTGAGTCAGTGCTGCAATCGCCAATTGCACGTTGGCTTGCGCCAGACCCAGATTGGCCTGGTTGCGCAGCAAATCAGCCTGGGCCACGGCCACTTCGGTACTGGACTTTTCCCATTCTTCCCCGGAAATCGCAAAGCCCTGCTTGAGCGTGCGCCTGCGCCGTTCTTCGCTCTCGCGTTGCTTGAGCAAGGCCTCGCTGGCGACGATGGCGGCCCGGGATTGGCCGAGCGTGGCCCTGGCCACTTCGACCGAACGCCTGGCATGTTCAACCGCCAGGCTGTAGCGAGCCGGATCGATCTCCAGCAGCAATTGGCCCTTGTCGACATGCTGGTTGTCCTGCACCGCCAGACTGACGATACGCCCCGAGACATCCGCCGACAGGGTCACGACATCCGCCCTCACCCGCGCATCCCGTGTCCATGGGGCTCGGGTGTAATGCTCCCAGGCGAACCAGCCGAGCACGATTGCCAGCAACACCACTGCCAATGTCGTCAATCGAGTGAGCAACGTCTTCAAGGCATCAGGCTCCCATCAACAAAATCAATGTGGCGCAAACACAGGCGTACAACGCCCCTTCGAACAGCGCTTCATGCCAGACCAGACGCAGCACGCCGAGGCGGCGCAATACCCAGTCCAGCAATAGAAAGACCGGGATGGCCAGAATCAGGGCCTGAGCAATGGGTGGCAGGTAGACGCCACCGACCTCGAAATCAATGGGCAAGGGCCGGTACTCCTTCAGGGACGTTGTGTTGCAGATACTCACCGTGACGCTCAAGAAACGAGACGACGATCAACAAAGCAACGCGCATACGAAACACGGACCACAGGTGTTCATGCGTCGCGGCATGCAGGTCATCCAACTGATCACCGAGCGCGTGCAGCGTCGTCAGCAAGGCTGGCAGGTGCACATCCGGACGGCCAGCGGCAAAGCGGCCGGTCTGGCGCAAGGCGGCCATCAGTTGCTGGCCGAAAGCGTCCGTGAGCAAGGCGTTACCCTGCACCTGTTGCCTGAGCTGGTGGATGGCCACGCCGAGTGCCACACAGGCAAGACTGATTTCATATCGTCGTTGCATATCCGGATCATTGGCTGCCGGCAACAGCCCCAGCATCGTTGTCAGGCGATCGACCATGCGGCTTTCGAACGTGAATTGCTGTTCGTCTGTAGCGGGCACTTTCGTCAGTTGATACACCTGCTCCCGCGCTTCGTTGTAGAACCGGCGGATTCGCAACACCGGGCGGAACGGAAAGATCCAGGCATAAACGATCAGGGCCAACATCGCCGCACTGACGTAGGCACCGGCAAACTCGAACCATTGGATGGCGGTGTTCTGCCCGGTGCCGACGTTCTGTGGACCGAGCATCAGGAAACTCGACAATCCCAGCCCCATGCCGATGCCCGCCGTGGCCGGACTGGCCAGTCCGACCGCAATCACATAGAGCAGAGGCGCCAGCAACAGCGCCAGCCATTCGAAGTCGTTGACCGCCGGCACCAGCATGAACTGATACAGCGCCGAAACCACCAGTGCCAGGCCCAATCCCCGGGCGTAGCTCTGTGCGGCGATCAAGGGGCGCGGGAACGTTGCCATCAGTGAACACAGAATTCCCACCAGAATCATTCCGCCACGTGCACCGTCCCACGCCGTTTCGATCCAGATCAGCCCGGCCACCAGCAGTGCGCTGAAGGCCCGGATGGCGTTCATGGCTGCCAGGGTGAAATCCAGGTGCAGCGGACTGGACTGGCCGCGAAACATGCAACTGGCCTCCCGTCCTTCCTGTATCGCTTCGCTCAGTTCGAGGATCTGCTCCAGTTGTTGCAGCAACCGCGCCTGCTCCCAACGCAGTGCCCATGCCAGCGAACGCAAGGTCGCACTCATGTCTTCGGTCAACTGTTCAGCCCTGTAGGCCAGCGCTTCGAATTGTTGCTGCAGGACAACCAGCTGGTGCCGCATGTCTTCCGGCAGTGAACGCCCGTACTGTGCCAATTGATCGAGAAACGCCAGCTCATCGGCACGCAAACGCTGGACCTCGAGCGGCAGATCGCCGTCCCAGCGCGCGGTCAGCAACTGGCGCTGATGACGCAGGGCAGTCAGGCGCGATGTCAGCAGCATCAGTTGATTGCCCAGCATCAACACCAGGTTGTTGGCACTGCGCAGGCGCGGGGCATCGAAATACAGATGGCGACGCAAGCCTTCCAGCGCACTGATTTCTCCGAGCAGCTGCATTTGTCGGCGCTGGAATTCGGCTTCGCTTTCTTCGGTACGAATCACTGCGGCGGCATGGGTGGCAACCAGTTTGATGACCTGATCGACTTTGGCGAAGTAGTTGCGCGAAACCGCCTCGGGACGGGCCGTGAGCAGACTGACAACACAGACGCAGGCCACCGCCAGCAAGGTTTCAGTGACCCGGGTGACCGCCAGCAGAAAGGTGCCGTCCTGATCCGGGATTGCCAGCAGCGCCACCACCACGGCGGTGTAGCCACTGAGCACGAACGCCTGGGAACTGGTGTAGCGCAGCAACGTGCCGCCAGCCGTGCACAGGGCCAGCCACAGCGCCAGGGTTGTGATGAACGGCAAAGGTGCCTGAGGAAAAATCGCCATGATCAGCACCGCCACAGCAGCGCCAAGGGTAGTGCCAATGACCTGACCGAAACTGCGGGCCAACGCCATCCCCGCCAGTGGCTGACTGATGATGACCACGGCCATGATCGACCACTTGGGTTGATCCAGATCGAACAGGAACGCCAGGTACAGCGTCAGTAGCCCGGCCGCAATGGTGCGCAGGCCAAACAGCAGCACTGCCTGACCAGGGTGGATCACGGCCTTGAAATAATTGAACAGGGCTTGCATGAATGCGCTCGTCAAAGGAACTTCACCAAGCGTAGTCACTGCATTGAGAGCTGGCCGACTTCCGGGGCCGACAGATGTTGTAGGGCTATTCATCAATGGTGGTCGGTCATATCGGGCACAGTGTTTGACTCACGGCTTCAGCTGACCGAAGCTTGCCCCCTCTGCGTCAATATAAAAGCTTCGGATACCTGCATGCCTCAGTCCCGCCGCTACTTGTTCATCAGTCTTGGCCTCGTGCTTGTCCTCCTGGTTGGATGGCTGTCCCTGCGCAGCACCGCGCCCGTGGTGCCGGAGGCCATCAAGCATGGTTTCAGTGAAGCGCTGGCCGCCGCACGAGCCGGTCAACCGGGCGCGGCGCGGGTTTTGTACCAACAGCTGGGGCGTCCGGACCTGTCGGTCAAGCGGCGTGTCTGGCTGCACGCCGAACTGCCGAACTACCCGAGCCCGCAAGCGTTGAAACTGGCCGATGCCGATCTGCAGAACGAATCCCCGGATGTACGAATGGCGGCGATCAGGAGCGTGACCGGCCTGGTGCCGGGCGGCCAGCGCAGTCTGTTGCTCGGCCCGTTGCTCGACGATGAGGATCAGGACGTTCGATTTACCGCGATCAACGCTCTGCTCGGCTTGTCCCCCGATCAGTTGGGCCTGTATTTCGCGCCGTTGCAGCAAGGCATCGACGTGTGGGAGCAGGCACTCAAGAGCCAGCCGGAAAGCGCCGCCAACTACGCGCAACTGGCACGTCTGTATCTGCACAATGCCGAGCTCAAGCAGGCACAGGATGCTCTTGAGCAAACCCTGCGCCTGGATCCCGCCAACCTGCCGGCGCTGGTGATGCAGATCGAAGTGCTTGACCGTCAGGGCCAGAGTGACGCCGCCCGACAACTGCTGGCCCAACAATTGAAGGCTCAGCCGGATTCCGCCTATCTGCAACATGCACTGGGCCTGTGGTTGCTACATCACGATCAACGCGAATTCGCCCTGCTCGGCCTGTCCAAAGCCGTGGAGCTGGAGCCCGACAACAAGGACTATCGCTACGACCTCGCCACCACCCTGCACAGCGCCGAGGAACTGGAAGCGGCGCAGAAACAGTTGCAGGAAATCGTCCAGCGTCATCCGGCCGACCGCAAGGCGCGAGTGCTGCTGATCAATTACTGGAAGGAAAGTGGCCAATTGCAGAACGTGCAGGTTCTGCTGGCCCAACTCGAACAGATGAATCCGGACGATCCGTCGTTGCAGCAAGGTCTTTGAACGAGGTCAGACGCCTCCCGCAAGAAATTCGGAACCGCTCTCGCGACGAAGGGTCAAGTAATCAGGCAGCCCAGAATGGCGTACACCGCCCGCTGCCTCGTTTCCCCTAGTCATGAGAGGGCATTTTTTGTCTACATCGAACGAGTTGATCAGCGCAAAAGCCGCCACAGGCATCGAAGGGATGGACGACATTCTGGCCGGTGGTTTGTCTCGCGGTCATGTGTTCCTGCTGGAGGGCGAGCCCGGTACCGGTAAAACCACGGTGGCGTTGCATTTTCTTCTGGCCGGCGCCCGGGCCGGCGAGCGCTCGCTGTACATCACGCTGTCCGAAACCGAGCGCGAACTGCGCCAGGGTGCGCTCTCCCACGGCTGGGACCTGAACGAAAACATCGAGATTTTCGAGCTGACACCGCCGGAAAGCCTGCTCAACGCCGAGCATCAGCAGAGCCTGCTGTATTCCTCTGATCTTGAGCTGGGCGAAGCCACCAAACAGATTTTCGAAGTGGTCGAGCGCTTCAAACCGACCCGCGTGGTGCTCGACAGCCTGTCGGAGATCCGCCTGCTGGCGCAAAGCTCCCTGCGTTATCGCCGCCAGATCCTGGCGATCAAGCACTACTTCGTGCGGTATGACGCGACGGTATTGTTGCTGGACGACCTGACGACAGAGTCCCTCGACAAAACCGTGCACAGCGTGGCCCATGGTGTCATCCGCCTCGAAGAGTTGACCCCCAATTACGGCGCCGAACGCCGACGTGTGCGGGTGATCAAGTACCGCGGCCAGAAATATCGCGGCGGTTTTCACGACTTCACCATCATGGGCGATGGCGTGCATGTCTTTCCGCGTCTGGTGGCGGCCGAACATCGGGGCGATTACCCGCGTCTGCAATTGACCAGTGGCATCCACGAAATGGACGCGCTGCTGGGCGGCGGGATCGAAACCGGCTCCAGCACGTTGATTCTCGGCCCGGCCGGTACCGGCAAATCGCTGATTTCGATGATCTTCGCTGCCGCTGCGGTCACGCGTGGCGAGAAGGCGGCACTGTTCATTTTCGATGAAGAACTGGGGCTGCTGTTCGAGCGCATGAAGAACATCGGCATCGACCTCAAGGCCCTGCAAGCCACCGGCAATCTGCTGATCGAGCAAGTCGACGCCGCCGAACTGTCTCCCGGCGAGTTCTCTCACCGGGTACGACGCTGCGTTGATGAAGCCGACATCAAGACCGTAGTGATCGACAGCATCAACGGCTATCAGGCCGCGATGCCGGAAGAAAACGCGCTGGTCCTGCACATGCACGAACTGCTGCTGTACCTGAACCGCAAAGGCGCCGCGACCTTCATGACCGTCGCCCAGCACGGTCTGGTCGGCGACATGCAGGCGCCGGTGGACATCACGTATCTGGCCGACACCGTGATCCTGTTGCGCTACTTCGAAGCCCTCGGCAAGGTGCGTCGGGCGATTTCGATCATCAAGAAACGCACCGGCAGCCACGAATCGACCATCCGTGAATACCGTATTTCCGCCCAGGGCATGACCATCGGCGAGCCACTGGAAGCCTTCCAGGGGGTGCTGCGCGGTGTGCCCACGTACCTCGGCGCGAGCAATCCGCTGCTCAAGGAAGACAACTTGTGACCGTCACCGTCCCGCTGTCCGAACGGGCGCTGATCCTCGCGCCCCTGGGTCGCGACAGCCAGATTGCGCTGATGATCCTCAACGAGGCCGGTTACGGCGGTCTCATCACGTCCGGCCTGGGGCATCTGTGCGCCGAACTGGAACCCGGCGCCGGTCTGCTGCTGATCGCCGCCGAGGCCCTGAATGGCCCGGACCTGGAAGGCCTGCTGGCCTACCTGAAGCAACAACCGGCGTGGTCGGATCTGCCGATCGTCCTGCTCACCCATCACGGTGGGTCCGAACAAGGCCCCTCCTCGCGACTCAGTGAATTGCTGGGCAACGTGACATTCCTTGAACGCCCTTTCCATCCGGCGACCTTGATCAGTCTGGTCACGACTGCCCTGCGCGGGCGACGACGACAGTACGAAGCCCGCGACCGTCTGATTGATCTGAGCGAAAGCGAGCGACGCCTGCAATCGACCCTCGAAACCCTTGAGCAACAAGTCGAGGAACGCACGGCGCAACTGCGGCACAACGAAGAAGCCCTGCGCCAGTCGCAGAAGATGGAAGCGGTCGGCCAGCTCACCGGCGGTATCGCTCACGACTTCAACAATATGCTGACCGGGATTATCGGCAGTCTCGAATTGCTGCGCCGGCGACTGGCTCGTGGACGGACTGAAGATCTCGACAGCCTGATCGATCTCGGCGTGACATCAGCCAACCGTGCCGCCGGCCTGACTCACCGTTTGCTGGCGTTTTCCCGGCGACAGTCGCTGGACTCCAAAGCGGTGCAGATGAATGACCTGGTGCAATCGATGGGCGAATTGCTGCAACGCAGCCTCAACGAAAGCATCCAGCTGGATATGCGTCTACATGAACAATTGTGGGTGGCCGAAGCCGACCCCAATCAACTGGAAAGCGCCCTGCTCAACCTGGTGATCAACGCTCGGGATGCGATGCCCGACGGCGGCAATCTGGTAGTCGAAACCGGTAATCAGGTGTTGGATCGCGACTACACCGCGACCTATAGCAATCTTGAGCCCGGTGATTACGTCGTCTTGAGCGTGACCGACAATGGTTGCGGCATGCCGGAAAGTGTCATCAATCGCGCATTCGACCCGTTTTTCACCACCAAGCCGATCGGCCAGGGCACGGGGTTGGGCCTGTCGATGATCTATGGCTTCAGCAAGCAATCCGGTGGACATGTGTCGATCGACAGCAAGATCGATCAAGGCACCACGGTCAAACTTTATCTGCCGCGTTTCCAGGGCGAGTCACTGCCTCACGCGCCAGCAGACACGGAGCAGGCGCCGAACGCCGTGGAAGGCGAAACCGTCTTGATCGTCGAAGACGACCCGGCCGTACGCGTGCTGGTCAGCGCGGTGTTGAGTGAGTTGGGTTATGGCTTTGTCGAAGCCAGCGACGCCGACGGCGCGGTGCCGATCCTGGATTCGGCGCAGCGCATTGATCTGTTGATCAGTGATGTCGGCCTGCCAGGCATGAACGGCCGGCAACTGGCGGAAATCGGCCGGCAATACCGGCCAGAGCTGAAAGTCCTGTTCATCACCGGTTACGCCGAGCACGCCGCGGTACGCGGCGGGTTTCTCGACCCGGGCATGCAGATGATCACCAAACCGTTCACCTTCGATCTGTTGACGGCGAAGGTGCGGGAGATGATTCGCGGGTAGCGCTTTGCTCCTTGTCCATCCTGACAGACGGTAACTTTCCATAAGCGGCCAACTGTGCAGCATAGGCCGTTTTTTCATGCTTGAAACCTGTCAACTCTGACAGCTATTCATCAAGATTTTTTTGTTGCTTCATACCCGCCGGAGCGCAAGGTTTTTGAGCCATACATCAATCGGGTAAAGAACAATGAAAAGAATCTTCTCGCTGCTATTGATGCTGGTGATGACCGGGTGTCAATTCAACGATCAATCCTCGACGCAATCAATCAGTGTCGCCCAGAGCGTTCAGCAGACGGGCCCACAAGTAGTTGCAGATTTGATCGCCCGGTACAACGACCTCCGTCAGAACTGCGGAAAACCTTCAATGCCAGCGTTTTTGTGCCGGGGGATTATCCTTCGCGCAACGACTCCCTCAACCAATTACAAATCGTGGAATCCAAGCCCGCATTCGCAATCGAGTGGTGGCGTTTCATTTTCGTTTCTGAGCCAGGATTCGAAATTCACCACGCTTGTATACCGGAAGACAAACGGGTTTATTTTCTATCCGATTTTCAACTCCCCTCCGGACAAGCGAGACATCGATATCCTCTGCTCCTTTCCCAAGGATGGAGCTACAACACTAAGAGAAAAGCCCGGTTGCGGGGCTCATCCTTATGCACCGGATCGCAGCCGGCTCTGCAAGGTCCTCGGAATAACCACCGCAGAGCAATGGATCGCCAACTACAACAGCTACACGTGGAATCAATGTGCCTTTGACGTCAGCGACTCGATGAATCACCTGGCCGCGGATGCCTTTTACCAAACGATAAGGGCTCATCAACTGGCGAACTTCTTTGCAGGTGTCCATGACTATATCGAACTTATTCTCGCGACCTGGCCACAGGACATTCCGAAAGAACTGCCCTTGCAGGCTTTTTTCTATATGGAAGGTGGGCTGGCAGGTGCGCAATTCGATCAAGTCGACTTTTTCAATTCGACTGGCGGACTAGTCCTTCCCATCATAAAAATCATATTGCCGACTACACCTACGGCGAATGCTCAGTTCATATTCAATCAAGCTGATCAGGTGAAGTAGTGCTCAGTGCGCTGCGTCGATATTCAACCGACGCATGCGTCAGGCCAGCAATTCCTGAATCTTCTCCTGCAACACATCCAGATCGAACGGTTTTTCCAGGATCGGCGCCCTGCGGGTAATAGGGCTGCCGGTCTCGCGGATTTCCTGGGGATAGCCGCTGATAAAGATCACTTTGAGATCCGGGCGCAATTTGACGGCGGGTTCGGCGATCTGCACGCCGGAGATCCCGCCTGGTAAGCGGAAATCGGTAATCAACATGTCGAGATGCGGCTTGCTCGCCAGAATCTCGAACGCCTGCTCGCCGTTTTCGGCCTGCAATACGCGATATCCCTGCCCTGACAGATAGTCTGTCAGCACCATCAGGATCACCGGTTCGTCCTCGACGACGAGTACAACATCTTGTGCATCTACGCTCATGGGAAGCCTTTGTTCGGTCAATAGCTGCTGATACGACCGTGTGGTCACTCAGAGGTTGCGTTTGTTTCGCCGTTTTCCTGGAGCGGCAGACAAACGCGAAACAGGGCGCCTTCGTTGATCTTGCTCTCGACGACGATGGAACCGCCATGGGCGGCGACGATCTGCTCGGAAATGAACAGACCCAGCCCGAGGCCGGCCACCACCGTCTTGGCGGAAACCCGTTCGAACTGTTGAAAAATGCGTTTCTGATTCTCCTCGCTGATACCGATGCCCTGATCCGCGACTTCGACCCGAGCCTCATTGCCTTCGCGATAAACCCGCACCTGCACCGGGCTCTTGCCGCCATAACGCAAGGCGTTGGTCAGCAGGTTCGACACCACTTGCTCGATGCGGAACTCGTCCCACTGCCCTTGCACCGGTTCGGCGGCGGTGAAGCTGACTTCGGTCTCGGCCGCTTCGATCTGCTGGGCGAAATTTTGCAGCAGGTTGCCGACCAGTTGCGCCAGATCGAAACGGCTCGGTCGGATCGACAGCTTGCCGGTGCGGATCCGCGACACGTCGAGCATGTCTTCGATCAGGCGGATCAGGCTTTTGATCTGGCGCTCGTCGCGGTCGACCATCGCGTGCATCTTGTCGAGGGTGAACGCGGCGGCGTTGTCCCGGGCCAGGTGCATCTTGCGCAGCTGGGTTTCGAGGATAAGGCCGTTGAGCGGCGTGCGCACTTCGTGGGCGACGATCGACATGAAATCGTCACGCATGCGCACCGCCTGCTCCAGTTCGCCTTGGGTGCTCTGCAACTGTTGAAGCAGCGCTTCCTGTTCGCGGCGGCTCTGTTCGAGGGCTTCGACCTGTTGCTTCATCGCCTTGCTCTGGCGGTACAGGTCGACAAATACATTGACCTTGCTCTTCACCGCGTGGATATCCAGCGGCTTGTGCAGGAAGTCCACCGCCCCGCTTTCATAACCCTTGAACGCGTAATTCAGTTCACGGCCGGCAGCGCTGACGAAGATGATCGGGATGTTCTTGGTTTTCTCGGTGCCGCGCATCAGCTCGGCCAGTTCAAAGCCATTCATGCCGGGCATCTGCACGTCGAGGATGGCCATGGCGAATTCGTGTTGCAGCAGCAGCGACAGCGCTTCGTCCGCCGACAGCGCTTTGTAGACGGTGCGGTCTTCGCGTTTGATCAGCGCTTCGAGAGCCAGCAGGTTCTCGGGCAGATCGTCGACGATCAGCAGTTTTGCCTGGATATTACTCAGCATGCGATTCGTTCCAGCTCGACAAGCAGACGGCCGATGCCGCGTATGGGAAGTATGTGATCCGGTTGATGGAGCTTCAGTGCCGCCTGGGGCATGGTCGCGATCTGCGCATCGTCCGGATCCTGAACGATGGTCAGCCCGCCATGGCGTTTGACCTGCGCCAGGCCCCGCGCGCCATCGTGGTTGGCCCCGGTCAACAGCACCGCGGCCAGCGCCGGGCCGTAGACATCGGCGGCGGACTCGAACAGGAAATCGATCGAAGGCCGCGAATGATGCAAGCGGTCTTCCAGGCTCAACGACAGGCTGCGGTCCTGCTCCACCGACAGGTGATAGCCCGGTGTGGCGAAATACACGGTGCCGGGCTGAATGTCCTGTTTATCGATGGCTTCGGCGACCGGTAACGCCACTCGCCGGGCAAACACGTCGGCGAGCTGGCTGCGCCGCTCTTCCGGCAGGTGCAGGACGATGATGATCGGCAGCCCGAACCCTGACCGCAGCGAACCGAGCATCGTCAGCAAGGCCTCGACGCCACCGGCGGAAGCCCCGACCACAATCGCCTCGACCCGAGGCAAATCCGCTGCACTGTTCATGATTTGCGGTAGATCCGTTCTTGTTTCACCAAGGGCTCGAACTGGTTGGAATAGCCGGAAAAATCCAGCGTTTCCTTGCTGCCCAACACCAGGAAGCCTCGGTGGCACAACGACTCATGGAACAATCCGAATGCTCGATCCTGAAGTTTTTTATTGAAATAAATCAACACGTTACGACATGAAATTAATTGAGTTTCAGAGAATACGCTGTCCGTCGCCAGGCTGTGATCGGCGAAGGTTACGTTCTCGCACAGGCTCTTGTCGAAAATCGCGTAGCCATACGCAGCAGTGTAGTAGTCGGCGAACGAGCGCTGACCGCCGGCCTGCTGATAGTTGGCGGTGTAGGCGCGCACGTTTTCCATCGAAAAGATCCCCTGCTTGGCCTTGTCCAGCGAGCGCGGGTTGATGTCGGTGGCGTAGATGATCGTGCGGTCGAGCAGACCTTCTTCGCGCAACAGAATCGCCATCGAATAGACCTCCTCACCGGTGCTGCACCCGGCGATCCAGATCTTGATCGACGGATAGGTCTTGAGCAGCGGCACCACCTCCTGACGGATCGCCAGGAAGTGCGACGGATCGCGGAACATCTCGCTGACCGGAATCGTCAGCAATTGCAGCAATTGCATGAACGCCGTCGGGTCGTGCAGGACCTTCTCCTGCAACGCCGAAATCGTCGCGCATTCGAACTGGCTCAACGCATGTTGCACCCGGCGCTTGATCGACGCGCCGGAGTAGTCACGAAAGTCATAGCTGTACTTGAGGTAGATCGCCTCGATCAGCAAGCGCAATTCGATTTCGCTGTTTCGTTCTGCTGAGTAACTACGTTCCACTAAATGCGTTCCATCTTCGGCAACCACACGCGAATCAGCGAGAACAGGCGATCCAGGTCGATGGGCTTGGCCAGGTAATCATTGGCGCCTGCCTGCAGGCAGCGCTCCTGATCATCCTTCATGGCCTTGGCCGTTACCGCAATGATCGGCAGCTTGCGCCAGCGCGGATCCTTGCGGATTTCCATGGTGGCTTCAAAACCATCCATTTCCGGCATCATCACGTCCATCAGCACCAGGTCGATGTCCTCGACTTCATTCAGTTTTTCAATCGCTTCGCGACCGTTACGGCCGATCACCACGACTGCACCCTTGGTTTCCAGCGCGCTGGTCAGGGCGAAGATGTTGCGTACATCGTCGTCCACCAGCAGCACTTTGCGACCCTCGAAGACCTTGTCGCGGCTGCGCGCGGTCTTGAGCATCTTCTGCCGTTCATGGGACAACTGCGATTCGACTTTGTGCAGAAAGAGTGTGACCTCATCCAGCAGACGCTCCGGCGAGCGCGCGCCCTTGATGATGATCGAACGCGAATACTTGCGCAGATCGGCCTCTTCATCGCGGGTCAGGTTGCGTCCGGTGTAGACGATGACCGGCGGGAACGAGCAGATGTCTTCGGTGGACATGCGCTTGAGCAGATCGTTGCCAAGCATGTCCGGCAGCTTCAGGTCGATGACCATGCAATCGAAGATCGTCGTGCGCAGCAGCTCCAGCGCGTCCTGTGCCAGGCCGACGGCGGTGATTTCAATGTCGTCATCACCGATCAGGCGGGCGATGCTTTCCCGTTGCAAATCATCGTCCTCGACCAGCAGCACGCGTTTGACCTTCTGGGTCAGCTTGGCTTCAAGGCGCGCGAACACGTCCTTGAGTTCTTCGCGGGTGGTCGGTTTGACGGCGTAACCGATAGCGCCCATGTGCATGGCCGCTTCGACGCGGTCTTCCACGGAAATCACGTGCACCGGGATGTGCCGGGTTTCGGCGTGTTCTTTCAGGCGTTGCAGAACGGTCAGGCCCGAGTGATCCGGCAGGCGCATGTCCAGCAGGATTGCGTCTGGCACGAACTCTTTCGCCAGGTCATAACCTTCATCCGCGCCGTGAGCAACCAGGCACTGATAGCCCAGTTCGTGGGCCAGGTCGTAGAGGATGTGGGCAAAATTCGGCTCGTCTTCCACCACCAGAATGCAGCGGGTATCGAACGGTGCCTTGTTGCGGTCGTCGTTGAAACGCGGGATGTCGACGGACGCCAGCGGCGACACCGCGACGGCAGGTGTAATGACCGGTGCGGACGCCGGCGGACTGAAGGTCAGCGGTGTAACCGGCGTATCACCCGGCTCGCTGTATTGCTGCGGTAACACCAGCGTAAAGGCACTGCCCTGCCCCGGCGCGCTGCTGACGCTGATCGAGCCGCCCAGCAAGGTCGCCAGATCCCGGGAGATCGACAGGCCCAACCCGGTGCCGCCGTATTTGCGGTTGGTGGTGCCGTCGGCCTGGCGGAAGGCTTCGAAAATGCTTTCCTGCTGGTCCTGGGCAATCCCGATCCCCGAGTCGCGCACGATAAAGGCAATGCGATCGTCCGGTTGTCCGGCGATGGTCAGGCTGACTGTGCCGTGTTCGGTGAATTTCACGGCGTTGGACAGCAGGTTCTTGATGACCTGCTCCAGACGCTGGCGATCGGTGAACAGCGTAATCGGTGCGTCCGGCTGCAACTCGACGCTGAACGCCAGTTTCTTGTCCGCCGCCAGTGGTTCGAATACACCGCGCAGGCCTTCGGCCAGGCGCGCCACGCTGGTGTTTTCCGGGACCACTTCGAGTTTGCCGGCTTCAACCTTGGAAATGTCGAGAATGTCGTTGATCAGGTTGAGCAGATCGTTGCCGGCGGAATAGATCGATTCGGCAAACTTCACCTGCTCTGCACTGAGGTTGTCCTGCGGGTTTTCCGCCAGCAGCTTGGCCAGGATCAGCGAACTGTTCAGCGGCGTGCGCAGTTCGTGGGACATGTTGGCGAGGAATTCGGATTTGTATTTGCTCGAACGCTGCAACTCTTCGGCGCGCTCTTCCAGTTGCACCTGAGCCTGATTGAGCTCGGTGTTCTTCTGGTCCATGGCATCGCGTTGCTCGGCCAGGGTCTGGGCCTGTTCGGCCAGTTGCTCGTTGGTCTGCTCCAGCTCGACTTGCTGGGTTTCCAGATGCGCCTGGGACTCCTTGAGAATCCGCGACTGTTCTTCCAGTTCTTCGTTGGCGGTTTTCAGTTCTTCCTGCTGCACCTGCAACTCTTCGTTGAGCTGCTGGGTTTCGGCCAGCACTTCCTGTAGCCGCTGGCGGTAACGCGCCGCTTCGATGGATGTGCCGATGTTGCCGGCAATCCGTTCCAGAAGCGCCACATCACGCTCGGTGAGCGGACGCAGGAAGCCGAGCTCGATCACGCCGTTGACCCGGTCGTCATCGCTGGTAGGTACCACCAGCACGCTGTGTGGCAGGCCTTCGCCCAATCCGGAGCTGACCTTGAAGTAGTCGGCCGGCACCGAATCGAGACGAATCAGCCGCGCCTGCTGCGCGACCTGGCCGACAATGCCTTCACCGCTGTAGATCGATTGTTCCTGCTCTTCCTGCTCGCGGGAGAAACCATAGCTAGCCACGCGTTTGAGCCCGCCATGCTCTTCGCGTACATACAACGCAGCCACGGCAGTGCCAAGGTACTGGGCACAGAATTGCAGAATGTTGCGGCCCAGCAGATTGAGCGTCAGTTGCCCCAGGACTTGTTCGGCCAGCTCGGTCTGGCCCGTGCGCAGCCAGGCCTGCTGCTCCAGGCGTTCTGCGCTGGCCCTTTGCGCAGCGAGGTTGGCGCCATAACTACTGGAAAGGCTGAGCAGATCGCGACGACCAATATAAGCCAGCAAACCGCTGATGCCGGCGATGAACAGCAGGTACAGGCTGATGCTCCAGATGGTGGTGCGGCGCACGTCTTCGTTGCGCGTGGTGCGCAGCGTCTGCTCGGTATCGATCACGTCCTCGAATTGCTTGCGGATCTCGTCAGTGAGGCGTTTGCCGCGCCCGGCCTTGACCGCGGCCTTGTAGTCGCCGCTGGCGCGCTGCAGGTCGATCATCGATTGCGCGTAGGTCGCCCACTCGGTTTGCAAGGCTTGCAGGCGACGCAGGCGGTCGGTCTGCACCGGGTTGTCGGCGGTCAGTTCAAGCAAGGTGTTGAGCGCCACGGAGATACGCGGCTTCGCCGTTTCATACGGGTCGAGGAAGTGTTCATCGCCACTGAGCAGGAAACCGCGCATGCCGGTTTCCAGGTCGACGGTGAGTTTCACCGCTTCATTGGCGTTATTGATCACCCGGTCGGTGTGTTCCACCCACTGGATCACCGACAACAGATAGGTGATCAGGGAAACGAAGAACACCGCGCTGATTGCGCCCACACCCAAAGGCAGGCTGACGTTGCGACTCAGTAGTTTGCGAAACCGTTGCTCATCAACCGAAGACGGAGAGGACATGTGGCAGCCTTGTCGAACTGTTGAAAACCAAGGAGTTTGCCCCAAAACGGCGGCATGGATCCATTTTTCTCACAGTGTTAGCACTGTTTTCCCACATTTGCCTGCGCCGATTCACAGGCCAACGGTTATCCTTGCCCGCCCGTTTGCACCTATTCTTTTTTGTATCCATTCGGGAACTTGTGGCTATGCGCCACTTACTCATGCAAGAGCCCGGCAATTTTGATCGACCGGCGCCCCCCTCCCCATTCTTGAGAGCCGCCACTATGTCCACCACTGCGTCCACCATCCTTGTAGTAGAAGACGATGCCATCGTGCGCATGCTGATCGTCGACGTGCTGGAGGAATTGGAGTTCAAGGTTCTGGAAGCGGACGGCAGCGAGCAGGCGCTGGAGATTATCAAGGATGTGAATCAACACATCGACCTGATGATGACCGACGTCGGCTTGCCGATCATGGATGGCCGTCAATTGGCTACTGAAGCGCGCAACTTGCGCCCTGCTCTACCCATTCTGTTCGCCAGCGGCTATGCCGAAACCATTGAAGTGCCGGCAGACATGCATGTGATCGGCAAGCCGTTTTCCATTGATCAATTGCGTGACAAGGTCAAAGGGGTTCTCGGTCAGTCCTGAGCCACCCGACTTCAATTCCTGGATAAAACTGTCACGCGCCCTGCCAGTAGGCTTTGCGCTTGGTCTTGTCCGATGTCCACCCAAGAAAAACGGATCCCGCGACACCCGGGTTGTGGTCTAATTCGCGCGCCTTTTTTTCGTCTCTTCGTCCCAGGAATCGTTTCTCATGAGTCAGCCCGCAACCAAAGTCCTCGTCATTGGTTACGTCTGGCCTGAACCCCGCTCCTCCGCCGCGAGCGGGCATGTGATGCAGATTCTTGAAACTTTCCTGCAACAAGGCTGGCAAATCACCTTTGCCAGCCCTGCCGGCACTGGTGAGCACCGCGCCGACCTGACTGCATTGGGCATCCGCGAAGTCCCGATCGAGCTGAACAACAGCAGCTTCGACACCTTCATCAGCGAACTCGCCCCGGATATCGTGCTGTTCGACCAGTTCATGATCGAAGAGCAGTTCGGCTGGCGAGTGGAAAAGCACTGCCCTGATGCCTTGCGCGTTCTGGAAACCTCGGATCTGCAAAGCCTGCGGCATGCCCGTCATCAGCGGTTGAAGGATCGCCTCAAGCTCAGCGATGACGCCAACGATTTCGATCAGTTGTTTGCCCCGGCGCTGGCCGAAGAGTTCGAGCTGATGGCTGACACCGACCTGGCCAAACGCGAGATCGCGGCGCTCTATCGCTGCGATCTGAACCTGATGATTTCGCAGGTGGAAATCGAGTTGCTGGTGCAGCAGTTCAAGCTGCCACCCGAGTTGCTGTACTGGTGTCCGTTGATGGTCGAACCGCCCAGCGCACCGGTGAAGCCTTTCGAGGAGCGCGCGCACTTCCTCAGTATTGGCAATTTCCGTCATGCACCGAACTGGGACGCGGTTTTATGGATGAAGTCGAGCGTCTGGCCACTGATCCGTGAACAACTGCCCAAAGCACAATTGCACATCTACGGCGCCTACACGCCGCCCAAGGCTGCAGCTTTGCACAATGCCGCACAGGGTTTTCACATCATGAACTGGGCCGAGGATGCGTTGCAGGTCATGTCCGATGCGCGCATCTGCCTGGCGCCCCTGCGTTTTGGCGCCGGCATCAAAGGCAAGCTGATCGATGCCATGCTTTGCGGCACGCCGAGTGTCACCACGCCGATTGGCGCTGAAGGCATGCATACCGACCAACCCTGGCCGGGCGCTGTCTGCCGTACGGCGCAGGATCTGGCCAATACCGCGGTCGAGCTTTATCGCGACGAGGTTCGTTGGCACACCGCGCAGTCCCAGGGGCACGCGCTACTCCAGGAGGTTTATCAGCAGGCCATACATGGGCCGGCGCTGATCAACAAACTGCTGGACTGTCGCGCAAACATTGCCCAACTAAGACGCAACAACTTCACCGGCAGCATGTTGCGACATCACTCGCACAAGAGCACGCAATACATGGCGCAGTGGATTGAAGCAAAGAATGCAAACAAACAATAAAGCCCTGAAATTTATAAACACAACAACCAACAACCTGTATCAATCGATAGATAGCCATCTGAAAAGCTAAACACTATAAACATCCTGCCCGCGCCACTTTCGTTATTAAAGAGTGGCGCCTCAATCAACTTATGCAGGATGCATGCATGACCGACATCAATAACTACGCCTCCTATAACTGGATGGCGGCGACACCGTCCATCGATTCACTTTCGATATCCGAACTGACCCTGCCGGGAACCCACAACGCTGGCAGCGACTGGCGCGCCAGTTATCCAGTGTTCGGCCCACCCCGTCATTGGCTGGCTTGCCAGCATGACTCGTTTCACGCCCAACTTCACCATGGCGCACGGGTGCTGGACATTCGCCTGGCTTACGAGCCAAAGGCCGAAGGCGTCAGCAGATTCCGTGCTCACCATGGCGGACACCGCAACTCCCGAACCCTGGGCAACTTGATCACCGACGTAGAAAACTTTCTGAAGCAAAACCCGGACGAGTTCATTGTTCTGGACTTCCACAGTCTCGACGGTAACGACTTCGATTATGACTACTTCAATAAAATGATGATTCACCTGCTCGGACATCGCTTGATCCCGAGCAAAAACCTGAGCGCCGGCCTTGGGCAACTCAAACACATCAGCAAGGAGCAACGTGTATTTGCGGCCGCTCGGTCACACTGGCAACTTGATCGCCATGTGTTCATTGATTACATCAACCATGAATGGTCGGGCAGCAATCGGACCGACTCGGCGGAGTTGAAACAGTTCATCGGCTACGTCATGAAATCCCCACCTGGCGCGTGGAAACCCTGGTCGTTGTCCGCCACCTGTTACACCGCACTGGGCGGCCCGGTGGATATTCATAAAGAACTGAACGAGTGGTTCGATCCAGACAACAGTGATTGGGCAATGAAGTGCAACGTCATCAACGTCGACTTCATCGAAGAGACCAACATCGTGTCGTTTTGCCGTGCCGTGAATCAAACCAAGGCCCACCAGCGCCCCGCTGATCGCCTGCTGGCGTAACGGGCGCGCAAAGAGGCATGATCGCCGGGCGATAACAAAAAAAGCGTCCGACCATGACCCGAACCGCCCGCGTGACCGACCCCTCCTACGAGTTGATGGATGACCACAACGGGTTGTCCATCATTTATCGCCAGCACGGCTTCCCCTGCCCGCTGGTGCGCTGGCATTTTCACAAGGAATACGAACTGCACCTGATCGTGGCCAGTTCGGGCAAGGTATTCATCGGCGACTACATCGGCAACTTCTACCCGCAGACGCTGTTCCTCACCGGCCCCAACCTGCCGCACAACTGGATCAGCCAGGTGGCCGAAGACGAAGTGGTCGAGAAGCGCGACATGCTGGTCAACTTCACTGATGAGCTGTTCGAAAGCGGTCATCAGGTGTTCGCCGAACTCAAGACTCTGGCGCCACTGCTGGAACGCGCGCAGTACGGCATCGAATTCCGCTCACCGCAGACGATTCGTCAGGCCATGACCCTGATGCAACGCATCGCCGATTCAAGCGGCATCACCCGTCTCGGGCACTTTTTCATCCTGATGGAATTGCTGGCGGCCTCCGATGACTACCAACTGCTATCCGGCGCAACCACGCCGCAACTGGCCGACGAACACAACATCGACCGCACCAACCGCGCCGTGGATTACATCTTCGCCCACTACGCCCGTGAACTGCCGCTGGAGGAAGTCGCCGAGCACCTGGGCATGAAACCGACCTATTTCAGCCGCGTGTTCAAGCAGGCCACGGGGCGCAATTTCATCGAGTTCGTCAATCGCCTGCGCATCAGCAAATCCTGCGAACTGCTGGCGGACGGTGACAAACCGGTGACCGAGGTGTGTTTCGAGTCGGGCTTCAACAACATCTCCAATTTCAATCGGCGCTTTCAGCAGCTCAAAGGCATGACGCCCTCGCATTATCGGCGGCTGGTGGTGCAGCGTCTGACCGAGCAAAACCACGGCTGACGCCCGAAAACCTGTACGGTTTCATTGCCCTCGCTGTCCTGAAACGCCCTTCCCTGTGTTTGTCGCGTCAATCGAGAGTGCAAAAAAGTATCGATTCAAGTGCTAGGGATGATTTGTCAGCCCTGCGATTGAAGGCTGTAATCAGTGCACATTCTTCCTGCAGCCGGAAGACACAAAAACAATAACTGTCCTTCTGTCCCCCACCGGGTGCAGAAAAGGAGTGCACGATGCAACCCACTGCAAAAGCTCTGCTTGCCCTCACCTGCATGACCCTCAGCAGCGTCAGCCTTGGCGCCCAGACCCTGACCATCGCCACTGTCAACAACAGCGACATGATCCGCATGCAAAAGCTCTCGAAAACCTTCGAGACCGAGCACCCGGACATCAAGTTGAACTGGGTCGTGCTGGAAGAAAACGTCCTGCGTCAGCGCCTGACCACCGACATTGCCACCCAGGGCGGTCAGTTCGACGTGTTGACCATCGGCATGTACGAAGCCGCACTCTGGGGTGCAAAAGGATGGCTGGAACCGATGAAGGATCTGCCGGCCAGTTACGCCCTCGACGATGTGTTCCCGTCGGTGCGTGAAGGCCTGTCGGTCAAGGGTTCGCTGTACGCCTTGCCGTTCTACGCCGAAAGCTCGATCACCTATTACCGCACCGACCTGTTCAAGGACGCCGGCCTGACCATGCCGGAGCGTCCGACCTGGGAGCAGATCGCAGGCTTCGCCGAAAAACTCACCAACAAGGACAAGGAGCAATACGGCATCTGCCTGCGCGGCAAGGCCGGCTGGGGCGAGAACATGGCGCTGATCACCACCGTGGCGAATGCCTATGGTGCGCGCTGGTTCGATGAGCAGTGGAAACCCGAATTCAGTGGCCCGGAATGGAAGAACGCGCTGAACTTCTACGTCGACACCATGAAGAAGTCCGGCCCACCGGGTGCCTCCAGCAACGGTTTCAACGAAAACCTCGCGCTGTTCAACAGCGGCAAATGCGCAATTTGGGTCGATGCCAGCGTCGCCGGCTCGTTCGTCACCGACAAGACCCAGAGCAAGGTCGCCGATCACGTCGGCTTCACCTTTGCGCCGCATCAGGTCACCGATAAAGGCTCGGCATGGCTGTACTCGTGGGCGCTGGCGATTCCGACCAGTTCCAAAGCCAAGGACGCCGCCAAAGAATTCAGTGCCTGGGCCACCTCAAAAGAGTACGGCGAACTGGTCGCCAAGACCGACGGCATCGCCAACGTACCGCCGGGCACTCGTGCCTCGACCTACAGCGACGCCTACATGAGCGCCGCACCGTTTGCCAAGGTCACGCTGGAGTCGCTGAAAGCGGCTGACCCGAGCAAACCGACCCTCAAGCCTGTGCCTTACATCGGCATTCAACTGGTGACCATTCCTGAGTTCCAGGGTGTGGGCACCCAGGTCGGCAAGCTGTTCTCGGCGGCACTGATCGGCCAGACCACGGTCGACCAGGCGCTGACCGCCGCCCAGCAAACCACCGAACGCGAGATGAAGCGCGCGGGTTACCCCAAGTAACCACTGCCCTCTTCAATTGAAGGAAGGGAGCTTGCTCCCTCCCCTCAAAGAACTCGCTGTATCTCGAGTATGTGATCGCCATGAATACTTCAACTGCCAAAGCCCACATCGACCTGTCGCAACCCCAGCGCAAAAACCGCGTGGCCAATCCCGGCTGGTTTCTGGTCAGCCCTTCGGTGGCCCTGTTGCTGCTGTGGATGATCGTGCCGCTGGGCATGACCGTCTATTTCTCGATGATCCGCTACAACCTGCTCGACCCGGGCATCAATGAATTCGTCGGGCTGGATAACTTCACCTACTTTCTGACCGACTCCGGGTTCCTGCCCGGCGCCACCAACACCTTGCTGCTGGTGGGCAGCGTGTTGCTGATCAGCGTGGTGTTCGGTGTGTTGATCAGTGCGCTGCTGGAGGCCAGCGAGTTCTTCGGTCGCGGCATCGTGCGGGTGATGCTGATTTCACCGTTTTTCATCATGCCCACCGTCGGTGCGCTGATCTGGAAGAACCTGATCTTCCACCCGGTCTCCGGGATCCTCGCCTACCTCTGGAAGCTGTTCGGCGCGCAACCGGTGGACTGGCTGGCGCACTACCCGCTGCTGTCGATCATCATCATTGTTTCCTGGCAATGGCTGCCCTTCGCAATCCTGATCCTGATGACCGCCATGCAGTCCCTCGACCAGGAACAGAAAGAAGCCGCCCGCCTCGACGGCGCCGGCCCTGTCGCGATCTTCTGGCACCTGACCCTGCCGCATCTGGCGCGGCCGATTGCGGTGGTCGTAATGATCGAAACTATCTTCCTGCTGTCGGTGTTCGCCGAAATCTTCACCACCACCAACGGCGGCCCCGGCTACGCGTCGACCAACCTCGCCTACCTGATCTACAACCAGGCGCTGGTGCAGTTCGACGTCGGCATGGCCTCGGCCGGCGGCCTGATCGCCGTGGTCATCGCTAACATCGCAGCGATCATTCTGGTGCGGATGATCGGCAAAAACCTGACTGACAAAGCCTGAGGCCTGCCATGACTCTTCAACAATCCCGCCGGCTGCAAAGCCTGCTGCTCGGCACGCTGGCCTGGGCCATCGCGATCATCATTTTCTTCCCGATCTTCTGGATGGTGCTGACCAGTTTCAAGACCGAAATCGACGCCTTCGCCACGCCGCCGCAGTTCATCTTCACGCCGACGCTGGAGAACTACCTGCACATCAACGAGCGCAGTGATTACTTCAGCTTTGCCTGGAACTCGGTGGTGATCTCCTTCAGCGCCACGGCTCTTTGCCTGCTGATCGCGGTGCCGGCGGCCTACTCGATGGCGTTCTACGAAACCCAGCGCACCAAGGGCACGCTGCTGTGGATGCTCTCCACCAAGATGCTGCCGCCGGTAGGCGTGCTGATGCCGATCTACCTGCTGGCCAAGAGTTTCGGCCTGCTCGACACGCGCATTGCGCTGATCGTGATCTACACGCTGATCAACCTGCCGATCGTGGTCTGGATGATTTACACCTACTTCAAGGACATCCCCAAAGACATCCTCGAAGCCGCCCGCCTCGACGGCGCCACGCTGATGCAGGAAATGCTCCGGGTGCTGCTGCCGATCGCCAAGGGCGGGCTGGCCTCGACCGTGCTGCTGTCGCTGATCCTGTGCTGGAACGAGGCGTTCTGGTCGCTGAACCTGACCTCGTCCAAAGCCGCGCCGCTGACCGCGCTGATCGCCTCCTACTCAAGCCCCGAAGGATTGTTCTGGGCCAAGTTGTCGGCCGTCTCGACGCTTGCCTGCGCGCCGATCCTGATCTTCGGCTGGATCAGCCAGAAACAACTGGTGCGCGGCCTGTCGTTCGGCGCCGTGAAATAAGAATTCGTATGAGGAGCGCCACCATGGCCAACCTGAAAATCAAGAATCTGCAAAAAGGCTTCGAAGGTTTTTCCATCATCAAGGGCATCGACCTTGAGGTGAACGACAAGGAATTCGTGGTATTCGTCGGCCCGTCGGGCTGCGGCAAATCCACCCTGCTGCGACTGATCGCCGGCCTTGAAGAAGTCAGCGGCGGCACCATCGAACTGGACGGTCGCGACATCACCGAAGTCAGCCCGGCCAAGCGTGATCTGGCGATGGTGTTCCAGACCTACGCGCTGTATCCGCACATGACCGTGAAAAAGAACATGTCGTTCGCCCTCGATCTGGCGGGCGTGCCGAAGGCTGAGGTCGAGAAAAAAGTCGGTGAAGCGGCGCGGATTCTCGAATTGGGCCCGATGCTCGAGCGCAAACCGAAGCAACTGTCCGGCGGTCAGCGTCAGCGCGTGGCCATCGGCCGGGCGATCGTGCGCAACCCGAAAATCTTCCTGTTCGACGAACCGCTGTCCAACCTCGACGCCGCCCTGCGGGTGCAGATGCGCCTGGAACTGCTGCGCCTGCACAAGGACCTCAAGGCGACGATGATTTACGTGACCCACGATCAGGTCGAAGCCATGACCATGGCCGACAAAGTCGTGGTACTCAATGGCGGCAAGATCGAACAGGTCGGCTCGCCGCTGGACCTGTATCACAACCCCGCCAACCTGTTCGTCGCCGGGTTTCTCGGCACGCCGAAAATGGGTTTCCTCAAGGGCAAGATCGCCCGGGTCGACGGCCAGAGCTGCGAAGTTTCGCTGGACGCCGGCACGCGCATCACCCTGCCGTTCAACGCGGCAAATCTGAGCGTCGGCAGCGCTGTGACCCTGGGCATTCGCCCGGAACATCTGGAGCTGGCGCAACCGGGCGACTGCACCCTGCAAGTCACCGCCGACGTCAGCGAACGGCTGGGCAGCGACACCTTCTGCCACGTCAGGACCAACGCCGGCGAAGCCCTGACCATGCGCGTGCGCGGTGATCTGGCGAGCCGTTACGGCGAACAACTGAACCTGCACCTGGACGCCTCCCACTGCCATCTGTTCGATGCCGACGGCGTGGCGCTGACCCGCCCGTTGCGCGCCGCCGCCTGACTTCGAGACTGACCCGATGAAACTCAACAAACAGAACCTCAACCGCCTCGCCGCCGAAGTGAAGTTGCCGGCCTACAGCCTCAGTGACACACGCCAGGGCATCGCCCACATTGGCGTCGGCGGTTTTCATCGCGCGCATCAGGCGTATTACACCGATGCGCTGATGAACACCGGCGAAGCGCTGGACTGGGCGATCTGCGGCGTCGGCCTGCGCGCCGAAGACCGCCGCGCCCGTGACGACCTCAAGGAACAGGACTACCTGTTCACCCTGTTCGAACTGGGCGACAGCGACGACACCGAAGTCCGCGTCATCGGTTCGATCCGCGACATGCTACTGGCCAGCGACAGTGCCCAGGTGCTGATCGACAAACTCGCCGACCCGCAGATCCGCATCGTCTCGCTGACCATCACCGAGGGTGGCTATTGCATCGATGACAGCAACGGCGAGTTCATGACGCACCTGCCACAGATTCAGCACGACCTGACTTACCCGCAACAGCCGCAAACCGTGTTCGGTTTCCTCTGCGCGGCGCTGGCCCGGCGGCGTGCGGCGGGCATTCCGGCGTTTACCGTGATGTCCTGCGATAATCTGCCACACAACGGCGCCGTCACCCGCAAGGCATTGCTGGCCTTCACCGCGCTGCTTGATCCGGACTTGCGCGACTGGATCGACGCCAACGTCAGCTTCCCCAACGCCATGGTCGACCGTATCACCCCGATGACCAGCACCGCGCATCGCCTGCAACTGGCGGACAAACACGCCGTCGACGACGCCTGGCCAGTGGTGTGCGAACCGTTTGTGCAATGGGTGCTGGAAGACAAGTTCGTCAACGGCCGCCCGGCCTGGGAAAAGGTCGGCGTGCAGTTCACCGACGATGTTTCGCCCTACGAAGAGATGAAGATCAAACTGCTCAACGGCAGTCATCTGGCCCTGACCTATCTGGGCTTTCTGAAGGGTTACCGCTTCGTCCACGACACCATGAATGACCCACTGTTCGTGCGCTACATGCGCGCCTACATGGACCTGGACGTGACCCCGCAACTGGCGCCGGTGCCGGGCATCGACCTGACCGAGTACAAGAACACGCTGGTGGCGCGGTTCTCCAATCAGGCGATTGCCGATCAGCTTGAACGTGTTTGCTCCGATGGTTCGTCGAAGTTTCCCAAGTTCACCATTCCGACGATCAATCGGTTGATTGCCGATGGACGCGAGACCAAACGGGCGGCATTGGTCGTTGCAGCTTGGGCGTTGTATCTGAAAGGCGTGGATGAGAATGGCGATACTTATTCGATTCCGGACCCTCGGGCGGCGTTTTGTCAGGCGTTGGTGGCGGAGGATTCGCTGATTACTGAGCGGTTGTTGGGGGTTGAAGAAATCTTCGGTACGGCGATACCGCGTTCGACGGAGTTTGTGGCGGCGTTTGAGTGGTGCCTGAAAAGCTTGCGGGAAGAGGGAGTGACGCGGACTCTGGAAAGCATTCTGTCCTGACGGGTGAGGTACTCATGACAACCCAACAACTCTTCCTGGGCATTGACTGCGGCACTCAAGGCACCAAAGCCATCATCCTCGACGCCACCAGCGGCCAGGTTCTCGGCCAGGGTGCCGCCGCCCACACGATGATCAGCGGTGCCAACGGTCGCCGTGAGCAAGACACGCACCAATGGCTGGACGCTTTCGCCCTCGCCACGCGCCGCGCCTTGCTGGCGGCAAATGTCGACGGCCAGTCGATCCTCGGCATCGGTGTTTCCGGCCAGCAACACGGTCTGGTGCTGCTCGATGACCAAGGCCAGGTACTGCGCCCGGCCAAGCTCTGGTGCGACACCGAAACCACCGCAGAAAACGATCGGCTGTTGACTTACCTGGGCGGCGAAAGAGGCTCGCTGGAACGCCTCGGCGTGATCATCGCGCCGGGTTACACCGTCTCCAAACTGCTATGGACCAAGGAACAACATCCCGCCGTTTTCTCACGGATCGCAAAGATTCTGTTGCCACACGACTACCTGAATTTCTGGCTCACCGGCCGTAGTTGCAGCGAATACGGCGACGCATCCGGCACCGGCTATTTCAACGTGCGCACCCGCCAATGGGATTTGCAGTTGCTGCGCGACATCGACGCCAGCGGCCGTCTGCAAGCAGCGCTGCCGGAGCTGATCGACGCCCATCAAGCGGTCGGCACGATCCTGCCGGCGATTGCCGAACAACTGGGTATCAACCCCAACGCATTGGTATCCAGCGGTGGCGGCGACAACATGATGGGGGCCATCGGCACCGGCAATATTCAGCCGGGTGCGATCACCATGAGTCTCGGTTCCTCCGGTACGGTGTACGCCTACGCTGAAGCGCCAAAGGTCAGTCCGGATGCTTCGGTCGCCACGTTCTGCTCGTCCAGCGGCGGCTGGTTGCCGTTGATCTGCACCATGAACCTGACCAACGCTACCGGCGCGATCCGCGAATTGTTCGACCTCGATCTCGACGCTTTCAACGCCTTGGTGGCCCAGGCGCCGATCGGCGCTGAAGGCGTGAGCATGCTGCCGTTCCTCAACGGCGAGCGCGTGCCTCCCCTGCCCCACGCTACCGGCAGCCTGCATGGCTTGACTAGCGATAATCTGACTCGGGCCAATCTTTGCCGCGCCGCCGTCGAGGGCACCACCTTCGGCCTGCGTTTCGGACTGGATCTATTGCGCCAGAATGGTTTACAAAGCCGCAGCATTTGCCTGATCGGCGGCGGCTCGAAGAGTGCGGTGTGGCGGCAGATCGTCGCCGACATCATGAACACCCCGGTGATCTGCACCGAGCAAAGCGAAGCCGCCGCCCTGGGCGCGGCGATTCAGGCGGCGTGGTGCAAGTCGTGGTCGAACGGCCACGAAGACACCCTGGCCGACCTGTGCGAACGCTGCGTGAAGCTCGACCTGAACAGTGAAACCCTGCCGATTGCCGCGAATGTCGCAGCCTTCCAGCAGGCCTATGAACGCTATCGACTGCATGTCGCAACCTTATAAAGAGCAAACAACTATGTACCTGGTGTGTGGCGAAGCGCTGTTCGATTTCTTCAGCGAAGACGATGCCGGCGGGCAGGCGTCGAAAGTCAATTTCAAGGCGATTGCCGGTGGCTCGCCGTTCAACGTGGCCGTGGGTTTGCGCCGACTGGGCGTGGACTCGGCGCTGTTCGCCGGGTTGTCCACCGACTACCTCGGCCGTCGTTTGCAGCAAGTTCTGAAAGATGAAGGTGTACGCCCGGATTATCTGGTGGACTTCGCCGCGCCGACCACGCTGGCCATGGTCGCAGTGGGCGCCAATGGCTCGCCGCATTACAGCTTCCGGGGTGAAGGCTGCGCTGACCGCCAGTTGAGCCTGGCGCATCTGCCAACGCTGGGGTCTGAAGTGCGCGGTCTGCACTTCGGTTCGTTCTCGCTGGTGGTGCAACCGGTTGCCGATACTCTGCTCGCGCTGATTCAGCGTGAAAGCGGCAAGCGCCTGATCAGCCTCGACCCGAACGTGCGCCTCAATCCCGAGCCGAACATCGAGCTGTGGCGCGAGCGGATCGCCACGCTGGTGCAACTGGCGGACCTGATCAAGGTCAGCGACGAAGACTTGAGCCTGCTGTACCCCGAGCAGGATCCGCAGCGCGTCATCGAAGGCTGGCTGCAGTATCGCTGTCAGGTGGTGTTCCTGACCCGTGGCGGTGAAGGCGCGACCGTGTTCAGTCGTGCTCACGGTTCATGGTCGGTGCCGGCCTCTGCAGTGAAGATCGCCGATACCGTTGGCGCCGGCGATACCTTCCAGGCCGCGTTGATCACCTGGCTGACCGAGCAGGAACTGGATTCGGTGGAAGGCGTACAGCATCTGCAACGCGAACAGATCGACGCCATGCTCAGGTTTGCTGTACAGGCGGCCGCCCTGACCTGCAGCAAGACAGGTCCGGATTTGCCTTATCGCCATCAGTTGACCTGACCGCGTAGACTGGCGCCCTTTTTTGCACGACGGGATGACGGCTTTTGAATTCGGGGCGCACGGTTGGACTTTTGGTATTGGCGGCACTGTTGAGCGGCTGCGGAACATCGCCACCGCGTTCGCCGGAAAACCTCTGCGAGATTTTTCGGGAAAAGAGTGATTGGTACGACGCGGCGCAAGTCACGCAAAAGCGCTGGGGCGTACCGATCCAGGTGCCGTTCGCGATCATGTATCAGGAATCCGGCTACCGCTACGACGCCAAGACGCCGCGCAAATACCTGCTGTGGGTGATTCCGTGGGGTCGCGTCACGACGGCATCGGGTTATGCGCAGGCCAAAGACGAAGTCTGGTCCGACTACCAGAAAAGCACCGGCCGTCACGGCGCCGACCGCGAAGACTTCGACGACGCCATCGACTTTGTCGGCTGGTACATGGACAAGACCACCTCGGTCAACGGCGTGTACAAGTACGACGCTTACAACCAGTACCTCAATTACCACGAAGGCTGGGGCGGGTTTCGCCAGAAGACCTATGCCAGCAAGGCGTGGCTGCCGCCGGTGGCGCGCAAGGTGCAGAACCGCTCGGACATGTACGGTCAACAATACGCGGCGTGCAAGGATGATTTGAATCGCGGGTTCTGGAGCCGGTTCTGGCATTGGCTCTGATCGCAGGCCAAAAAAAACCATCGCGAGTGAACTCGCGATGGTCATTGAACTGAACGGACTTACAACACCGAAAAGTTGTAACTCACAATCAACCGGGTCTCATCCACGTCCCGGGCGAACTTCTCGTAGTTGGTGCGATACGTCGCATTACGCAAACGCAGGCTGACATCCTTGAACGTGCCGCTCTGGATCACGTACTTCAACTCGCTGTCGCGTTCCCACTCTTTGCCTTCCTGATCGCTGCCCGGAACCTTGATGTGGTCGCCGTTCACGTAACGGGTCAGGAAGCTCAGGCCGTTGATGCCGATCGCCTTGAAGTCATAGTCGTAACGCAGCTGCCAGGAACGTTCCTGTGCGGCGGCGAAGTCGTTGACCTGCACGTAGTTCACCAGGTACGGGTTGCTGCCATCCAGATACGGCATCGAATTGTCGCCGTTCATGCGCTGCCAGCCGGCGCTGAAGGTGTGGCCGCTGATGCCGTAGGACAGCATGCCGCTCAAGGCACGGTTGTCGATGGAACCGGCTTTCGCATCGCCGCTGTCGGCGCTTTTCAGCAACCGCAGATCGGCTTTCAGCACACCATCACCCAGCGGCTGGTTGCCCAACAGACCCACGAAGTGCTGGCGATAGATGTCTTCCAGCTCGGCGTAGTGATACTGCGCGGTCAGGCGATCGTTGATCTTGTAATCGAAGCCGTACATGTCGAAATGATCGGCGGTGACGTTGCAGGCATAACGCTTGTTCTTGCAGTGCACGCGAATGTCCTGGGAGTCGGTCGAGTCCCGGGCGGTGTACTTGTCCAGGCGCGCGGCCATGAAAGTCAGGTCCTTCACTTCCTTGGACGTCAGCATCGCACCGTTGAACATGGTCGGCAGCAGGCGGCCGTCGTTGTACTTGAGCAGCGGCAGATCCGGTAGCAGCGCGCCGTATTTCAGCACGGTGTCCGAGACTTTCACCTTGGCCGTCAGGCCCATCTTCGCGTACTGACCTTTCGAACCACGCGGGTTATCGCCGCTGGACGGCAGCAAGCCGCTGTTGCTGCGGTCGGGGCTGGAATCGAGCTGGAAGCCCGCCATGCCCAGCGCATCGATGCCGAAACCGACGGTGCCTTCGGTATAGCCCGATTGCAGGTTGAGAATGAAGCCCTGCGCCGACTCTTCGCGCTTGGATGCGCCCTGATCACTGGAGGTGTGCCCATCACGGAAATCACGGTTGAAGTACACCGTGCGCGATTCGATCTTCGCCGTAGTGTCTTCGAAAAAACCGCTGGCCTGAACCTGCGCGGTAAAACCGGCGCACAGCACAAAGGCTCCGAAGCCAAACGACTGGCGCGGGGTGATGAGGGGAAATGGGGGACGCATTGAAAACTCCAACAGAACAACGATTGCGCAGGGGCGCAAACAAACCAGAAATAGCTCCCGTCCCGGAACAGTGAAGAACCGGAAGGAAGTGAACACGCGGGGGTGAGCGCCCATGATGGCAGATGGCTTTGACGTGCCACAGGCGACTTTAGTCTGAAACTGACTGATTGTTCTTGAAGGCCGTCGTTGGCGATTGCGCTGGATCAGTCGCCCGCAAGTACCGGTTTCACAAGGCGAAACAACCGGTCTAAGGGTTTTCCCTATGCCTTCGGGCCGATGCTTCTACGGCATTTGCGCCTTGAACGAGGCCGTTTAATCCTGCACCATCCGCCCACGCTAATCCAAAGGACGGAAATCAAGGCATGCTGGACGCCAACGCTACCCACATTACCCTCACGCTCGAGGGCGCTTCCGCCGATCTGCAAGTCCTCAGCTTCACCGGTCGCGAAGCCCTCAACGAACCGTTCCGTTTCGACCTCGAACTGGTCAGCGCCCGTCCCGACCTCAAACTCGAAGAACTCCTGCACAAGCCCGGCTGCCTGACGTTCGGCGCCACCGGCGAGGGCAAGATTCATGGCCTGGTGTATCGCATCGAGCAAGGTGACTCCGGCAAGACCCTGACCCGTTACAGCCTCAGTCTGGTGCCGCAACTGGCCTACCTGCGGCACAACCATGACCAGCAGATTTTCCAGCAACTGACGGTACCGAAGATCATCGCTCAAGTCCTGGAAGATCGCGGCATCCTGGCCGACGCCTACAGCTTCCAGCTCAGCGCCGAGTACCCGGAACGCGACTACTGCGTGCAGTACGACGAGTCCGACCTGCATTTCATCCAGCGCCTGTGCGAAGAGGAAGGCATCCACTTCCACTTCCAGCACAGCAGCAGCGGCCACAAACTGGTGTTCGGTGATGACCAGACCGTGTTCCGCAAACTGAAACCGGTGAACTACCAGCAAGACTCCGGCATGACCGCCGACAAACCGGTGATCAAGCGCTTCAACCTGCGCCTGGAAACCCGCACCAGCCGTGTCAGCCGTCGCGATTACGATTTCGAGAAACCGAAGATCCTGCCTGAAGGCGCCGCCAAATCCGCGTTCATGCCGGACCTTGAGGACTACGACTATCCCGGCCGTTTCACCACCCGTGAGCGCGGCAAGTTCCTCTCGACCCGAGCGCTGGAGCGCCATCGCAGCGACTACAAACTCGCCGAAGGCAAGGGTGACGAGCCGACACTGACGACCGGCCATTTCATGTCCCTGGCCGAACACCCGCGCGCCGAGTGGAACGACCTGTGGCTGCTGCTGGAAATCTTCCACGAAGGCAAGCAACCGCAAGTGCTGGGCGAAAACGTCACCAGCGACGTCACCGACAACAAGAGCGATTTCCACCAGGGCTACCGCAACAGCTTCGTCGCCACCCCGTGGGACGCGCACTACCGCCCTGCCCTCGAACACCCGAAACCGAAAGTCCTCGGCAGCCAGACCGCCATCGTCACCGGCCCCGCCGGCGAAGAAATCCACTGCGACCAGTACGGCCGGGTGAAGGTGCAATTCCACTGGGACCGCGACGGCCAGGCTGACGACAAGACCACTTGCTGGATGCGCGTCGCCAGCGGCTGGGCCGGCGCGGCCTATGGCGGGATCGCCATTCCACGGATCGGCATGGAAGTGCTGGTGACCTTCCTTGAAGGCGACCCCGACCAGCCGCTGGTCACCGGTTGCCTGTACCACAAGGAAAACGTCGTCCCCTACGACCTGCCGGCGAACAAGACCCGCAGCACCTTCAAAACCCTGAGCTCACCGGGCGGCAAGGGCTACAACGAGTTCCGCATCGAAGACAAGAAAGGCGTGGAGCAGATCTACATCCACGCCCAGCGCGACTGGGACGAAAACATCGAGCACGACCAGAAGATTCGGGTTGGCAACGAACGGCACGACACCGTCGAAGCCAATACCCTGAGCGAATTCAAGGTCGAGGAACACCGCATCACTCATCTGGATCGCAAGAGCGAAATGCGCGCCAACGATCACCTGACCGTGGGCGTGACTCAGCACGTGAAGGTCGGCACCGGGCAGTTCGTGGAAGCAGGCACGGAGATTCACTACCACGCTGGCGACAAAGTTGTGATCGAGGGCGGGATGGAGCTGACGGCCAAGGCTGGCGGCAGCTTCGTCAAGGTCGATGCCGGTGGCGTGACCATCAGCGGTGCCGAGGTGAAAGCCAATACCGGTGGTGCGCCGGGCGCGGGCACCGGGATCGCGATTCTGCCGCCGGTCATTCCGGCCCCGGCCGCTAACGACAAGCCAGGCACCGTCGTGTCGCCAAAGCAGGTTGTGAAGTCTGCGTGATACGCAACGTAGTCTTCGCGGCTGGACTCATCGCATCAAGCCTTCACGCCTTTGCCGCTCAGCCGCCGTTCACGACGGTGGCTGAGTGTGATCTGGCCGGCTCCTGCAGCAGACTATCCTTGCTGCGGGGCCATCCCCTCTCCGACGCTCACGTTTACAAGATCCGTCAGGAGCAAGAAACCGGATTCTTGTATGCAGATGCCGATAAGTCTTTCGGCAGTCGTGTTGATTGGCAATGCGTGCCCACAGGCAAAGGCGTGAATGTCTTTCTGATCACTGGCGAGTTCAGCTCCAACTACCAACAAGGCATCCTGTTCTTTCGGGATACAACTGACAGGTGGGTACACCGTGTGGAATTTGCGGAAAGGAACCGCCCTCGTTGGATATTGAGCGGCTCGAAAGGCCCTCAAGTGATATTCGAGAACGTCGGGCATGAAAGCGTCCACAAGTACCTGATTTACGGTCCGGCGGACGCCTATCTGGAAGCGGATGAGTTGCCGGCTTCCTCAACCGTCGAAGGTGAAGCGCTGATTGAGCTGAAACCTTATCCGTAGACGCTGAGATTCTTTGTTCAACAGGGGACCATTGCGCCCCCCTTGAACCGCCGAAAGCAGACAAGGCATCCACCCTTGCAGGAATACGCCGAGACTCTCCCACGAAACAATCCCCCCGCCAGACAGCCGGCATTCAGCCGGGTTAACCCTCGCTTAACGCCGCGGTCAAAGACTCTAAACATCCGCACGCTCTCAGCCCGATGCTGACGCCCAGTGCGGCAGGCCTGGCGTGTTTCACGCCGGGCTTTCTTTCCGTCGCACGGGAGTCACTCCATGAACATTCGTCCGTTTCTGCTCACCACCGCCCTCGCCTGCACCGCGTTTGCCGGGTTGGCCCAGGCCAATGACACCACGGCAACAACCAAAGCCGTGCCTTACACCTACGGCATGCCGTTGAATGTGGCCAAAGTGGTCTCGATGACCGAGCAGCCCGCAAAGACTTGCAAGGTGATTGATGCCGATATGAAGTACATCGACACCACCGGCAAACCCGAAGAAATCACCTACCGGAAAATGTCTGACGCCTGCGACTTCCAGAACTGACAGAAAGCTCTGAATTGCGGCTTTGCGGTAGGCGAGCAAGGGTCTCGAAGGTTATCCTCGGATCACTTCTCACTGCCGCAAGGATTCGCCATGCAGTTGTCGTTTCGCACGTTGTCGACCCTCACCTTTTGTCTGTGTTTCTTGCTGGCGCTGGCCTGGGGCCTGGCGCCGCAAGTACTGCTTTCGATCTGGAGCATTGAATATTCAGAAGCAGCAGGTTTTGTAGCGCGACGCATGGCGGTGCTGTTTGCAGCGTTGGGGGTGATGTTTTATCTGGTGCGCAATGCGCCGGTGTCGATCGCGCGCAATGCACTGAGCAACGGTTTTATCGTCGGCTGTTTTGGTTTGGCGGTGCTGGGTTTCGCAGAATGGCTCAACGGCCACGCCGGCCCCGGGATTCTGCTCGCGGTGCTGGTCGAGTTCGCGCTGGGCCTCGGTTTTGTCCAGGCCCGGCGCGTGACGATCGAACTGGGTGAAACGGTCGGTTAAACGGCTTTTGATCGCGGCAATGAATGATGGGTTGCCGTGTGTTGCGCCAGATCCGAGCGCAACCCGGCGATCAGGCCGTTGATTTCGCGACAGCTGTTCAAGTGACTGGCATCGATGCCACTCACCAGCAAATCAACCTGATCGGTCTGGTGATCGCCATACACCTTGACGGTCATCGACAGATCCGGGGACAGCGTGCATTGGCAGCGTTTCGGCAGAAAGCTGCTTTCAATGATATTGCGTAGTTCCAAGGCAGACAGAAACATGGCGAACCCTCTCCTTACTGTGAGACTGCCAATCAAGTATTCACATGACCGTTACCACGCCTCCCCACGGGTGTATCCCCGCTGAATCCCTGGGTGTGGCAAGCGGCTGTACTGCGAAATGCCCATTGGAGTGTAGGCGCACAAACTCGGTGCGCCGCACCAAATCAACGCATAAACCGTGCCTTTCATCGGGTCGATTTCTCCTCCTTCAAAATCAATGGGTTGGCAAAAAAACAGGTAACTGGCCAGTTGCAGAATGCAAGATCCGATCGTGCAGGCACTGCAATTTGCAAGCGGCTGGCGGTTTGCATTCACCGTCCATGACAGTGAGAATGCCCGTCTACCAACGTACACCCGCCAGGAGGCTTCAATGAGAAATTTCACTGTTTACGCGACCGCCGGCCTGATGCTTGCCAGCCTGTCTACTCTCACCCACGCCGCCAAACTTGAAGACACGGCGCCCTACCCCAAAGCCGAAGCGGGCTTCACTCGTCAGGTCATCCATTTGCCGCAGCAGGCACAGGAAGACAACTTCAAAGTCGAAATCCTCGCCGGCAAGACCCTCGAAGTCGACTGCAACCGCCAGCGCCTGGGCGGCACCCTTGAAGAGAAAAACCTCGAAGGCTGGGGCTATCCGTTCTACCGCCTGGAAAAAGTCAGCGGCCCGATGAGCACGCTGATGGCCTGCCCGCCCGGCACCCAGAAAAAACGCGCCTTCGTACCGGTGATCGGTGACGGCTTCACGGTGCGCTACAACAGCAAGCTGCCAATCGTGGTTTACGCACCGACGGATGTCGAAGTGCGCTATCGCATCTGGTCGGCTTCGGACAAGGTCGGCGTCGCCATTCCCGAGTAATCTCAAGCCACAACACCACACGCCGCCGCTCGCTCGGCGACGTGACGCAAGCTGTCGAAGTTGATATTGGCGCCGGAATCGATGGCGATCAGCGTCTGGTTCCGTGCGCCGGTTTGCGCCACGTACTGTTTGATGCCCGCGACCGCCAACGCCCCGGAAGGCTCGGTGATCGAGCGGGTATCGTCGTAGATATTCTTGATCGCTGCGCAGAGTTCGTCGTTGCTGACGGTGATCACTTCATCCACGCAGAAACGGCAAACCTCGAACCCGTAGGCGCCGATCTGCGCCACCGCTACGCCATCGGCGAAGGTGCCCACACTCGGCAGCACCACCCGTTCATCTGCCTGCAAAGCAGCCTTCAGGCAGGCCGAGTGCTCCGACTCCACGCCAATGATCCGCACCTCCGGCCGCAAGTATTTGACGTATGCCGCGATGCCGGCGATCAACCCGCCACCGCCCACCGGGACAAAGATCGCATCAAGCGCGCCCTGATGTTCGCGCAGGATTTCCATGGCAACCGTACCTTGGCCAGCGATTACATCAGGATCGTCGAACGGCGAGACAAACGTTCGCCCAGTCTGCTCAGCCAGTTGCAGCGCGTGGGCCAGGGCAAACGGAAAGCTTTCGCCATGCAGCAATGCCTCGGCGCCGCGACTACTGACGCCCAGCACTTTCAACTCAGGTGTTGTGGCCGGCATGACGATAGTCGCAGCAATGCCCAATTCACGCGCCGCCAGCGCTACGCCTTGAGCGTGATTACCCGCCGACGCCGTGATCACCCCGCGCGCCTTTTGCTCGTCGCTCAGTTGCACCAATTTGTTGTAGGCGCCACGGATCTTGAAGGAGAACGTCGGTTGCAGGTCTTCGCGCTTGAGCAGGATCCGGTTGCCCAGCGCTTCGGACAAGGCCGGCGCCGGTTGCAACGGCGTGCGCACCGCCAGCTCATACACCGGCGCGGCGAGGATCTTTTTCACGTACTGCTCAAGCAGGGCTTGCTGGGCGGGGCTGTGGCGCATGGTCGTCTCCTGACGTTTGATTCAGAACCCCGGAGACAGAAAGTAAAAACCCGCCTCTAGGGCGGGTTGGGTGCTGCAGTCGTGAGCTAGCCCGCCAAATGAGGAATGGCGGTAATAATGCTTGGCTGGCAACGCAGTACGGTGGAAGTCATGGGCTCGAAATTAGCCCGGGCGTTGCTGGCAAGTCAATGGCGATTTTTGCGGCGGGTCTGTAGGCTGGCCTTTCGCTCATCTGCCCAAGGAAGGAATACATGATGCCCATCGCCCTGCCCCTCGCCGCGTTGATTGCCTTCAGCGGCTACACCGTTGGCGTGATGCTGCAAGCCGAACAATCGCTGATCGACTTCGGCATCAGCCTGATGTCGCGGCCAGACACTGCGCAGGTGGTGATCGATCTTTATCTGCTGGCGACCCTGGCCGGCATCTGGATGTTCAAGGATGCGCGTAGCCGTGGGCAATCGGGCTGGTCGGTGGTGCCGTACCTGTTGCTGACGGCGGTGTTTGTATCCATTGGACCATTGCTTTACCTGGTGGTCCGAGGCCTGCAGGACCGCAAACGCCCGGCCGCCGTCATTTCGCCAGACGCCTGAGCCCGAACAGCATCCCGCCGGCCCCCAACAGCATCGCCGCCAGGAACAATGGGTACGACACCCACCACGGTGTCCCGGCGGTCATCATGCTGAACTCCGACATGCCGCCGATGCTCGCAATCAGGTTGAGCGGCAAAAACACCACGTTGATCAGCGTCAGCTTGCGCAGCAGGTTGTTCATGCTGTTGTTCATCAGGTTGCCCCGGGCGTCGATCAGCCCGGAGAACACCGTCGAGTAGATTTCCGCCTGCTTGTAGCATTGGTTGTTTTCGATGATCAGGTCGTCGATCAGGCCAATGGCTTCGCTGCCGAAATGCTGCTTTTCCGCGTGGTTGCGCAGTCGCGTGAGCACCGCGCCATTGCTGTGCAGCGCGTTGATGTAATAGATCAGGCTTTCGCTGAGGTTGAACATCTGCACCAGATGCTGGTTTTGCATCGAAGCGTTGAATTTCTGCTGCAACTCCCGGGCGACCAGTTTGATCACCTTCAGGTGCCCGAGGTAGTGATGGATGTTGTTGAACAGCAGGTCCAGCAACACATCCAGCGGTGTATTGAGTGGCCGGCGCGTGCCGAGACCGTGCAACGGCGTCTCATCGGTGGCGATCACCAACAGTTGGCCCGGCGAAAACAGCAAACCGCAGGACGACACCTCGAACGCCAGGCTGCCGCCGCCGGAATAGTTCTCCGGACGCTTCCAGATCAGGAACAGATGGTCGGGGTGAAACTCGATCCGCGACACCTCGTCCGGGTCCAGCGCCGAGGCCAACGCGTGTTCGTCCAATTTGAAATGACTGTGAAGCACGTCGCGCTCGCCAGCGTCGGGGTTGCTGAACAGCATCACCTCGGCGTCCAGCCGCTCGACCCGCTGCAAGGCGCCGTGGCTCAGTGCAAAGCTGTTGATCATCGGCCGGTCACCAGGCCTGACCGCGGCGTTTGAGTTCCAGACGCCTCACGAACTCCTCCAGTACCAGCGAATACAGATCGTCTTGCAAGTAGGCGTCTTCGATGCCAGCGTCGAGGTTCGGGTTGTCGTTGACCTCGATCACTACGACCTTGTCACCGGCCTGTTTCAGGTCCACACCATACAGTCCGTCGCCGATCAGGTTGGCGGTCTTCACCGCCAGTTCCACCACCGCACGCGGCGCTTCGTGAATCGCCAGCGTGCGGCACTCGCCGTTGACGTCCTGGCCCTTGGCTTTGTGGTTGTAGATCTGCCAGTGCCCCTTGGACATGAAGTACTGACAGGCAAAGATCGGTTTGCGGTTGAGTACGCCGATGCGCCAGTCGTACTCGGTGTAGAAAAACTCCTGGGCCAGCAACAGCACCGAGTGTTCGAACAGCTCGGCGGTAGCTTCGAGCAATGCCTGTTGGCTCTCGACCTTGATCACGCCCCGGGAGAAGCAGCCGTCGGGGATTTTCAGCACCAACGGAAAGCCGAGACGCTCGCCGACCCGTTCGAAGTCTTCGGGTCGCTCCTTGTAGAGAATTTCCGTGGCGGGCATACCCAATTGGTGGCTGTTGAGCAGGTCGGTGAGATAAACCTTGTTGGTGCAGCGCAGGATCGACGTCGGGTCGTCCATCACCACCAGTCCTTCGCTTTCAGCTTTCTTGGCGAAGCGGTAGGTGTGGTTGTCGACGCTGGTAGTCTCGCGGATCAGCAAGCCGTCGTATTCGGCCAGCCGTGCGTAGTCCTTGCGTTCGATCAGTTCGACATCGATACCCATGCCTTTGCCGACTCGCACGAAGTTTTCCAGCGCACGGGCGTTGGACGGCGGCAAGGCTTCCTGCGGATCGTGCAGGATCGCCAGGTCATAACGCGCCACTTGCGGCGAGCGCGGTACACGCCAGATCTTGCGGCTGAAACCGTCCAGCGCGTTGGCGAACTGATCTTCCTGATCATCGCGCAACTTGTGCAGGGCACCGGACTTGATGCCTTCGATGTGCCAACCGTTAGTTCTACGGAATTCAACTAACAGAATCGGACACGGAAACACTTCAAACAATTGTCGGGCCAGATCCTGCAACGGCTCGATATGCGTTCTGCCGAAATAAAGTGTCAGCGTAAAACCTTCAGTATCACTGTAGAGGTGATGGCTGAGGGCTTTTTCCAGGGTTTTATCCAGGTCATCCAGAGCCAGGCCATAAAGGGATTTCCGGGTCAGTTCGCTGATGGTGCGTACCGACGGAATCACCTTGTGGCCCCGAGCCTCGGCCAGCAACGAGCAGTAGTAGCCGTGGCCTAGATACTTGTAGCTGCGGCACAGGTTGATCACCTGCACCCGTTTTCCCGGCTCATTGTCGGGGGGTTGTTCGAGGTATTCCTGCGCCGTCAGGATGTCTTCGCTGGGAAAGTAGGAGGCCCAGTCCTCCTTGCGTTCGACGATGATCAACACTTGACTTGAAGTTCTTATTTGCGGTTTTAAATAAGTTGCCGGTGGCAAACTTTGCTTGGATACTTCGCGCCAATGACCCTGTACCGCTGACATAGAAATTGATCCGTTGGAGAACAAGACCTTTTCTATTAAGCACGAACTTTTTCGAAAGTCCCGTTTCGTTACGCAACTTTTACGGCGGTCATATGAACACTGTTTTTCGCTTGGCGACAGTTGATGATTTACCGGCGCTGCTGGCGCTGGAAATGCACTGCTTCACCACGGACCGGCTCACCCGCCGCAGCTTTCAATGGATGATTACCCGAGCCCACGGCCAGTTGCTGGTGGCCGAACGCGAGGGTCAGCTGCTGGGTTATGCGCTGGTGCTGTTCCATCGCGGCACGTCGCTTGCGCGGTTGTATTCCATCGCCATTTCCCCCGAAGCCCGGGGCGGTGGTCTGGGCAAGCAATTGCTGCAACGCATCGAGTCGTGCGCCCTTGAGCACGACTGCGCTTACCTGCGACTGGAGGTGCGCACCGACAACCCCGCCGCCATCGCGCTGTACGAACGCAGTGGCTATCGGCGCTTTGCGCTGATTCACGACTACTACGAAGACCACGCGGACGCCTTGCGCCTGGAAAAACGCATCCTTCAACACCACGACTCACGCAGCATCAAGGTGCCCTATTACCGGCAAACCACCGATTTCACCTGTGGTCCGGCGTGTTTGTTGATGGCCATGGGCGCGTTGCAGGCTCATCGCTTGCTGGAGCGCCGCGAGGAGTTGCAGCTCTGGCGTGAAGCGACCACCGTGTTCATGACCGCCGGCCATGGCGGTTGCAGCCCTCAAGGGTTGGCATTGGCGGCATGGCGCCGAGGGTTTCGCGTGCGTTTGCAACTGAGCATGACCGGGCCGCTGTTTCTCGACGGCGTGCGCGACGCGCATAAAAAAGACGTCATGCGCCTGGTGCATGACGAGTTCATGGCACAACTGAACGACACCGACGTAGATCAAATCATCGGCACGACACTGGATTTACCCCGACTGCTAAACGCCGGCGGGCAACCATTGGTGCTGATCAGCAGCTATCGTCTGACCCGCTCCAAATCGCCGCATTGGGTGATCGTCACCGATTGCGACGAAGATTTCGTCTACCTGCATGACCCGGATGTCGACCACAGCCAGCATCGCCAGCCCATGGACTGCCAGCATGTGCCGGTCAGCCATGGAGAGTTCGAAAAAATGTGCCGCTTCGGGCGCGGCAAGCTGCGGGCGGCGGTAGTGCTCTACGCTCGCTCACCCGCATGAAGTGCTCATTTGAGTCCGACCTTGTACAGCGAGCCGTCGGACTCATCTGTCAGCACATACAAGTAACCATCCGGCCCCTGGCGTACATCACGGATACGTTGTTTCAGATCGCCCAGCAAACGCTCCTCATGCACCACCTTGTCACCGTCGAATTGCAGGCGGATCAGCTCCTGAGTGGCCAGTGCGCCGATGAATACGTTGTGCTGCCAGGGTTTGAAACGATCGGCATCGTAGAACGCCATGCCGGTGACGCCGGGTGACTTTTCCCAGACGTGATGCGGTGAGACAGTACCTTCGACGGTTTTACCCTGGGCTTCCGGGATGGGCTGCATCGAATAGTTGATGCCATGGGTTGCCAGCGGCCAGCCGTAGTTTTTCCCGCGCTCGATGATGTTCACCTCGTCGCCACCGCGCGGGCCGTGTTCGTTCTCCCACAACGTGCCGGTCCATGGATTGAGCGCTGCACCCTGCGGGTTGCGATGGCCATAGGACCAGATCTCCGGACGCACACCGGACTGGCCGACAAACGGGTTGTCATCCGGCACCTTGCCGTCCGGATAGATCCGCACGACTTTACCCTGCAATTTGTCCAGATCCTGCGCAGTTGGCCGGTCGTTGTTTTCGCCGAGGGTGATGAACAGATAACCGTCACGGTCGAACACCAGCCGCGAGCCAAAGTGATTGCCGACCGACAGCTTCGGTTCCTGACGGAAAATAACAGTGAAGTCCTTGAGGGTTTTCAGGTCATCCGACAGGCGTCCGCGTCCGACCGCAGTCCCCGCCTTGTCACCGGCGCCACCGCCCTCGGCATACGACAGGTACACCATCCGATCCTGTTTGAAGTCTGGCGACAGCACCACGTCCAGCAATCCGCCCTGCCCCTTGGCCCAGACCTTCGGAACGCCCTCGATGGGCGCCGATCGTTTGCCGTCCATGCCCACTACCCGCAGGTTACCAGGGCGCTCTGTCACCAGCATGCCCTGACGATCCGGCAAGAACGCCAAGGCCCATGGATGCTCAAGACCCTGCGTAATGGTGGTGACTTCGAGGGTGCCCTGTTCGCTTTGCAGTTCCTTCGAGGCGGCAGCGAATGCCGGGCTGCAGATCACTGCGCTGGCACACAGGCCGGCTAAAAGGGTTTTACGCAACATGCACGATTCCTTTTGTTCGATTGAAGGGCTGACAGAAACGGTTCTGCCATTCAACGGTTGCTC